>NZ_JAHUWE010000012.1:0-278675 GCF_019219225.1 Pseudomonas sp. PDM32
CCGCCGGCCATCGTGTCGGCACCACTACCGCCGATGAGAATGTCATTGCCCGCATCACCATTGAGGATGTCGTTGCCGCCCAAGGCGTTCAGGAAGTCGTTGCCATCACCTCCGCTGGCCACGTCGTTGCCTGCCGTGCCGAACCATAGGTCGCCACTGGCGGTACCGACAAACACTTCACCGGCGGCCACCGGGGCCGTGGCGTCGGACGTAACGCTTTCGGCCACGCCGAAGTCATCCACGTAACTGACTACCACGCGCACCTGATCACCGACCTGAGCCTGGCCAAGCGCAAAGGTGCTGGCAGTGGCTCCGGCGATGTTGACGAAGGTCACCCCATTGGTTTCCTGCCACTGGAAGGTGAACTGCGGATTGCTGAGGCCATCGACATCGACGATGGTCGAGAGGTCGGCGGTCAGCACCTCGTTCAGAAACGCAAACCCGAGGATGCCCGGCCCTGCGGTCGGTGCGTTGTTCGCCGACGAGTCGACGATCTCCAGCGTACCACTGCCATCCTGATACACCGCCCGAACGCGGATGTTCAGACCGGCGACATCGTCCGCCACCCGATAGGTCTCGCCAATCGCCCGCGAAGCCTCGCCTGCGGCGATAAAGGTGATGTCTTCAAAGACGCCCGAACCCGGGATGTTTTCGACCTGCCAGTAGTAAGACACCGGACCGGTAACCGCACCGGTCGGGTTGGCCGCACTCACACTGTTTGCGTCGCGTAATGACCGATCGCTAACGCGCAACAGCTGCCCGGCGACAGGCGTATCCTCACGTGCACCGGTGGTAGCATCGAGGATCGCCAGACGACCCACAGGCCCGCTGTTCACGGCGGTGCCGACGCCGGACGTCTGCGCCTGGTCAGCAAACTGCAGACGCTCGATGCCCGTCAGGCGATCCACGCCATCACGGCCCGCCACCAGGTCGGTCACGATGACGGCATTGCCGTCGAGGGTGACGCTGTACTCCGACGCATTGCCGGAATACACCGCAGTGTCGAAGTTGTCAGTGCCGGTCAGAATCTCCCGCACGATGACCAATTGCCCCGGGTTGTAAGTGCCGTTCAGCATAAACGGTACCAGCGGTTCCATGCTGTTGAAGCTGGCGATTTCCGCGCCAGAGCCATCAGCGTTCGCCCGTACGCTGATGCGCACGTTCAGCCACTTGTCACCATCGATGATGTCGTCACCACCGCGACCTTCGATGAGGTCGCTGCCGCTGCCACCGAGAATGATGTTGCCACCGTCGAAGAACGTCGCGCCGGCTGGCAACAGACCCGCCAGGCCGTCGATCAGGCTGATGTTGGTCAGCACACTGCCGGTTGCACCTGCAGTGGGTAGCGATGTCGCATCTTCGTTATCACCGCGCAGGAAGTCACCGTGGGACGAACCCGACAGGCCTTCCATGATGTCGAAACGCACCAGCGCCGAGGCTCCCGAACCCGGCATCGGTGGCACATCGAAGAAGCGGTCGCTGTAATCGATGGTCACGCCCTGGGCGAGATCCTTGAAGGTCGCCCAGTCATAGCCGGAGCCGCCGATATAGCGGTCACCCATGCCGAGACTGCCGACCATGATGTCGTCACCGCCTTCGCCGTTGAACTTGTCGTTCTCGTTACCGCCGATGAATACATCGTGACCGATCACAGGATCGTTGCCGAGCGGGTCGAAGTTGTCGCCAGGTGCACCGTCCGAGGTGCCCTTCTCGATCCAGTCGTCGCCTTCGTTACCCATGTCCTGTTCGTTGGCCTTGCTGCCCAGAATGAAGTCGTTGCCCTGGCCACCAATGGCTTCGGAGGCGTCCTCACCGGTCACGATGAAGTCGTTGCCGAACCCGCCAATGATCAGGTTGATGCCGTTGCCTCCGTGCAGTACGTCGTTGCCGTCGCCACCCTGGAGGTTATCGTCGCCACCGGTGTCGGTGATGATGTCGTCGCCAACGCCACCACGCAGCTGGTCGTTGCCGTCACCGCCATCGATGCGATCGTTGCCGCCATCGCCCCAGACCGTGTCGTCACCTTCACTGGAAATGAGGATGTCGTCGTTATCGGTGCCACCCAGCACGATGTGCTCGGCACCGTTGTACCGGATGTAGTTGGTGTCCGCCCCCACGGTCAGCGGGTTGTCGCGGAACACCACCTGCTCGCCGTTCGGGCCGAGCGGATCAACGGAGACCAGGCCTTCGTTGAATTGCCTGCCCTGGTCCACTTCCAGGTAGAACCCGGGATCCGAGAACACCAGGCCCGGCAAGTGAGTGGCCGATGTGTTGGCCATGATCAGCTTGGCGAACGAGTTGCTTTCAAGTTCGGCATTCATCGACAGGCCAGAGGTACGCTCCAGGTAGTAGAAGCGATCGCCGTCCTGCAGTTTTTCCATCTGGTTCTCGAACACGAAGTTGAAGGTCGAACCGAGCATTCCGCCGAACGGGGTTTTCGCTTCGGCCAGGCCGCCGATCCAGAGATCGATCGCATCGACGCCTGTGATCGTGACATTTCTCAGGTCGTCCGCAGTGCCCGCTATCCCATCCCTGCCAGGCAGCGTCACGTTGGCATAGGCACCGGTGCTGTTGAGGAAGTCCAGGCGGTCAGCCGGCGCACCCACACCACCGAAGACCAGTGCCAGGGCTGCAGCGCGCTTGCCATCCAGCGTGGTCGCCGCCGTGATCGTGTCATGCGTGCCGTAGGCCGCAATGAAGTTGATCAACGACTCCGGATGTTTGAGGTACTGCACCAGATCGACCCAGCTGGTGTACGGCTTGAGTTGGGTATCACCGGTTTGGCTGTAGATATCGCGGCGGATCGCGTTGAGCGAGGGAATCCCCACATCGCGGCCACGGGCAATGTTGAGCGCCGGCAGGTCAAGCGGCAGACCGAGCAGGTTATTGCGCAGCGCCTCGGTGACGAACTCGTCGATTTCGTTACCGGCTTGCCGTGTTACCCCGCGTACGATCGCACTGGTCGCATCCTCTGGCGATACGCCACTGGCGGCGTACGCCAGCGGATTGAGGAATGCCGCGATCAAGCCCATTTGCTGATCGGGATTGGCGCTGGCCGGATCGCCTATCACGTTGAAGTCGATGTCGTAGCGATCGACGGTCTCGGTCAGCATCGAGTGGCCAAACCGGTATACGGTGTGGGCAAACTCGGCGACGATCGAGGCATCGAGGTCGACGTCGTAGACCTGGGTCGGTGCGAAGAACAGGTCGACTCGGGGCTGGATAGTCCGCGCAAACTCCTCGAACACCAGGTGCTGATACTGCATTTCGGTGCCGAACTTGGCAGCCTGGAACAAGCGCTCGCCATTCCACTGCAGCGCATCGAACTCGGCTTGGGTGGCAGGCAATGCGGTCACCGGATTGAGCAGCCACTCATTGAGGAAGGCCACGTCACCCGAATCGAGCACGGTGTCCTTGGTTTGCTGGACCAGACGGTTGTGCTCGGAGTGGAAGATCGCATGCACTGCAGTCAGGCCGATGTTCTCGTTGACCCGACCGTCGCCAGCGATGTAGTGAGCATCGAGCAGTTCATTGTCATAGGTCAGGTTGTTGCCGCCTGGGCCAACAGGCTGCGCATTGCCGACATCGGTGTCAGCGTCCGCCAGTAGAACGCCACCGACAACGACCGGAGTGGCGTTGTGCGCGATGTCGTTAAGGAAGGCATGCCCCGTGCGCACTGCGTTCACGAGGCTGACCGGACTGGCCGGATTGCCTTCAACAAGCGTAGTGACGTCGTCGGCGGTACCGGCAATGCCGTCTGCCCCGTTGTTGACCCGAATGACAATTTGCGGGAAGCCGTTCGGCCCTTTGAGGAAATTGCCATAGGCGTCAGTCGCCAGCAGCGGGCCGCTGTCGATATCGGCGTCGGTCAGATTGATACCGAGAATGTCACGGGCCTGGGCCTTGACCACCTTCCAGGTCGCCATGCCACCGATTTCAACGTCGTCAGCAGTACCAAACGTACCATCCGCCCCAAGGTCACGGTTAGTGATCAACCGGCCTGTCGCAACGGGGCCGTCGGCGGTCAGTTCATATCCGCGCAGGAACACCTGGTGCGACGGGTGCGAGCTGTAGGTCTGGTTCTGGTCCACGAACGGCGTGGTGGTGTTGGTGTGCTCATGGATGTCGTCGGCCGTGCCGAGAACCCCATCAGGCCCTGGCTGGTTGGTCGCGCGGGTCAGGACCATGAAGTTGGTCGGGCTACCAGGGACAAACAGTGGGTCATCCGGCTGAAGCGGAATGAAGACAGTGCCCGAGCCGCCTTTGGTCACCAGGTCCAGGCCATGGTCGAAGAACTGCCCGAAGAAGGTCATCCAGGCGTTGAATGGAGCTGACAGCCCCGCATCCGCCGCGGTGTTCTCGAACAGGTATACATCGTGATCATCGGCAGTACCGAACTGACCATCCATGCCGGGGCTGGCGACTATCTGAACGCCATCCTTGAGCACGTCGTCGTTACCCACCGCGCCGAAGTTGAGCACTCCGTCCGCACCCGGGTCGAAAGCCGTGGCATAGGCCGCCGGGTTGTTCGACGTCTGGTCGACGATCAGGTTACTGATGGTGCGCGGCTGCGAGTCAATCACAAGGCCGCCGTTGCTCGCATACGTCGTTCCCCCTTCCGCCGGATTGAAGACCGGATCGGTCAAGCGCGGAAAGACGTTGTCAGCAGCACCAAACTCGGTGTGATTGTTGCCGTTGAGGTTCAGCAGGTTGTTGTTCGACCCGTCGACCGCCCGCAGGCCCAATGGCGCGCGAATGTTCGGGATCAGCGAGAGGATGTCCTGACCGGACGCTTCAGCCTCGGCAATCTTGATCTGGTCAAGAATGAAGTTGAGGTCAGAGCGGACCATGTGCAGGCCTGCGCCACCGGCGGTGGCATCCACGACCGGTACTGGCGCTGTCGGTACGACCGGTGTGCCCGGAGCCACCACGGAGGTCGGCTGCGAGAACATCATTTCAGTGGTGCCATGGGCATCCTGGTAGATCGCCTTGACCCGCAACGACAGCCCGGCAAGGTCGGGAGAAACCTTGAACGAGGTGCCATCGGCACTCTGGAACGCCAGGTCACCGGCCGGCAACAGGATGATGTCCTCGAAAACGCCACTGCCCGGAGTTGCCTCGAACTGCCAGTAGTAGGACACGGAGCTATTGATCAAGCCCAGCGGATTACCCGCCGTGACGTTGTTGGCATCGCGCAGACCGGCCACGCTGACAGTCAGCGTGTCGCCCACGACGATCGCGCCGCCGTTGCCATCGGTGATAGTCGGACTGCCAGTCGGTTGGGCATTGAGCCCCGGCACCAGCACTTGCTGGTTATCGGCGAACTGCAGGCGTTCGATATGCAGCAGGGTATCGGTGCCGTCACGGCCCACTACGCTGTCTGTCACCGTATAGACGTCATCCGCCAGATTGGCGGTGCCGCGGTCGTCGACGGTCACCGTGTACTCGTCCTGAAGCCCGGAGTAAATGGCGGTGTCGAAGGCCGCCCCGCCGGTCGAGGTGCCGGGCAGGATTTCCCGCACGGCCTTGAGCTGACCGGGGTTAATGGTACCGTCCAGCATGAGCGGAATCATATCGACCATGCTGTCGAAGGAGGCGATTTCGGGACCGGTATGGTTGACGTCAGCCGGATCATAAACGGCAATCCTGACGTTGATCCATTTGTCGCCGTCGATCAGGTCATCACCACCGCGACCTTCGATCAGGTCACTGCCATTGCCACCGAGGATGATGTTGCCAGTGGCAAAGCCGGTGGTCGGCAAACCGGCATCGGCCAGGAACTGCGCCAGTCCGCGGATCAGCGCGACATTGGTCAGCGCACTGCCCGTGGCACCACCATGGTTGATGATGGTGTCGGCATCGACATCATCGCCTTTGAGCACGTCGCCGAAACTCGAACCGGACAAGCCTTCGACCTCGGCAAAACGGTCGAGAATCGAGGCCGGCGAGGCACCGACCGGATTGAACACCCCGGCGTTCTGGTTTGGTGTATTGCCGTGTGGCTGCGCCAGCGCGGCCAGCCTCAGGTCAGCGGTCACACCGACATTGTCGTTCTTGTAGGTGATCCAGTCGAAACCGGACATGCCGTCCATCTTGTCCTGGGCATCGCTGCCGACAAAGATGTCGTCGCCACCTTCGCCGATCATTTCGTCGAAGCCACCGCCGCCGACAAAGATGTCGTTACCGATCACATCGTCATTGAGCAATGGCGAGAAGTTATCGCCAGGTGCTCCGTCCTGGGTGCCCTTCTCGATCCAGTCATCACCTTCGTTACCGGTTGGTGGCAGGTTGGTCTTGGCACCGAGAATGAAGTCGTCACCCTGGCCGCCGAAGGTGGTGCTGATGTCTTCGGTGGTGATGATGAAGTCCTGGCCATCGCCCCCCAGGATCAGGTTGCCAGCAGCCAGCATGCTGCCAGCCACGATCACATCGTTACCGGCATTACCTTCAAGACGGTTGTCGCCAAACGAGTCGGAGATGATGTCATCGCCCGCGCCGCCCAGTACCGCATCGTTCCCGGCACCGCCTTCGAGGCGGTCATTGCCGCCATCGCCGTAAAGGGTGTCATCGCCGTCACCGGAGATGATGATGTCATTACCGGCGGTGCCACCCATGACGACATGGTCTTCACCGGTGTACTGCAGATAATTGGTGTCCGGACCGACAGTGTCGGGGTTGTCACGAATCACCAGCGATACGACTTCCACGCCGTTGATCATGATGCCGCCTGTCGGATCATCGCGGCCGGCTACACCCAGGCCGGTGAACTGATTGGCCTGATTCACCTCGAGGGTGAACGTCGGCGTCAGGAACACGGTGTTCGACAGGTGGGTGACATCGCTATTGAGCATGATCAGCTTGGCAAAGGAGTTGTTCTCAAGCTCAGTGCCGAAGTTCAGGCCCGCGGTACGCGACAGGTAGTAGAAGCGGTCGCCGTTCTGCAACGCTTCCATCTGGGTTTCAAACACGAAGTTGAACGTCGAGCCGAGCATGCCGCCGAACGGCATTTTCTGTTCGGCGAGGCCGCCGACCCAGAAGTCGATGTCGTCGACGCCAGTGATCGTCACACCTGTCTGGTCATCTGCAGTACCCAGTATCCCGTCCCTGCCGGCCGTCGTTACGTTGGCATAGGCACCGGTGCTGTTGAGGAAGTCCAGGCGGTCAGCCGGCGAACCCGCACCACCGAGTACCAGCGCCATGGCTGCAGCGCGTTTGTCTGCCAGCGTGGTCGCCGCCGTGATCGTGCTATGCGTACCAAAGGCCGCGATGAAGTTGACCAGTGACTCGGGGTGCTTGAGGCTGTCCGCCAGGTCAGCCCAACTGATGTATGGCTTGAGTTGGCTGTCACCGGTTGAGGCATAGAACTCACGCCGCGCCTCATTCAAGGTGGGAATGCCAGTGTCGCGACCACGCGCCAGGTTCAGGGCCGGCAAATCGAGCGGCAGGCCAAGCAGGTTGTTGCGCAACGCTTCGGTGACGAACTCATCGATCTCATTGCCGACCTGGCGGGTCACACCGCGAATGATCGCCCCTGCCGCCTCGTCCGCAGTCACGCCGCTACCGGCGAACGCCAGCGGGTTGAGGAAGGCCGCGATCAGCCCCATTTGCGAGTCTGGATTAGCCGGGTCAGTGAGCAACGGATTGAACGCAGGGTCAAAGCGATCGACGGTCTCGGTCAACATCGAGTGGCCGAAGCGGTACACCACGTGGGCGAACTCGGCGAGGATTGCCGGGTTGATCGAGGTGTCATAACCGTTGGGTGCAAGGAATTCGTCAATCTGCGGCTGAACGGTCCGCGCGAACTCTTCGAACACCAGGTGCTGATACTGCATCTCGGTGCCGAACTTGGCGGCCTGGAACAGGCGTTCGCCGTCCCACACCAGTGCAGCGATCCCGGCAGGTGTAGTCGGTATCGCGGTCACGTCGTCAGCCAGCCATTCATTGAGGAAGGCCAGGTCACCGGAGGCAAGGATGGTGTCCTTGGACTGCTGGACCAGCCGGTTGTGCTCGGAGTGGAACACATGGTGCACGGTGGTCAGGCCGATGTTCTCGTTGACCCTGCCGTCGCCGGCGATGTAGTGGGCGTCGAGCAGTTCGTTGTCATAGGTCAGGTTGTTACCGGTCGGGCCAACGGGCTGCGCATTGCCGACAGCGATGTCGGCATCCGCCTGCAGAACCCCGCCGACGACGACCGGCGCGGCATTGTGGGCAATGTCGTCGAGGAAGGCGTGCCCGGTACTCACGGCGTTGGCCAGACTGATTGGAGCAGCCCGGTTGCCTTCGACCAGTTGAGTGACGTCATCAGCCGTCCCGGCGATGCCGTCGGCACCGTTGCTGATGCGAATCACCACTTGCGGCATGCCGTTCGGCCCACGGATGAAGTTGCCGTAAGCATCGGTTGCCAGCAGCGGAACGTTATGCACATCGGCGTCAGTCAGGTCGATGCCGAGCATGTCACGGGCCTGGGCCTTGACCACCTTCCAGGTCGCCATCCCATCACCGGCGCCATCATCGGCAGTGCCGAATACGCCATCGGCGCCGAGATCGCGGTTGGTAATCAAGCGTCCTGTTGCAACAGGATCGCCTGCGGCGTTGAGAACGTACTCACGCAGGAACACCTGATGCGACGGGTGCGAGCTGTAGGTCTGGCTCTGGTCCACGAACGGCGAAGTGGTGTTGGGCTGGCCATCATCGGCAGTGCCAATTACTCCGTCCGCGCCCGCGGTACGCACGGCACGTGACAGCACCATGAAGTTGGTCGAGCTGCCCGGTACGAACAATGGATCGTCCGGCTGCAGCGGAATAAACACGACGTCGGTAGCGCTCTTGGAGACCAGGTCGAGACCGTGGTCGAAGAACTGTCCGAAGAAGGTCATCCACGAGTTGAAACTGGCGGTCAGGCCGACGTCCGGCGACACGTTGGGCATGAAGAACACGTCCTTGTCATCGGCCGTGCCAAACACCCCATCCAGCCCTGGGCTGCTGACAATCTGCACGCCATCCTTGAGTACGTCATCATTACCCGCCGTGCCGAAGTTGAGCACACCGTCCAGGCCCGGGTCGAAAGCTGCGGCATAGGCCGCCGGGTTGTTGGCGGTCTGGTCGACGATCAGGTTACTGATAATCCGCGGTTGCGGGTCGATCACCGTCCCGGTCCCGGCGTATGCCGGCGATAGAAAGGAAGGATCAAGCAGACGCGGGAAGGCGTTGTCCGCGGCGCCAAATTCACTCTGGCCGGTGAGCAGGTTATTGAAGCTGCCATCGACGGTACGCAGGCCGAACGGCACCTGAGTATTGGGAAGCAAATCAATGAGGCTGGCGCCGTCGGCATTCGCTTCAGCGATGAAGATTTGCTTGAGGATGAATTCCAGGTCCGACTTGTTGAAATTGGCCATTTTGGATTGCCCTCGATCTGTCTGGGTAAAGGCGCGGGACGAGAAGGTCCATCCGCGCCAAGTCACGTGCTGGCTTGTGCAGTTTGTTGGTCTTGTTTTCTAGCGAGAGAGCTGGCGTTACCCGGGACCCGGGATACGCGCCTGGAATTCGCGTAGTGAATGGCTCGCCGAACGGTCAGGCAGAGCGAGTACGCGCCCTGGGCGGGCCATGGAAACAGGAGGTAAAGGCAAACTTGCTGGAAAGCCCCTTCACTCTGCAAAAGAACGCAATGATCGACATGCTCTGCTCCTTCCGGGAAATCACCGCGCCTTGCGTTGCCAAAACGATGACAAGCTTCAGGCGGGCGGCCCCCCCGATAACTAAGACTAAAGTTCCATAGCAAATCTTTGTCAATATTACGTCGTTAAAACAGACGACTGGTGTTTGGTGATCACAACTAGCTGTTTTTAAAAGACATATAGAAAGTTGAGTGCAGGTATAGAGCGAAATGTTATTTCGGAGTGTTTCAGCGCGACCTACGCTGCTGCATAAGGGAGCAACGCAGAGATTTCGGAAGACTCGCCATCCACAGAGCGACCAGCCTGCGCGTGCATAAGTCGTTTAAGGGACTACATTTACTGTTAGCTGTTGCGCCCCAAGGGCAACCGCCTTTTCGAAGTGGGAGGATCACCATGCCCAAGCAGTCGAGCATCCGTTCCGAACTGGCCGACGCCCTTTTTCGCATGCGCCGCAGCTTTTACATGCTGGCGGCGTTCAGCGGCGTCATAAACGTCATGATGTTGACGCCAGCCGTTTATATGCTGCAGGTCTATGATCGAGCCCTGGTCAGTCGCAACGTCACGACACTGACGATGCTGACTGTGCTGGTGGTGGGTCTTTTCTTGCTGATGTCCACATTGGAAATGGTCCGCACCAAAGTGCTGATCCGGGTCGGCAACTGCCTCGACATGGAACTCAACCGACGCATTTTCAACGCGGCATTCGAACGCAACCTGAGCCGCGCCGGGGGTAATCCGGCCCAAGCCCTGCAAGACCTCTCCCAGGTTCGCCAGTTCGTCACCGGCAATTCCCTGTTTGCCTTCTTCGATGCACCGTGGACGCCGATCTACCTGCTGGTCGCCTATCTGATCCACCCGCTGCTCGGACTGCTCACGCTGATCGGCTCCCTGATTCTGATGGGCCTGGCTTATCTCACTGAAAAGGCGACGCAGAAACCGCTGGCCGAAGCCAATCAGGCCGCGATGTCCTCCGCCCAATACGCCAACAACAACCTGCGCAATGCCGAAGTCATCGAGGCCATGGGCATGCTGCCGTCGATCAGCAAGCGCTGGTTCCAAAGCCATTTGCGCATTCTGGAAATGCAGACCCTGGCCTCAGACCGCGCCGCCTTGATCAGCAGCACCGGGCGCTTTGTGCGTATCACGCTGCAGTCACTGATCCTCGGCGCCGGCGCGCTGCTGGCGATCGAAGGCAAGATCACCCCGGGGATGATGATTGCCTGCTCGATCCTCACCGGCCGTGCACTGGGTCCGGTGGAACAAGTCATCGCCTCGTGGAAGCAACTGCTAGGTTGCCGCTCGGCCTGGGCCCGGCTCAACGAAATGCTGCACGACTATCCGCGCCGGCCACCGAGCATGTCGCTGCAGCGGCCGCAGGGCATGCTGGCGGTGGAGAATGTGTATGCCGGTGCCCCTGGTACCAACAACACGATTCTGCGCGGCGTGGGCTTCAGCCTGGTCCCCGGTGAAAGCCTTGGCATCATTGGCCCGTCCGCCTCGGGCAAATCCACCCTCGCCCGCCTGCTGGTCGGGGTCTGGCCGGCGCAGGCCGGCAAGGTGCGCCTGGACGGCGCGGACATATTCACCTGGAACAAAGGCGAACTGGGCCCCTGGCTCGGCTACCTGCCACAGGACGTCGAGCTGTTCGAGGGCAACATCGCCGACAACATTGCGCGCTTTGGTGAAGTGGACAGCGAAGCGGTCATCCGCGCCGCCAAGATCACTGGGGTGCACGAGATGATCCTGCGTTTTCCGCAGGGTTATGACACCCGCCTGGGCACCGATGGCAGTCCGCTTTCAGGTGGCCAGAAGCAGCGCATTGCCTTGGCCCGCGCACTGTATGGCGAGCCCAATCTGATCGTGCTGGATGAGCCGAACGCCAACCTCGATGACGTCGGCGAAAAGGCCCTGGTCGATGCGCTGGCCGAACTCAAGGGCCGTGGCGCCACCGTGGTCCTGATTTCCCACCGTCCCAACGTACTCTGCGCCGTCGACAAGGTGCTGATGCTGCGTGACGGCGGCGTGCAGATGCTCGGCACGCGCGATGAAGTATTCGCAGCGCTGCGCAAGGCCAGTGTGATGCCTGCAGGCGCCTCGACTCCGCTGGCCTCCGTCAAAGCACGGGAGTGACCGATCATGCAAATGAGCCAACATACCGAGATGATTCCTGCCGATCCCCGCAGCATGGTGGATCTGGACGTCGGCAGACCCGCGCGATGGGGCGTGTGGCTGGTGATCGCCGGCTTCGGCGGCTTCCTCCTGTGGTCCTGGCTGGCACCGCTGGATGCCGGCGTGGTCGCGACCGGCACGGTCAAAGTCACCAACAATCGCAAAGCCGTACAGCACCTCACCGGCGGTACCGTGGAGGCCATTCTCGTTCGCGAAGGCGATTTAGTGAAAAAAGGACAGGAAGTGGTCCGCCTCGATTCATTGCGGGCCACTGCCGAAGAAGGTGCGATCAGCGCCCAGTACATCGTCAGCAAGACCGTGGAAAACCGCCTGGAAGCGGAACGGGACGGTCGCGATGTGGTGACCTACGATCCTGAGCTGCTCAAACGCTTCAAGGGTGACTACCGCCTGGAGGCCGCCATGGACCTGCAGCAGCGCCTGCTGGACACCCGCCGCGCCGGACTCGCTGGCGAAATCAGCATCCTGCAGGAGAACCTGGCAGCATCGGCAGTGCAGCTCAAGGGCCTGCAGCAGGTCTACAGTGCCCGCGCCTCGCAGATCGGTTTCCTCAACCAGGAACTGCAAGGTACCCGCGTGCTGTCGGCTGAAGGCTATGTGCCGCGCAACCGCCTGCTCGAGCTGGAGCGCAGCAACGCCGACCTGTCCGCCGGCCAGGCCGAGAACCTCAACAACATCGCCCGTGTGCGTAGCCAGACCACTGAAATCAAGCTGCGCATCCTGCAGCGCCAGCACGATTACCTCAAGGAAGTCGAATCGCAGCTGACTGAAACCGCCAAGGAAAACACTACCCTGGCCGACCGCCTGCGCGCGCTTGACTATGAAGTGACCCACACGGTGATTCGCTCGCCAATCGATGGCATGGTCCAGGGCCTGAGCATTGCCACCGTCGGCGGGGTCATTCAGCCCGGCTTCAAAATCATGGAAATCGTTCCGCTCAACGAACCGCTGCAGGTCGACGCGATGATTCCCGTGCAGGCCATCGACAAGATGGTCCCCGGCCTGCCCGTGGACATTTCCTTCCCGGCCTTCAACCATGCCAGGACGCCCAACATTCCAGGCCGGGTGCTGACCATCTCCGCCGACCGCCTGATGGACGAGGAAAGCAAGCAACCCTTCTATCTGGCCCAGGTGGAAGTCACACCCGACGGCATGAACCTGCTTGGCACCAATCACATTCGCCCCGGCATGCCCGCCAGCGTGACCATCAAGACGGGCGAACGCAACTTGATGAGCTATCTTCTTAAACCAATGCTCGAACGTGTGGACAGCTCATTCAAGGAACAATGAAATGGAACGTCATTGCCTGCTCTTCTGCCTGCTGGGGTTGGCCCTGCCGGCTGACGCCATGGACCTCAAACAAGCTTGGGACCTGTTGCAGTACCAGGGCCCGATCTACCAGGCCGCCGTGCATGAAAAAGAAGCCGGCGGCGAAAACCGCGCCATCGGCAAGGCCGGCCTGCTACCGCAGATCAATGCCTCGGCCTACGACAACAAGGTCAACGGCTCCCAAAGCCAGAGCGGCATCGACAGAGATCTCCACTACGACTCCAAGGGCGCCAATGTGCGCCTGCGCCAGCCGCTGTTCAACAAACAGAAGATGGCCGAGTACCGCCAGGGCCAACAGCGTGCCGACTACAGCAACGCGGTATTCGATGCCAAGACCCAGGACGCCGCGGTGCGCTTGGCCGAAAGCTATTTCGACGTGCTCCTGGCCAGCGAAACCATCACCCTGGCCAAGTCCAAACTGAACGCCTTTGATGAACAACTCGCCTCGGCGAAACGGCGCATGGAGTTGGGCGCAGGCACCGTCACCGACATCGACGAGTCGGCCGCCCGCCGCGACCTCGCCGAAGCCGAACTGATCGAAGCGCAGGACAACCTGGTCAACGCGCGCGCCAAGCTTGAGGAATACATCGGTGAAACTCCGGAATCCATGACCACCTTGCGTCCGAGTTTCGACACACCGCCGCTGCTGCCGAGCAACCTGCAGGACTGGTTGGTCAAAGCCCAGACCGACAGCCCGCTGATCCATGCGCGCCGCTATAGCCGCGACCTTGCCGCAGAAGAAGTGAAGCGTGCCAGCGCCGGCCACTGGCCAACACTGGATTTCATTGCCGGCTACACCGCGGGTGAAAGCCAATCACTTTCCGAACTGAACCAACGCAACCACTACGGCTCGATCGGGCTGGAAGTCAATATCCCGCTGTACAGCGGTGGCGGCGTCAGCGCGTTGACACGCCAAGCCAGTGCCAATAGCGACAAGGCCCTGGATGAGCTTGACGCCGCGCGTCAGGAAGTCATCACCGGAACCACCCGTGAGTATCAAGGCATACTGAGTGGCGCCAAACGCATTCACGCCCTGGAGAAGGCCGTAGTGTCCAACGAACGCTCACTGTTATCGACACGCAAGGGTTTCAAGGAAGGCGGCACCAGCACCAACTCGGACGTCCTCAATGCCGAAGAACTGCTCTTTGTTGCACGTCACGATCTGTTCGAGGCCAAAGTGCGCTATTTACTGTCGCGTCTGCGCCTGGCCTCTTCGGTGGGCAGCCTGGGCGACGACGATATCAACCAGATCAACGATTACCTCGGCCCGGAACTGCTGGTCACCAACTAACGTTCACCTGCCGGCCGGACGAGCAAAAGGGTGGCTGACCGGTGCCCCCCTCCCCGTCAATTCCCCTGGCGTTTAACCCGGTCATTCATTGCTGCCTATCGATGCAGAAAGGCCGCCGACAGCAAAAAACCGTCAGCGTTGAAATTTACCCACCTGGCCCTTGATTCCCTTTATGCTCGATCCGGTTCCAAATCAAAAGCCACACCCGGCTCCAGGCTGTAAACTGTGTCCCCATGCGCAAACTTTTGTATCTGACATTTTCCATGGCGTTGCTCGCCGCCCTCACGACCTACGCAATGTGGGCCGCAGACCGGCCGGTGGGTCACTACCTTTCGGACCTGCGGATCAACCTGGCTGTCGACCAGGGTACGCCTGCCGATCGCGGTAATCTGCTGGGCATTCAGCCCGAACTGTTTCCTACCGATTATCAAAGCCCCGAGCGTTTACACCGCAAACTCGCGGCCTATCTGCAAGCAGCCCGGGACCAGGGTTTGTTGAACGACAAGACCGTCGTCGTGTTGCCGGAACACGTCGGTACCTGGTTGATGGTCAGCGGCGAAAAGGATGAGTTGTATCAGGCCAGCACCCTCAAGGAGGCCATGAACTGGCTGGCGGTGAGCAATCCCCTGAAGTTCGCCAAAGCGTTGATCAGCGCCGAGGGTGGCAACCGTCTGGACGATGCCCACCTGCGCATGAAAGCCAAGGCGATGGCCAGAGACTACCAGGCATTGTTCGGTGGATTGGCCAGGGAGTTCCACGTGACGCTGGTCGCGGGCTCCATCGTGCTGCCCGAACCAAGCATCATCGACGGCACCTTGAAGATCGGTCGCGGCGCGCTTTACAACAGCAGCGTGGTGTTCAACAACGATGGCCTGCCGATCGGCCAGCCCCAGCGCCAGATGCACCCGTTCTTCGCAGAACAGAACGGGATCAAGGCGAACGCCGAACACTCGCTCAATGTCGTGGATACACCCGCAGGAAAGTTGGGCGTATTGATCGGACACGACAGCTGGTACCCGGAAAACTACCTCAAGCTCAACGACCAGAGCGTACAGCTGGTTGCGGTACCGGCCTTTGTTCCCGGCCGTGGCACCTGGGAGCAGCCGTGGCGTGGCTACAGGGGGGCATCGGAGCCGGCGTCGGTCAACCTCAAGCCCGGAGAAGTCAGCGAAGGCCAGGCCTGGCAGCGCCTGACCCTGACGACCCGGGTACCGGCCAGTCAGGCTGTCGCGGGCATGAGCGTGTTCCTGCGGGGGCAATTCTGGGATCAAGGCAGCGCCGGGCACAGTTTCCTCAGCCGCAACGGCCAGCAGTTTGCCGACGGCAACGCCCAGGGTGCGCGTTTGCTGAACCTCTGGTTGTAAGCCATGAAACCGCAGCCGATGCGCCTCGGCGACCTGTCGGTGGGCTTTGTTCATAGCCTGGCCGATGCCGTGCGCAGTCATGGCGTCGATCCGCAGCCACTGCTCGATCAATACGGCCTCGATGCAGCGCGACTGAGCGAGGCCGGTGCCCGCCTGTCAATACCGCGCTACATGCGCCTGGGCCACGGCGCCATTCAACTGACCGACAACCCGGCCCTTGGCTTGCGCATGGGGCAGCTCAGTCGCCTGAGCCAGGTCGGCCTCGCAGGGGTCACCGCCGCGCAGGCGCCCACAGTACGTGAAGCCGCGCGCTGCCTGATCCGCTTCGAAGCCTTGTACGGCTCCAATTATCGCGGCCAATCAAGCTTTCACGAAGACGCCCAGGGCGCCTGGCTGCGTTTCTATTCGATCAGCCCCTACAACGCCTACAACCGTTTCGTGGTGGATTCGATCATTGCTGGCTGGTTGCAGCAATTATCCAGTGTCAGCCCCATCCCGCTGCGCGCCGAACGTATCGAGATCGAATTCGACGAACCCGGTTACCGCGCGGCCTATGACGTCCTGGGTGACTGTCCGATCCAGTTTGGCAGCGAACGCAATCAACTGCGCCTGAGCCTGGCAAGCCTCGCCCAGCGCAACCCCGAGCATTGCCCGAGCACCTGGCGGCATTTGCTGCAACTGTGTGAGCAGGAGCTGGAACAACTGACACGCACCCGCAGCCTGCGAGAACGCATCATCGCGCTGCTGGGTCCCTTGCTCAATGGTGGCCGGGAGCCCGACCTGGAAGAAGTGGCGGCACGCCTGAAGCTGCCCACCTGGACCCTGCGCCGCAAACTTGCCGAGGAAGGCACGCAATTTCGCGCAATCCTCAATGAAACCCGTCGCGATCTGGCCATGACCTACATACGCGACACCGAACTGGCGTTCGGGGAAATCGCCTACCTGCTGGGCTTTGCCTCAGCCGAAGCGTTTCAACGCGCATTCAAACGCTGGAACGGGCAGACACCCGGCGAGTTTCGCCGCAGTCATCGCCAGTCCGCCTGATGCCTACAGCTCGGTAGCGTCTTCCGCCGGCTCCAGCGGGTCCAGTTCGAACGCCTGGTACTCGAGCAGCTCTTCTTGATAATCGTCCATTGTTGAATCCCCCGACATGCATTGAAAACGCTTGAATAAATGACCAGCCCCTTGAGCATAAAGTGCCCGCGTGAAGGAAAAATGACGCGGACACGACACTCCGTCGCTACTGAATAAAACGTAGCAGCTGGTCAGGAATTTATCATTGGTTTTTTTCGCGGGAGGCCGCAGGACAGCGGCCTTGTTTGACGCGGATCAATCCATGCGCTCGCTTCGGGATCGTGACTCGTTGGCCGATCCCGTAACGCGAACAATCACTGGCCGGTGACAGGCATCGCCGGAATCGCCTCGCTCGGCGGCGGCATGTCGGTTGGATTTGTCGGTGGCGTGATGGTTTCTACCGACGGTGCCGGATCCATGTTCTGAACCGGGGTAATCGGTGCCGCCTCAGGCGGCGGCATGACCGGCTCAGAGGCCGCTGGAGCGAGTTCCACTGGAGCCGGTGCCGGAGTCACCGGGGTTGGTTCTGCGGTCGGTGCAGTGGTCGCGGCGGGCGCCAGAGGAGCCGGTGCCGCTTTGGCTTCAGGCATGCCCAGGTCTGTTTTCGGCTTTTCGGTGATGTGCGCAGCCTTTTTCGCTTCCGGCGGCAGGAACAGCTCGACCAGCGCAAAGAAACGCTCGTAGAACTTGGCAGACGAGACGGTTTCGCTGGCGACCTTGACCATCGAGTCGTCAGATGAGCCGATCGGCATCGACACCGAGCCCAGCACACCCACACCAAGACTGGCGGAGTTGTTGGTTTTCTTCAGCGCATAACGATCCTGCAGGGCGTTGGCGAACATGGTCGCGTGGTGCCCTTCGCTACCGTCATCGGCACAAACCACACTGAAGCTGATCTCCATGTGGTTCTCGCCGGTCTGCTGGAAGCTCTTGTGACCGCTGACCAGCTTCGGGTCGTTGCTGGTGATGATGTAACCCTGGCTGAGCAAGGCGCGGCGGGCGGCTTCACAGCTCTGGATATCGGTGACCGGATAGTTACGGGAAAAGGTGCCGGAATCGTCGAAGTTCTCATGCTCGTAGATGGCGCTTTTGTTCGATGAACAACCAGCCGCTGTGACGAGCACGGCTGCCAGCCCGACAACCCGCATGGGAAGTGATTTAAACATTGAACATCCTGAGGAAAACGGTTCGGGGCGTATTGTGCAACAGATCGATGCTTAGCGGAGCATCGATCGTGTCTTAAAACGGTTACAGGCTGATTGACCGCGGTTTTGTGTAAAAGTCACCGCGGCAAATGACGTACGGCCAAACGAAAAGACCCCGGCGTTTCGGCCGGGGTCTGCTGTGTCGCGCTAAACCTGGTCAGGCATCAATACTTCTTGATATCCGCCTGGCTTTCCAGCTGCTTGCGATACGCCGCAAAGTCTTGCTGGCCGATGCGCGATGCGAGGTAGCGACGATACTGCGCTTTCTCTTCATCGGTAGGCGCCGCGGCTTCGTTCACGCCATTGAGGCGCACGATCATCAGGCTGCCATCCGCCAGCGTCACGCTGGTGAAGGTCGGCTTGTCCTTGGCCACAGGCTTCGCCATGCGGAACAGCGCTTGCAGCACAGCAGGATCAACCCCTTCCTGAGCGCGAGTCGCCGCCTCGGTGACTTTCCAGGCCTGGCCGTCGACGGCCTGATCCAGCGGGGTCTTGCCATCGCGCAGGTTGGCGATCAAGGCGTCAGCCTTGGTCTTGGCATCGGCGCTGGCGTGCTCCTTGGCCAATTGCCCGCGGATGGCCGCATCAACGCTTTCCAGCGGCAGCTGCGAAGGCTTCAGGTGCTCCTTGGCACGCAACACGACCACGGTTTCCGGATCGAGCTCGATGGCGGTGCTGTTCGCACCCTCATCCAGGACTTCCGGGCTGAACGCGGCAGTGATCACGGCACGGTTGGCTGCAATACCCTCACCGCCTTCACGGCCGAACGGCTTGGACGTCTGTACGGTTAGTTTCAGGTCCTGCGCCGGTTGAGCCAGATCGGACGCTTCGAACGAGGCGTCTTCCAGTTGCTTGCTTGCCTCAACGAAACGCTGCTCGACCTGCTGGGTTTTCAGCGCGCGGGTCAGTTTGTCTTTCAAGCTGGCGAAGGTTGGCACTTCAGGTGCTTCCACACCCAACAGCTTGATCAGGTGGAAACCGAAGTCAGTGCGAACCGGCGCCGAAACCTGATCCTTGGCCAACGAATACAGGGCTTTTTCGAACGCAGGATCGTAGACGCCAGGACCGGCATAACCCAGGTCACCGCCGTTGTTTGCCGAACCCGGATCCTGGGAGAACTCCTTGGCCAGCGCCTCGAACTGCTCACCCTTGGCCAGACGGGCCTGGATCTCTTCGATCTTCGCCTTGGCTTGCGCCTCGGTGGTCTTGTCGTTCACTTCAATCAGAATGTGCGCAGCCCGGCGTTGCTCGGACAGGTTCGCGATTTCTTTCTGATAGGCCGCTTGCAGGTCTTCGTCGTTGACACTGACCTGGTCGAAGAAGGAAGCCTTCTTCAACTCGAGGTAATCGATGACCACCTGATCCGGCGTCATGAATTCCCTGGCGTGTTCGTCGTAATAGGCCTTGACCTCTTCGTCGGTTAGCTTCACAGCCGACGGGTCAGCCTTGATGTTCAGCGAAGCGAAATCGCGGGTCTGTTTTTCCAGACGGGCAAATGCCAGCACCTGCGCATCGGTCACGAAACCGCTACCGGCCAGACCGGCACGCAGCTGGCCAATCAGCATTTCCTGAGCCAGCATCTGGCGGAATTGCATGCGGGTATAGCCAAGCTGGCGAATAACCTGATCGAAACGCTCGGAGCTGAACTTGCCATCAACCTGAAATTCCGGTGTTTGCAGGATGACCTGATCAAGTGCCGCTTCGGAAAAGGCAAACTTCGATTGTTCTGCGCCTTGCAGCAGCAGCTTGCGATCGATCAGGCCCTTCAGAGCCGATTCGCGCAACATTTTTTCGTCCAGCAAGGAAGCATCGAAATCCTTGCCCAGCTGTTGCATGAGCTGGCGGCGTTGCATATCGACCGCCTGGCTCAGCTCGTTCTGGCTGATTTCTTCACCATTGACCTTCGCCGCTTCATTCTTGCTCGTCGTGGCCTGAAAAATGGCGTCGAAACCGGTCAAGGCCATCAGCGCAACGATGACCCCGATAATAGTCTTGGCAATCCAGCCTTGTGAATTGTCCCTGATATTCTGCAGCATGCGTCCCCCAGAAACGGTTGAACTTCAAAATTAGGCAACCGTGGAGCGTGGGTAGAATCCGGATAGAAGAAAGGCGCATCCGAGGATGCGCCTTCTCGTAACTGGCGGAGCGGATCAAGGACTCGAACTGGCGACCCTTGGTGTCTTGAACCGGCGACCTGCAGTCAGGACTGCCGCTCCGCTGCCAAGTCAGGCATGACCCCGACCCGGATGGGTAAAAACCTGAATCGAACTTAGTTGACAGCTTCTTTCAGTGCTTTACCGGCTTTGAAACCTGGTTTTTTGGCTGCTGCGATTTCCAGCGTCTTACCGGTCTGTGGGTTACGACCGATGCGAGCTGGACGATCGGTTACGGAGAAGGTACCGAAACCAACCAGAACAACAGAGTCGCCAGCCTTGAGAGCGCCAGTGACGGATTCGATTACAGCGTCCAGCGCACGGCCAGCAGCAGCTTTCGGGATATCAGCGGATGCAGCGATAGCATCAATCAGTTCCGACTTGTTCACTCTAAGTCCCCTTATATCTATTTGAGTATGATTCTAAGTTTTTTTGGTGAAAGCAAAAACGAGTGCTGAATGGCCTACAGACACTTAAGAGCCGCTTTATAACAAGGGCTCTAAAAAACTGTCAAGGAAGCCCCCCAGGCAAATACGTACTAATGCGTGCTAATTCTTTCCTTAGAATCCGCGTCGCGTTTCTCATCCTTCGCGACTATCTCCGGAGCCACGTCCGGCAAGGGCTCCGGCGCGTATTGCAACGCAATTTGCAGGACCTCGTCAATCCATTTAACCGGTTTAATCTGTAGATCCTGCTTGATATTGTCCGGAATCTCTTTGAGATCGCGCACATTCTCTTCAGGAATGATCACCGTCTTGATTCCGCCACGATGTGCCGCCAGCAGTTTTTCTTTCAAGCCGCCAATGGCCAGCACCTGGCCACGCAAGGTGATTTCACCGGTCATGGCGACATCCGCGCGCACCGGAATGCCGGTCAATGCCGAAACCAGGGCCGTGCACATGCCCACGCCAGCGCTAGGGCCGTCTTTCGGGGTCGCCCCTTCCGGCATATGGATGTGCGTGTCGCGCTTCTCATGGAAGTCCAGGGGAATGCCCAGGCTCTTCGCCCGACTGCGAACAACGGTCAACGCGGCCGTGATCGACTCGACCATCACATCACCCAGAGAACCGGTCTTGATCAACTGGCCCTTACCCGGTACCACAGCGGCTTCGATGGTCAGCAGTTCGCCACCCACCTGAGTCCACGCCAACCCGGTCACCTGGCCGATCTGATCCTGCTGCTCGGCCAGGCCATAGCGGAATTTACGCACGCCCAGGAAGTGCTCCAGCATGTCTGCGGTGACCTTCACCGAGAAGCGTTTTTCCAGCGCATGTTCCTTGACGGCCTTGCGGCAAACCTTGGCAATCTGCCGCTCAAGGCCACGCACACCGGCTTCACGGGTGTAGTAGCGAATGATGTCGCGAATCGCTTCGGCGTCGAATTCCAGCTCGCCTTTTTTCAAACCGTTGGCAGTGATCTGCTTCGGCGAAAGGTACTTCACGGCGATGTTGATCTTCTCGTCTTCGGTGTAGCCCGGCAGACGGATCACTTCCATCCGGTCGAGCAGCGCCGGCGGAATGTTCATCGAGTTCGAGGTGCACAGGAACATCACATCGGACAGGTCGTAATCGACTTCCAGATAGTGATCGTTGAAATTGTGGTTCTGCTCGGGATCGAGCACTTCCAGCAACGCCGATGCCGGATCGCCGCGCATGTCGCTGCCCATTTTGTCGATTTCGTCGAGCAGGAACAGCGGGTTGCGCACGCCCACTTTTGTCATCTTTTGAATCAATCTTCCTGGCATCGAACCGATGTAAGTACGGCGATGACCACGAATTTCCGCCTCGTCACGCACGCCGCCGAGGGCCATGCGTACGAACTTGCGGTTGGTGGCATGCGCAATCGACTCCGCCAGGGACGTTTTACCGACCCCTGGAGGACCGACCAGGCACAGCACCGGACCACGAATCTTCTTCACGCGTTTTTGCACGGCGAGGTATTCGAGGATGCGTTCCTTGACTTCCTCGAGACCATAGTGGTCGGCATCGAGAATGTCTTCGGCACGCGCCAGATCCAGGCGCACCTTGCTCTGGGCCTTCCACGGCACCTGAACCAGCCAATCGATGTACGATCGCACCACGGTCGCTTCCGCGGACATCGGTGACATCTGCTTGAGCTTGTTCAGTTCGGCCGTCGCCTTGGCCAGGGCATCTTTGGGCAGACCGGCGGCATCGATACGTTTTTTCAGCTCTTCGACTTCATTGTGACCTTCATCACTGTCGCCGAGCTCTTTCTGAATGGCCTTCATCTGCTCATTCAGGTAGTACTCGCGCTGGCTGCGCTCCATTTGTTTCTTGACGCGGCCGCGAATGCGTTTTTCGACTTGCAGCAGGTCGATCTCGGCATCGAGCAACGCCAGAACGTGCTCGACCCGGGCCGACAGATCGATGATTTCGAGGATTTCCTGCTTCTGCTCGATCTTCAGGGCCATGTGCGCGGCCATGGTGTCCACCAGGCGGCCAGGCTCATCGATGCTGTTGAGCGACGAGAGGACTTCAGCCGGGACTTTCTTGCCCAACTGCACGTATTGCTCGAACTGCGACAGCAGGCTGCGAACGAATACCTCCGACTCGCGCTCTGGTGCGTCAACTTCGTCGATCAGGGAGACTTCGGCACGGCAGTGGCCGTCCACTTCGCTGAAGCGCTCAACGGCGCCCCGCTGCTCACCTTCGACCAGGACCTTGACCGTGCCGTCAGGCAGCTTCAGCAGCTGCAGAACGGTGGCAATCGTACCCACGCGATACAGGGCATCTTCACCAGGATCGTCGTCAGCCGGGTTTCTCTGGGCCAGCAGAAGAATCTGCTTGTCACCCGTCATCGCAGCCTCGAGGGCTTCGATGGATTTCTCGCGCCCCACGAACAGCGGGATAACCATGTGCGGATAAACCACGACATCACGCAATGGCAGGAGAGGCAATTCGATGGTGGTCTTCATGATTTCGCCTCTACGGCGGCCGTAAGGCCGTAAACAGATGGAAGTAAGCTTGAAACCAAGATGGGGGCTGCTCTGGAAAAAAACAAGCAGATAAAGGAACGACTTTTAAGATCGAAGCCTGCAGGGGGCTGGATACTTCGCATAACCCTGTAGGAGCTGCCGCAGGCTGCGATCTTTTGATCTTGCTCTTTTGAAAAGCAAAGTCAAAAGATCGCAGCCTGCGGCAGCTCCTACAAAAGCCAGGCCGCCGTTCCGGCGAGCCAACCCCAAATAGCAAAGGGGCCCGAAGGCCCCTTCTTTGTTCAGGCTGCGCGACGCTTAAGCGTCTGGCGCGGCCTTGGCGGTCGGCTCACTGTTTTCATAGATATACAGTGGCTTGGACTTGCCTTCTATCACGCTTTCATCGATCACTACTTTGCTCACCTCGGATTGCGAGGGGATTTCATACATAGTGTCGAGCAATACACCTTCGAGAATCGAACGCAGGCCACGGGCACCGGTTTTACGCTCCAGGGCACGCTTGGCGACCGATTTCAGAGCGTCGGAACGGAATTCCAGGTCAACGCCTTCCATCTCGAACAGCTTGGCATACTGCTTGGTCAGAGCATTTTTCGGCTCGGTGAGGATCTGCATCAACGCAGCCTCGTCAAGCTCGTCCAGCGTCGCAAGTACCGGCAGACGTCCAACGAATTCCGGGATCAGACCGAACTTGACCAGGTCGTCAGGCTCGACTTCACGCAGGGACTCACCGACTTTCTTGCCTTCTTCCTTGCTGCGCACTTCCGCGTTGAAACCGATACCGCCCTTGGTGGAACGGTTTTGAATAACCTTTTCCAGACCGGAGAACGCACCGCCGCAGATGAACAGGATGTTACGGGTGTCGACCTGAAGGAATTCCTGCTGCGGATGCTTGCGACCACCTTGAGGCGGAACGGAAGCGACCGTGCCTTCGATCAACTTGAGCAGGGCCTGCTGCACGCCTTCACCGGAAACATCCCGGGTGATCGACGGGTTGTCGGATTTGCGCGAAATCTTGTCGATTTCATCGATGTAGACAATGCCCATCTGGGCTTTTTCCACGTCGTAATCGCATTTCTGCAGCAGCTTCTGAATGATGTTCTCGACATCTTCACCCACGTAACCCGCCTCGGTGAGGGTGGTTGCGTCGGCGATGGTGAACGGAACGTTCAGCAAGCGGGCCAGTGTTTCGGCAAGCAGGGTTTTACCCGAGCCTGTCGGGCCGATCAGCAGGATGTTGCTCTTGCCGAGTTCGACGTCGTCATTCTTCTTGTCACGCTGATTCAGGCGCTTGTAGTGGTTGTACACCGCTACAGCCAGAACCTTTTTCGCACGCTCCTGACCAATCACATACTGATCAAGGATGCCGCTGATTTCTTTAGGCGAAGGCAATTTATGCGCGCTGCTTTCTGCCTGTGCTTCCTGCACCTCCTCGCGGATGATGTCATTGCACAGGTCGACGCACTCGTCGCAGATAAAGACCGAGGGGCCGGCAATCAATTTGCGCACTTCATGCTGGCTTTTGCCACAGAAGGAGCAATAGAGCAGCTTGCCGTTGTCCTCGCCGTTGCGGGTGTCAGTCATTCGTTCGATCCAAATCCGATAGGCTTGCAACACAAGATGAAGGCTATTGCGGGCTTTTTCAAGCCCGCAGGTGATCGGACCCGCCGACCAACCTTATTTTGAGCTGCTTATTTTAAGCAGGGCGCTGACTGATCACTTCGTCGATCAACCCGTACTCACGTGCGGCTTCCGCACTCATGAAATTGTCGCGGTTGGTATCGCGCTCGATTTCTTCAAGCGTGCGCCCGCTGTGCTTGGCCATCAGCGTGTTGAGACGCTCACGAATGAAGAGGATTTCCTTGGCGTGGATTTCGATATCCGACGCCTGGCCCTGGAAACCGCCCAGTGGCTGGTGAATCATCACACGCGAGTTCGGCAGGCAGTAACGCTTGCCTTGGGCACCGGCCGTCAGCAGGAACGCGCCCATGCTGCACGCCTGACCGATGCAGGTGGTCGACACATTGGGCTTGATGAACTGCATGGTGTCGTAGATCGACATGCCCGCCGTCACCGAACCGCCCGGGGAGTTGATATAAAGATGGATGTCCTTGTCCGGGTTTTCCGCTTCAAGGAACAGCAGTTGCGCACAGATCAGGTTGGCCATGTAGTCCTCTACCGGACCAACCAGAAAGATCACTCGCTCCTTGAGCAGGCGCGAGTAGATGTCGTAGGCGCGCTCGCCACGAGCGGACTGCTCGACAACCATCGGGACCAGGCCACCTGCGGCCTGGATATCAGAGTTCTGCTGAATATACGAATTACGGAACATGCTCTGCAGTCACTCCCAAATAGTTATGTCTTGAATACGCATAAGCCAGCACGAAGGCTGGCTTATGGTGTTTGCTTCTTACCGCAAAAGTGATCAGTCGGCTTGTGGTGCTTCTACCGGCTTGACCGCTTCTTCGTAAGAGACCGATTTGTCGGTCACGCTAGCTTTCTGCAGAACAGTATCCACAACTTGCTCTTCCAGCACAACCGAACGAACTTCGTTCAGTTGCTGGTCGTTTTTGTAGTACCAGGACACAACTTGCTCAGGCTCCTGGTAGGCCGAAGCCATTTCCTGAATCATCTCGCGAACGCGGGCTTCGTCTGGCTTGAGGTCAAATTGCTTGACCACTTCAGCCACGATCAGACCCAGCACTACGCGACGCTTGGCTTGCTCTTCGAACAGCTCGGCCGGCAGTTGGTCAGGCTTGATGTTGCCGCCGAACTGCTGGACGGCCTGCACGCGCAGACGGTCAACTTCGTTGGACAGCAGCGCCTTTGGCACTTCGATCGGGTTGGTGGCCAGCAGACCGTCCATTACCTGATTCTTGACCTTGGATTTGATTGCCTGACGCAGCTCACGCTCCATGTTCTTGCGAACTTCGGCGCGGAAGCCTTCCAGACCGGTTTCCTTGATGCCGAATTGAGCGAAGAATTCTTCGGTCAGTTCTGGCAGCTTTGGCTCGGAAACGGTGTTGACGGTCACGGTGAACTCGGCGGTTTTGCCAGCCAGGTCCAGGTTCTGATAATCCTCTGGGAAAGTCAGGTTCAGAACGCGTTCTTCACCGGCCTTGGCGCCAACCAGGCCATCTTCGAAACCAGGGATCATGCGGCCGGAACCCAGAACCAGCTGGGTACCCTTGGCAGAACCGCCGGCGAACACTTCACCGTCGACCTTGCCGACGAAATCGATGTTCAACTGGTCTTCGTTCTGGGCAGCGCGATCGGCCACTTCGAAACGGGTGCTCTGCTTGCGCAGGATTTCCAGCATCTTGTCCAGATCGGCGTCAGTCACGTCAGCGCTCAGACGCTCGACGGTGATACCGTCAAAGCCGGCAACGGTGAACTCAGGGAACACTTCGAATACGGCTACGTATTCCAGGTCCTTGCCCGCTTCCAGGGATTTTGGCTCGATCGAAGGCTGACCAGCCGGGTTCAGCTTCTGCTCAACCACAGCTTCATAGAAGGAAGACTGGATCACGTCGCCTACAGCTTCCTGGCGAGCGTCAGCACCGAAACGGCGCTTGATTTCGCTCATTGGCACTTTGCCTGGACGGAAGCCAGCAATCTTGGCCTTTTGGGCGGTCTGCTGCAGACGCTTGTTGACCTGGCTCTCGATGCGCTCAGCCGGCACGGTGACGCTCATGCGGCGCTCAAGAGCAGTAGTATTTTCAACAGAAACTTGCATGGATATTCCTCGTTGCACAGACGTTAGCCGGCCGTTTCCGACCCCAGAATCAAGGGCATGCATTCTAGTGGGTCAAACTCAAGAAGTCACCCTACTGAAAACGGGTAAAAAAGCAGCAGGCAATTTATAGGTGCGAATGCACGAATGCACCTCGCCCCGATGGCAAATACAACCAATCACGCCAGGGCTCTGCGCCGACCGTTCCTATATGGAAGAGGTCGCCAATCATCTCCCTGACAGCCGATCTCGCAAGCAGGACCGGCGGACAGGACAGCATCATCGAGAAACATAAATACGACGAAACGTCCCGCCCCTGCGACCCGGAACCGGCGGCCACTGAAACAAAAAAGGCGCCAGACTTTTCAATCTGGCGCCTCTCGAAATATGGGGTGGACGATGGGGATCGAACCCACGACAACGGGAGTCACAATCCCGTGCTCTACCAACTGAGCTACGCCCACCATATTGCCTGTTAAAGAAGCCAAACAACTTCTTTATCAAGCTCCAGCCAGGCCAACAGCCTGAGTGAAGCTTTAATTGGTGCGGATGAAGAGACTCGAACTCTTACGCCTCGCGGCGCTGGAACCTAAATCCAGTGTGTCTACCAATTCCACCACATCCGCGGGTGAAGCCTTTAAAGCAAAGGCGCCAGACTGTTAATCTGGCGCCTTTCGAAATATGGGGTGGACGATGGGGATCGAACCCACGACAACGGGAGTCACAATCCCGTGCTCTACCAACTGAGCTACGCCCACCATATCGCGCTACTTGTGCCAAAGCTGCCTAATGGCGCACCCGGCAGGACTCGAACCTGCGACCATCCGCTTAGAAGGCGGATGCTCTATCCAGCTGAGCTACGGGCGCCTTGTTAGCTGTACCCTTGGAGGACTACAAACTAAGTGCTTTCCAGTCTCGCAGAACCGTAATCCTGCTCAACCTTCTTAACCAGTGCTAGGCTGTGCCCGACAAGTGCGACGAATAGTATAGAGCCACCCGAAGGTCGTCAAATCCTTTTTAAAAAAAATTCATTTAATTAAAGGAGTTAGGGGAATTTGCAGACCAAGCGCCTTTGCCCTCACCGCATGACATGCGAGAATGCGTTCTCTTTTTTTCCCCTCTCGATGGTTAATCACGCGCAATGACTGCACAACTAATCGACGGCAAATCGATCGCCGCCAGCCTGCGCCAGCAGATCGCCCAACGTGTCACCGAGCGTCGCCAGCAAGGCCTGCGCACGCCCGGCCTCGCGGTGATCCTGGTCGGTAGCGATCCTGCCTCTCAGGTTTATGTCTCGCACAAGCGTAAAGACTGTGAAGAGGTCGGCTTTCTATCCCAAGCTTATGACCTGCCTTCCGAAACCACTCAAGAAGCGCTGACCGAGCTGATCGATCGCCTGAACGACGATCCTGCGATCGACGGCGTTCTGCTCCAGCTTCCGCTTCCCGAACACCTGGACGCCTCCAGACTGCTGGAGCGCATTCGTCCGGACAAAGACGTCGACGGCTTCCATCCTTATAACGTCGGTCGCCTGGCCCAGCGTATCCCGCTGCTGCGCCCATGCACCCCCAAAGGCATCATGACCCTGCTGGAAAGCACCGGGGTCGATCTCTACGGGATGAATGCCGTGGTCGTCGGTGCGTCCAATATCGTTGGCCGCCCGATGGCGATGGAGTTGCTGCTGGCCGGTTGCACCGTGACCGTCACCCACCGCTTTACCAAGGACCTGGCCGGACATGTCGGGCGTGCGGACCTGGTCGTCGTCGCCGCCGGCAAGCCGGGCCTGGTCAAGGGCGAATGGATCAAGGAAGGCGCGATCGTGATCGATGTCGGCATCAACCGTCAGGACGATGGCAAGCTGGTCGGTGACGTGATCTATGAAACCGCCCTGCCCCGCGCCGGCTGGATCACTCCAGTGCCGGGCGGCGTTGGCCCGATGACCCGTGCCTGCCTACTGGAAAACACCCTGTACGCCGCTGAAACCCTGCACAGCTGAGTTTCACAGCACACGCTGACAGCGAATCGAAGAGCCCCGCCCTTGGCGGGGTTTTTTTTGCCTGCGAAACACGCTCGACCACCCGACGGAAAATGACATTTTTTTCATGTTTCTCAGGACTTTCGCCTGTTGTTTGAACAACCATCGACAGTTATTCAGCCATACTCCAGAATGTCGCGCTTTTTAAGAAATAGCCCGTTACAAAACGGCTTATCAACACTTTGTGAGTCTGCCAGCGTGAAAATCCGTCTTTCCATCCTGAGCCTATTTTTTGCAGTTACAGGGACTTTCCTCACGCCCATCGCCAGTGCTGACGAGACCACCGCAGCGCCGCGAGATACGAAGACACTCAAGCTCGCTTCCGGCAGCTCCCTGCTGCTGGACATGCAGACCAACAAAGTCATCTATGCCAGCAATCCTGACGTGGTGGTGCCGATCGCTTCCGTCAGCAAGTTGATGACTGGCCTGGTCGTGGTTGAATCCCGGCAGAACATGGACGAATACATCGACGTCAACATCAGCGACACACCGGAAATGAAAGGCGTGTACTCCCGGGTCAAGCTGCGCAGCGAACTGCCGCGCCGGGAAATGCTGCTGATTGCCCTGATGTCCTCGGAAAACCGCGCCGCCGCGACTCTGGCGCACCACTATCCGGGCGGCTATGCCGCGTTCATCGCGGCCATGAACGCCAAGGCCCGGGCACTAGGCATGACCAACACGCATTTCGTCGAACCGACCGGTCTCTCCCCGCGCAACGTGTCCACTGCTCGCGACCTGAGCAAGTTGTTGATTGCCGCGCACAAGTACCCGTTGCTGACCGAGCTGAGTACAACCAAGGAAAAGACCGTTTCGTTCCGTAAACCGAACTACAGCCTGGGTTTCCGCAACACCGACCATTTGGTCCGCAAGCCGGACTGGGACATCCAGCTGACAAAAACCGGTTTCACCAACGAAGCAGGCCACTGCCTGGTGCTGGTGACCCGAATGAGCAACCGCCCGGTGGCCCTGGTGATCCTTGACGCCTATGGCAAGTACACCCACTTTGCCGATGCCACGCGCATGCGTAACTGGGTAGAAAGCGGAAAGAGCGCGCAGGTGCCTTCCGTAGCCTTGCAGTACAAGGCAGACAAGAACCTCAAGCAGCGGCAGACCGGCGTGGTTGAAGCGTCGAAGTAACCTTGATGCAAACACATGAAAAAGCCCCGATCACTCGGGGCTTTTTTTGCCGGTTATTCAGTCGTTGGGCAGCGGCATCTGGTCGTCATCCGGGATGCCGTCGCCGGTACTTGGATCTCTCCAACCCTTCGGCTTTTCAGTGGGCACCACTGTTGGCCGCGCCAGAGGATCGCGCAACGGGCTGTCCGGATCCATCACCGGATCGGTGCTTTGCTCGGGGGTCGTGGGGACGGTTTCCGGACGCTTGTCGTCGAAACTGGAATCGGTAGACATACACACCTCCATTGGACCTTAAGGTTTCAGATCACCCAGTGGATCGTAGGGCTTGGCCGGAGCCTTGGGGTTGTCACCCGGCTTCACATCCCTCGGTGCCTTGGCGGGCCCGATCGGGTCGACCTGAGGATCGGTAAGGTCCGGGGAATCGGGATCGAACCCCAGCTCATCGCCAGAGGAATGTTCAGACGAGTGCGGACCGACGGGCGTTGTGGAGTGAGCCATGGGTGCCTCCTGATCTCGGCCTGGAACAATGATCCGGGCCCTTGAAGATCAGAGGCTGGCGGCGAGCGATGGTGCCCGCCGGGTGACCAACGGACTTAGTGGGCGGCCAAGGCCTTTTTAGCCTTCGCGGCAGCCTGCTCCTGACCGGCCTGACTCAGATCGTTGGCAGCCTTGAGCCAGCGCTGCTGATCGACCTGAGAGGGGATTTGCGTCGGATTCTGGATCAGCACGGCCCAGCCGCCAGCGTCCTTGAATGCCGACTCGAAGGCACTGAAGCTCATCAGTTCGCGGCGATCCATCCCTGCGCGCAAAAGGACCGTCTGCTTCTGGCGGTTGTAGCCGGCCAGAATGGCGTAACGCGGCTCGGCCCACATCGCCGAGCCCTCGGTGAAGCGCACCATCACCGGAAAACCGGCGGCGACCTGCGTCAACAAGGCAGCAAGGTTGCTGTCGAGGGGATAAACCACCATCCCGTACTCGCGGGCCAGGTTCTGCATGTTCTGTTGCAACTGCGCTTCGCCCCCCGGCAAATGCAAGGGCTTTTCGAGCAGGCCCGGGGTGATCACGATGCCCTGCTGGGACAGCATGCTGGCCAGCACCTGCGGCCCGCTTTGATACGCATCGCCCCGGTAGAATCGGCCGCTGAGTTCGACTCGTTCCGGCAAACGCTTGATCTCGGGCGCAACACTCCCGGCGCAGCCCGCCAGACTTGCCACGCAACCTGCCATCAGCATGGCCGACAAAATTCGAGAAAATACCCGCACCATCAGCTCTCTCTTGTTCAGGTTCAGACGCCAGGCAATCCCATTCCCGGCTCGGTCGTCGATCATAGGTCGCGGCGCCGCCCGGGTATAGCTTTAAACGGCAGACGAGTGCATTCGATAGAGCGAACTGGTTGGTGACTGCCGACTTTCGGTCAATAGTCTGAAATGCAGTAACGGCTAGACTGTGTTCTAAAGAGACGACAGCGAAGCGTGTGTGCCCGCAGCAGGGCAAAGAGGAGGCGCAGATGAGCCTGACCATGATCCTTGCGATGTTGATTGGCAGCTGGCTGGCGGTCGCCGCCGCCATGCTGTGGGGCGTGCTGCGCATCACTCGCCGCCACCATCACCCTCCCGTTCAACCTGAAAAACCCGCCAAGGCAACCCGCCATCACGCCAGCGCCCACTGACCTGCATTACAAACAAAAACGCCTGAACACATCCCTGTAGGAGCTGCCGCAGGCTGCGATCTTTTGATCTTCTGGAAAAAAGATCGCAGCCTGCGGCAGCTCCTACAAGGTGTTCAGGCGTTTCTTATAACGGCGCTCAGGCTTCAGTGGCTATCCGCTTCTGCCGGGCCCGGCGGGACATCATGTTCAACACCTCGATCGAAGCCGAGAATGCCATGGCCGCATAAACGTAGCCTTTCGGTACATGGGCGCCGAAGCCTTCGGCAATCAAGGTCATGCCGATCATGATCAGGAAGCCCAGGGCCAGCATCACCACCGTCGGGTTGTCGTTTATGAACTTGGCCAACGGATCAGCGGCAAACAACATCACCAGCACCGACACCACCACCGCGATGATCATGATCGGCAAATGCTCGGTCATGCCGACAGCGGTAATAATGCTGTCGATGGAGAACACCATGTCCAGCATCAGGATCTGGCCGATCGCCGCAGCAAAGCCCAGGGTCACGGTGGACGTCTTCGACGTCGGATCATCCGGGGCCGGGTCCATGCTGTGATGGATCTCGGTGGTCGCCTTCCACAACAGGAACAGGCCACCGGCGATCAGGATCATGTCTTTCCAGGAAAACGCGTGGCCGAGAATCTCGATCACCGGAGCGGTCAACTGGACGATGAACGCGATGGTGCTCAGCAGGCCCAATCGCAGGATCAGCGCCATGCCGATACCGATGCGCCGCGCCTTCTGCCGGTGTTGCTCGGGCAGCTTGTTGGTCAGGATCGAGATGAAGATCAGGTTATCGATGCCGAGCACGATTTCCATCACCACCAGGGTGGCCAGGGCAACCCAGGCAGTGGGGCTGGTGGCAAGTTGTAAAAGGTAGTCCATGGGTCAGTCCTGACTCGTTGTAATACGGTTTAGATTTCCTGGGAGGAAGATTCGGTTTTTTCCGATTCTTTTTCCGATGATTCTTTTTTGCTGAGCAACCCGCTGGTGGCATCGTTGAGTGCCTGTTCGGCAGCCTTGTGGGTATCGTCAATCGCCTGTTTGGCGCTTTCGGCGGCCTTGCCCATCAACTGTTGAGCGCTTTTCTCGGCCTGGTCGCAACCGGCCAATACCAGTAAAGATGTGATCAACAGCGCCGTGGCTTTAATTTTCATGATGCTTCCCTCGATAGAACGAACGGGACCGAAACGATGGCCCGTTGATAGCGATGCATTCTAGGCAAGCAAACACTTCAGGAAAATTCGTATTTTTGCGGTATATACTTCTGTTTTTACGAATCCAGACTTCCTTGCTTTTATGTAGGAGCTGCCGAAGGCTGCGATCTTTTGATCTTTTTAAACGGCCACGTCAAAAGATCGCAGCCTTCGGCAGCTCCTACAGGGACCGTACCTATGTTGAATTATCGACAACTGCATTATTTCTGGGTGGTGGCCAAGACCGGCAGCATCGTGCGCGCCTGCGAACAACTGAACCTCACGCCGCAAACCATCAGCGGGCAGATTTCATTGCTGGAACAGACTTTTGGCATCGAGTTGTTTCGGCGCGTCGGACGGCAACTCGAACTGACCGAGGCCGGACGCCAGGCACTGCCCTACGCCGAGCAAATGTTCCAGCTGGGCGGTGAACTGGAACTGATGCTGCGGGCACAACCCAATGAACAGCAGATTCTGTTTCGTGTCGGCGTGGCCGACGTGGTGCCCAAGTCCATCGTCTATCGCCTGATCGCACCGACCATGGAGTTGAGCGAACCGCTGCGCATCACCTGCCGCGAAGACAAGCTTGAACGTTTGTTGGCCGACCTGGCGATCCAGCGCCTGGACCTGGTGATCTCCGACAGCCCGATGCCGTCGCACCTGGACATCAAGGGCTACAGCCAGAAACTGGGCGAGTGCGGGATCAGCTTCTTCGCCACCCCTGAGCTGGTGGCCCGTTTCGGTCAGGACTTCCCGCGCAACCTGCACGGTGCGCCGCTGCTGATTCCCGGTCCGGAAACCGTGGTGCGCAGCCGTTTGCAGCGCTGGTTCGCCGAGCAGCAGATCCAGCCACAGATTGTCGGCGAGTTCGACGACAGCGCCCTGATGCAGGCCTTCGGCCAATCCGGCAGCGGGATCTTCATCGGCCCGAGCGTGATTGCCGATGAAGTGCAACGCCAGTATGGCGTGCAAGTGATCGGCCAGACCGACGCGGTGAGCGAGTCGTTCTATGCCATCTCAGTGGAGCGCAAGGTCAAGCACCCCGGCATTGTCGCCATTACCGAAGGTGCCCGACGCGAGCTGTTTACAGCGCTGTAACCGCTTCGCACGGCTTGAACGTCATCAGGGCGATGGCCAGCAGGATCGAAGCCAGAATGAAAGCGGCGGCGGCAAAGCCAAGGCCTTGCAGGCCCACGCTGTCGATCACCCGGCCACCGATCATTGCGCCCAGGCCGATGCCGAGGTTGGCCCCGGCGATGTTCAGCGACGCGGCAAATGCCGGCGCTTCGGGCGCGGCTTTCATCAGGCGCACATGGCTGACCAGGAACAACGCCGCCTGAGTCACGCCCCAGATGCCCATCGCCGCCGCCAGACCGAGCGGCGAATGGATGTTCGGCACCAGCGCCACCAGGCCGGCAATCATGAACGCGCAGAACATCATCGACGCCATCAGCGGATGCCGATCCACTGCCCGGCCGCCCAGGGAGTTACCGATCAACCCGACCGCACCGAAGCCCATCAGGCACCAGCCGACCACGGTGCCGTTGAAGCCGGCCAGACGCTCGAGGATGTCGGCCAGATAGGTATAGGCCGTGAACATGCCGCTGAACACGATCACCGACAGCAGCACATGACCGAGCATCAGCGGGCTGCGCAGGATCTTGAATTGCGACAGGAAGCTCACCTGATGCTGGTGCAGGTTGGTCCTGGGCAGATAGATAAACAGCAGCAGCGCCTTGGCAAAGGCGATGACCGCCAGAATCGCAAAGGCACTACGCCAGCCGAACGCATCGGAAATCAGCGTACCCACCGGAATGCCGAACACCGTGGCGCAGACAATGCCGAAACCGATCTTGGCAATGGCGCGACCGGCGTAATCCGGCCCGACGATATCCACCGCCGTCTCGCTGGCCAGCGCCCAGAACACCGGCAACCCCAGCGCCGGGATCAACCGGGCAAACGCCATCACCCAGATGTTCGGCGCCAGTGCCGCCAGTGTATTGGCCAGGCCAAACAGGATCAGCACCGAGATGAACAGCTTGCGCCGCTCGAAGCGGGCGAACCAGGCCGTGAGAAACGGCCCGAACGCGGCTACGGTGAACGCGAACAAGGTCACCAGCAAACCGGCCTGCGGGATGCTGACCTCCAGATCCCTGGCGATCGCCGGCAACAGGCCAACGATAATGAATTCCGTGGTCAGCACCGTGAAACCGGCGGCAGACAACAGAAGAATGGGCAACAACCGCATGCACAACTCCAGAAAACGACGACACCAGCGATAGCCCGAAGGCCCACTGGCAGACATGAAAATGAGGATGGCGAATCTTAACAGAGTGTTTTCGGATGCGGTTGCACGAACCTGCAATTCGCGTTGAAGACCAGGGCGTCAGTTCGTCACAGGTCTGAAGGATCGTTCCTGTGCTGTGATAAAGTCCGCGCCCTGAAAAAAGTACACCCTGTGGTTAATGCCGATCGGTTAGCCGAGCCCCCCCCGTGGCGAGGTAGCTTGCTCCCGCTGGGCAGCGAAGCGGCCCCAAAAAAGGGCCTGCTGCGCAGTCCAGCGGGAGCAAGCTCCCTCGCCACAGGAATCAGCGCTGGCATTAGCCCTGTGTTTCCTTCTCGGTTTCCTGCCTGCGGCCTGCCCTGTTTGTTGCCGCAAACCTGCGAAACCATGCATTAATAAAAAATCAGAGATGCTGTTTTATGACTGCTTCATCCCCTTCTCTATTGCACCGCCTTAAACGCTTGAGCCTGGTCACGCAGATCGTGATCGGCCTGATCGCCGGTATTGCCCTGGCCCTGTTTGCCCCCGACGTGGCCAAATCCACGGCGTTCATCGGCAAAGTGTTTGTCTCCGCGCTGAAAGCCGTCGCGCCGATTCTGGTGTTCGTGCTGGTCATGGCGTCGATTGCCAACCACAAGCACGGCCAGGAAACCCACATCCGGCCGATTCTGTTCCTGTATCTGCTGGGCACTTTCGCCGCCGCCGTGGTCGCGGTGGTTGCCAGCATGACGTTTCCGTCGAGCCTGGTGCTGTCGACCCAGGACGTTGCAGTCACTGCACCGGGCGGGATTGGCGAAGTGCTGCAAAGCCTGTTGCTGAGCGTGGTCGACAATCCGGTCAGCGCGCTGATGAACGCCAATTTCATCGGCATTCTGGCGTGGGCCATCGGCATGGGCATCGCCATCCGCCATGCCGGCGACACCACTCGTGAAGTGCTGGGCGACCTGTCCAATGGCGTGACCGTGATCGTGCGCCTGGTGATCAGCTTCGCCCCGCTGGGCATCTTCGGCCTGGTGGCCTCGACCCTGGCCACCTCCGGCTTCGGCGCCTTGATCGGCTACGCGCACCTGCTGGCCGTGCTGCTGGGCTGCATGCTGTTCGTGGCACTGGTGATGAACCCGATCATTGTCTTCTGGAAACTGCGCCGCAACCCGTACCCGCTGGTGCTGACCTGCCTGCGCGAAAGCGGCATCACCGCATTCTTCACCCGCAGTTCGGCGGCGAACATTCCGGTCAACCTGGAACTGAGCAAGCGCCTGGGCCTGCACGAAGACACCTACTCGGTATCGATCCCGCTGGGCGCGACCATCAACATGGCCGGCGCGGCGATCACCATCACGGTGCTGACCCTGGCGGCCGTGCACACCCTGGGCATCGCCGTGGACATTCCGACCGCGATCCTGCTGAGCGTCGTCGCAGCAATCTGCGCCTGTGGCGCTTCGGGTGTAGCCGGTGGTTCGCTGTTGCTGATTCCGCTGGCCTGCAGCCTGTTCGGCATCCCGAGCGAAATCGCCATGCAGGTGGTGGCGGTCGGGTTCATCATCGGCGTGTTGCAGGACTCGGCGGAAACCGCGCTGAACTCGTCTACCGATGTGCTGTTCACCGCGGCGGCTTGCCTGGGTGAAGAGGCAAAAACAGAACGCCTGGCCTGACACAAATCCCTGTGGGAGCGAGCTTGCTCGCGATAGCGGTGGGTCAGTCAACATCAATGTTGAAGGTTACACCGCCATCGCGGGCAAGCCCGCTCCCACAGGGTCAGCGGTGTATTTGAAACATATGCGTGTATGAAAAAGCCCGCCAAGGCGTGAACCTTGGCGGGCTTTTTTGTACCTGGGCGGTTTAGAACGCGCCCATGTAGTCGCGCTTGCCCACTTCCACGCCATTGTGGCGCAGCAGTGCGTAAGTGGTGGTGACGTGGAAGAAGAACTGCGGCAGGCCGTAGCTCAGCAGGTAAGCCTGGCCACTGAAGCGCTTCTCTTTAGGCGTGCCCGGACGGGTCACGATCTCTATGCCTTCCTTGCCGTTGATCTGCTCCGGCTTGATCTCGCCGATGTAAGCCAGAACTTTGCTCAGCAGCGCTTGCAGTTCGGCGAAAGTGGTTTCGGTGTCGTCGTACTTCGGCACTTCAACTTCGGCCAGACGGGAAGAAACGCCCTTGGCGAAATCAACGGCGATCTGTACCTGGCGCACCAGCGGGAACATATCCGGGAACAGGCGTGCTTGCAGGAAGGCGTTAGGGTCGATGTTTTTTTCGGTGGCGTGAGCCTCGGCCTTTTTCAGTACATCGCTCAGGGCGTTGAGCATTTGCTGGAAAACAGGCACGGAAGCGTCGTACAGGGAAATGGTCATGGCAGGTCTCGTGTGGAGGAACGTGGTTCATGTGCATCTGTAGGAGCGAGCTTGCTCGCGATGGACGTGAACGATAACGCGTTCTGTCTGGATGAACGCGTTGCGCCGAAGTCCATCGCGAGCAGGCTCGCTCCTACAGGTGATCAGCATCAGGGGCCGATTATAGCCGCGTGCCGTCCTCCCGAGACCGGTCTTTTTCAGCTGCCGTACACTTTGGCCGCCGGGACCGCTTGCGTCAGCAGTTGCGCGACGGCATCGCCCATCTCGCCAACCGCCCAGCGGCCCTGGCGATCCAGTTGCGGGCCACGGCGCCAGCCATCGGCGATCGACAACTTGCCGCCCTCGACTTCGAACATCTGCCCGGTCACCTCGGCGGACGCCTCGGAACCCAGCCACACCACCAGCGGCGCGACGTTTTCCGGGGCGAAGTAATCGAAGCCCTCTTCAGGCTTTTTCATGGTGTCGGCGAACACCTGCTCGGTCATCCCGGTCCGCGCGGCCGGTGCCAGGGCGTTGGCGGTGATCCCGTAACGACGCAGTTCAGCCGCCTGCACCAGCGTCAGCGAGGCAATACCGCCCTTGGCCGCCGCGTAGTTGGACTGGCCAATGGAACCCTGTAAACCGGCGCCGGAACTGGTGTTGATGATCCGCGCATCGACCCTGGCACCGCCCTTGGCCTGCTCACGCCAGTATTTCACGGCGTGGCTGGAAATGCAGAAGTGGCCCTTGAGGTGCACCGCCACCACCGCGTCCCAGTCGGCTTCGCTGAGGCTGGCGAACATGCGGTCGCGGCAGATGCCGGCGTTATTGACCACCACGTTCAGGTCGCCAAAGGTTTCGATGGCCTGGCGCACGATCAGCCCTGCCGAGTCATAACGCGTGATGTCGTCGCTGTTGGCCACGGCACTGCCGCCCTGACCGAGGATTTCGCCGACCACGGCCAGGGCCGCTTCGCGGTTGATGTCGTTGACCACCACCTTCGCGCCTTCGGCGGCGAACGCCATCGCGTAGGCCCGGCCCAGGCCACCGCCGGCACCGGTGATGATCACGACGCGGTTTTCACATATTTTCATGAGTCTATTCCTTCAAATTCTTCACTAATCGACACAATCCCCTGTGGGAGCGGGCTTGCTCGCGAAGGCGGAGTGTCAGCTACATCAATGTTGTTTGACCCACCGCTTTCGCGAGCAAGCCCGCTCCCACAGGGGTTGGTGGCGTTCTGATTTACAAGCGCTCGATAATCGTCACGTTGGCCTGCCCACCGCCTTCGCACATGGTCTGCAGGCCGAAGCGTCCACCGCTGCGCTCCAGCTCATGCAGCAGGCTGCACATCAAACGGGTGCCAGTGGCGCCCAGCGGATGGCCGAGGGCAATCGCGCCGCCGTTGACGTTGGTCTGTTCGTGCGGATAGCCGGTCTCTTTCAGCCAGGCCATGGCCACCGAAGCGAAGGCTTCGTTGATCTCCACCCGGTCGATGTCTTGCAGTTTCATCCCCGCACGCTTGAGCGCATAAGCCGTGGCCGGGATCGGCGCGGTGAGCATCCAGATCGGGTCTTCGGCGCGCACGCTCAGGTGGTGGATGCGTGCCCGTGGCGTCAGGCCGTAACGCTTGAGCGCCGCCTCCGAGACGATCAGCATTGCGCTGGCCGCGTCGCAAGTCTGGCTCGACACTGCGGCAGTGACCCGGTCGCAGCCGAACAGGTATTCCAGCTCGGCCATTTTTTCCAGGCTGGTCTGGCGTGGCGTTTCGTCATGCAGCACACCGGCCAACGGCACGATCTCGCGATTGAAGCGGCCTTGTTCGATGGCCTGCAGGGCACGTCGATGGGACTCCAGCGAATAGGCTTCGAGCTGCGCCCGGGACAGGTCCCACTTTTCGGCGATCATCTGCGCCGAACGGAACTGCGTCGGCGGTTGCGCGCCGTAACGCCGCACCCAGCCTTCGGAGCCGCTGAACGGATCGGTGAAGCCCAAGGGCTCGGCAGCGATCATCGCCGAAGAAATCGGGATCTGGGTCATGGTCTGCACGCCACCGGCGATGACCACGTCCTGGGTGCCGCTCATCACCGCCTGTGCGGCGAAATGCACCGCTTGCTGGGACGAACCGCACTGGCGGTCGATGGTGGTGCCCGGCACCGATTGCGACAGGCCGGCCGCCAGCCAACTGGTGCGGGCGATGTCACCGGCCAGCGGGCCGATGGTGTCGACACAGCCGAAGATCACGTCGTCGTAATCCTCGTCGGGAATGTCATTGCGCTCGACCAGTGCGCGCAAAACATGCGCGCCCAGGTCGGCGGCGTGGATCTGGCTCAGCCCCCCCTTGCGCCGCCCGGTGGGAGTGCGCAGGGCGTCGACGATATAGGCTTCAGGCATGGTCTACCTCGGTATAGAAATTAAGATCAGGCGCCGATAACCTGTGGGAGCGAGCCTGCTCGCGAATGCGTCAGTTCAGTCGACAAAAATGTTGAATGTGCTGACGCCTTCGCGAGCAAGCTCGCTCCCACAGGGATGTAGTCACCCTTACTGACGGGTTAAAACGTACTGCCCGCACCTAGCACTGGGTTGCCGTCGAACAGCGCCGCGCGAATCCGCCCTTTGTGACGGCCGCGATCGCCCCAGACCTTGTCCAGCGCCCAGGCGCGTTTCATGAACAGATGCAGGTCGACTTCCCAGGTGTAACCCATGGCGCCGTGGGCCTGGATGGTGTTCTTCGCCGCGAGCATGGCCGCTTCCGCCGTTGCCAGCTTGGCGTGGGACACCAGCACGTCCTGCCCCGGTTGCTGCTCGGCCAGCGCATAAGCGGCGCGGTACAGCGGGCCTTTGGCGAACTCGATCTGCACCGCGACGTTGGCCATCAAGTGCTTGACCGCCTGGAACGAGCCGACCGGCTTGCCGAACTGCTTGCGCTCGAAGGTGTAGTCCACCGCCAGGTCGACCATGCGTTTGGCCAGCCCCAGCAATTGCGCGGCGCTGGCGAGGGCGCCACGGTTGAAGGCGGCGGCCCACAAGCGCCGTCCTTGTTCGCCGCTGGCCACACAAGTAGCGGGAGTCGGCGTCCATTCGACCTGGAACAGTTGACGGCTCGGGTCGACCGACTCATTGCGGGTCAGGCGCACGGCATCGCGCTCCAGCGCATGCACTTCATCGCCATGGGCCAGCAACAGCAGATCGGCAACATGGGCATCGCTGACCAGCGGGTTACCCGGTTCGGAAACGGCCAGCCGTGCACTGCCCTCGGCGACCCGCGCCAACCAGTATTGCTTGAGCGCCGCGTGTTGCTCATCGAGGGCGGTGAGCAACGGCACGCCCACCAGTATGGTGTCCACCAGCGGTTCGGGCAGACCGGCATAACCGCATTCCTGGGCAATCAGCACGAAATCCAATTCATTCATGCCCATGCCGTCCTGCGCCTCGGGCACAGTCAGTGCGGTCAGGCCCAGTTCTACCAGTTGCGCCCAGAGCCGCTCACTGCGCCCGCTGTCGCTCTGCCACAGTTCGCGGATGCGCTCCGGGGTGACTTCGTTGATCAGGAAGCTGCGGACGTTGTCCTGAAACAGCAGTTGGTCGCGGCTGAAACTAAAGTCCATGGTCTATTCCTCAGGCACGCGGCATGCCGAGCATGCGTTCGGCAATGATATTGCGCTGGATCTCGTTGGTGCCGGCGTAGATCGGCCCGGCCTGGGCAAACAGGAAACCGTCCAGCCAATGGCCGACGTCACCGGCGGCCGGGGCGTGCGGCAGCAGCTCGCCACGCAGGCCAAGAATGCTCATGGCGGTGTCGTGCATGCGCTGGTCGAGTTCGGACCAGAAGATCTTGTTGGTCGACGACTCCGGCCCGATCTTGCCGCCCTGCACCAGTTGCGAGGCGGTCATGTAGGTGCTCAGGGTGTACGCCTCTGCATCGAGCCAGGCGCGCATCACCGCCTCTCCGATGGCCGGGTCGCGGTCGGCGTGCTCGCGGTTGGCCTGGTACAACTGCACCAGACGCTTGGCGGTTTCCTGGAAACGCGCCGGCGAGCGCAGCAACAAACCGCGCTCGAAACCGGCGGTGGACATCGCCACGTGCCAACCCATGCCTTCGCCGCCGAGGGCGTTTTCCACCGGCACCTTGACGTCGTCGAAGAAGATTTCGGCGAAACCCGGCAAACCATTGAGCTGCGGAATCGGCCGCACGGTGATGCCCGGCGTGTCCAGCGGCAGCAGGATGAAAGTCAGGCCGTGATGGCGCTGGGACTGTGGATCAGTACGGAAAATACCGAACGCCCAATCGGCCCACACCGCGCGGGTCGACCAGGTCTTCTGGCCATTGATCACGTAGTGGTCGCCCACCCGTTCCGCCTTGGAGCGGATCGCCGCCATGTCGGAACCGGCGCCCGGCTCCGACCAGGCCTGGGCCCAGATGTCTTCGCCGGTGGCCATGCGCGGCAGAAACCGAGCCTTTTGTTCTTCGCTGCCGTACTCCATCAGGGTCGGGCCGAGCAGGAAGATACCGTTCTGGTTGACCCGTGCCGGTGCCCCGGAACGGTAGTATTCCTCTTCGAAAATCAGCCATTCGATCAGGTCGCAGCCACGCCCGCCGAGCTCGGTCGGCCAGGTGACCATGCCCCAACGGCCTTCGTTGAGTTTGGCTTCCCAGGCGCGGTGCTCGGCAAAGCCCTGTTCGGTGTCGAACGATTGCAGCGGTTCACTCGGTACATTGGCCGCCAGCCAGGTCCGCGCCTCAACGCGAAAGGCCTGCTGGGCCGGGGTATAGGTCAGGTCCATGGATATGCCTTCAGCCGTTGAATCGGGCATCGCGTTTCTCGACGAACGAGTCGCGTGCTTCCTGAGAGTCCAGTGAGCGGTAGGCTTCGAGGGTGAAGCCCTGCTCCCAGCGGTATTTGTCTTCCAGATTGCCGTCTTCGATGCCGGTCAGCGCTTCCTTGGCCAGGCTGATCATGCCCGGGCTCTTGGCGGCAATGGTGCGGGCGATCTGCAACGCGGTTTCACGCAAGTCTTCACGCTTGACCACCCGCTCCACGGCGCCCAGACGGTAAGCCTCGGCGGCGTCGATCGGCTCGCCGGTGAAGTACATGTGGCGGACCTTCTGCACCGGGAACAGGCGCTGCAAATGCGCGCCGCCGCCCATGGCCCCGCGATCCACTTCCGGCACGCCGAAGGTGGCGCACTCGGACGCGACGATGATGTCGGCGGCGCCGCAGATGCCGATGCCGCCGCCCAGCACGAAGCCGTGCACGGCAACGATCACCGGTTTCGGGTTGCGGTGAATGGCCTTGAAGCTGTCGTAGTTGCCTTTGTTCACCGCGACGATCAGGTTGCCGTCGGCAGCCAGTTCCTTGATATCGACCCCGGCGCAGAAGCCGCGACCTTCGGCGCGAATCACGATCACCCGCACGTCGTTGTTGCGGCCCAGGCCCTCGATCTCGCTGGCGATATCCGCCCAACCCTGGTTGTTGAAGGCGTTGACCGGTGGCCGGTTGAACACCAGTTCGGCAATGCCGTGTTCGATGCTGACGCTAAATGGTTTCATGGTTTCCTTCCTTCACAATGCTTGGCCCCTTACGACACACGGCGGCACAGCTCGCCCAGGCGCGCTTCGGCGTCGCGGACGATCTGTTCAATCAATTGGGCGCAGCTGGGCAAGCTGTCGATGGATGCGGCGATCTGTCCGGCAGGCAACACGCCCGCGGCCGGTTGCCCGTCGACCATGGCTTTCTGGATCACCATCGGCGCGTTGGCGGCCATGATGCTTTGCGCGGCGGTCAGCTCTCCGGCACCGCGCATCTTCAGCGCGCTGGTCAGCAGTTGCGTCAGGCTCATGCCCGTGTGGCGGCGGTACGCCAGACCACTCTGCAAGGCCAGCAACAGGCGCTTGAGACCGCCGCTGTTTTCCAGCTGGTTGAGCAATTCGTTGCGGATCATCCGTTGCGGCATGCCGTCGATGGCACGGCTGATGATGATCGCCGCCGGGTCTTTCACTGCCAGGTAACGCGCCAGGGTCGCCTGCGGCACCGGGCTGTCGGCGCACATCAGAAAACGCGTGCCCATGGCGATGCCTTCGGCACCGTAGGCCAGGGCCGACACAAGGCCTTTACCGTCCTTGAAACCGCCGGCCGCCACCACGGGCACCGACACCGCATTGACCACTTGATCGAGCAGCATCAAGGTCGGCACGGAACCGGTATGCCCCCCGCCCTCGCCGCCCTGCACCGTCACCGCATCGGCACCCATTTCCACGGCTTTCTGCGCATGCTTGAGCGCGCCGACCGTGGGAATGCACACCACCCCGGCATCTTTCAGGCGGCTGATCATTTGCTTGCCCGGCGAACGGCTGTAGCTGACCGCCCGGACTTTATGGCGCAACACCAGCTCGACGATCTCGCCGGCATTGGCCTGGTACATGTGGAAATTCACCCCGAACGGCTGATCGGTCAGGCGCTTGGTTTCGAGGATCGCCGCTTCCATCTGCTGCGGTTCGATGGTGGCCCCGGCGAGAAAACCGAAACCACCGGCATTGCCCGTGGCCGCCACTAGCTTCGGATCGGCAACCCAGCCCATGGCCGTCTGGATGATCGGGTAGCGGCAACCGAGCAGTTCGGTCAGGCGGGTATTCAACGAAATCGCCATGCTCACGCCTCGCCCGTTTTGCGCTGGGAACTGGCCATGGCCTTGGCGTCGTAGCCGCCGAGGCGGTCACCGGACACCAGTTCGTTGTGGGCGTGGGCGAAGTGATGCAGGCCGAACACCATGTCCATGGTCGCGCGCTTGCCCATCAGGTCTTCGGCGTTGTTCACCGCTTGCTTGCTCAGTTGCAGGCCCAGGCGCGGCATCTGGGCAATGCGCCCGGCGATGTCGAGGGTCTGTTGCTCCAGCTCGTCGCGAGCAACCACCCGATTGAGCATGCCCATCTGATAGGCGCGCGGTGCCGGCATGCGCTCGCCGAGGAACAGGAATTCCTTGGCAATACGCGGGTTCAATTCATGCACGTGGGCGAAATACTCGACCCCGGGAATGCCCATGCGCACCACCGGATCGGCGAAGTACGAATCCTCGCTGGCGACGATCAGGTCACACACCCAGGCCAGCATCAGTCCGCCGGCAATGCACGCGCCCTGGACCATGGCGATGGTCGGCTTGGGCATCTCGCGCCAGCGCCGGCACATGCCCAGATAGACCTCCTGCTCGCGGGCATAGAGAAACTCGCCGCCCGGCTTGTTCACATGGTCGTACCACAGGCTGGCGCGATCGAAGCTCTTGTCGACGTCGCGGCCCGGGGTGCCGATGTCATGCCCGGCGGAGAAATGCTTGCCGGCGCCGCGCAACACGATGACCTTCACTTCATCGTCATCGCAGGCCCGGCGAAACGCCGCGTCCAGCGCATAAGTCATCTGCGAGTTCTGTGCGTTGTGGTACTCGGGGCGGTTCATGGTGACGATTGCCACCGCGTCGCGCACTTCGTACAGGACCACCTCGGCCTCGTTCTTGTCGTTATGTTCAGCCATCACTTGTCTCCGAAAACGCGGGCGCTCAGCGCTGGCCTGGCGGGTTGTCTTTAAGCTGCAGGGCGCGCAGGTTGTGCGGGTCCAGACGCTGGATCAGTTGCAATTGCTCGGCGGTCGGGGCTGCGGTGGTCGGGCAGTCGTCCGGCACGTGCAACTCGAAGCCGGTGTTGTCCTGGACCTGCGCCGCCGTCACGCCGGGGTGCAGCGAACGGATGCGCATCTGCCGTTGCGGGCCTTGGAAATCCAGGACGCAGAGGTCGGTGATGATCAGGCGAATGTCGATGTCGTCCAGCTTCCAGCCACGCGCCAGGCGGGCCGGGTTGTAGCCGACCGAAGCAACCATATCGACCTCGCCTTCGACGAACACCCGACGGTTGTGGCTCGGCACGCAAAACGAGTTGGCGTGGCTGATCGAGTTGCCGGGGAAACCGCGCACACCGAGCATCTGCGCCTTGGGTTTGGCGTAGTCGCCGATGCAGGAAATGTTCGCCTGGCCAAAGCGGTCGATCTGGGTCGGGCCGACCAGTGCATGGCGCTTGCCGCCCCAGACGTTGTCGAAAATCCGCGAGAAGCCCATCCAGCTGTCGCGCTTGGGCTCGTAGCCCTTGCGTGCGCCCAAAGGCACCGGTTCGGCGACCATGTAGGCTTCGGAGTCGGTCATCAGCAGTTGCGGGTTGCAGCTGAGCATGGCCAAGGATGCCGCCAGGCGCGGGATCACGCCGATGCCGGTGGCCAACACCTCGCCGTCTTCGCGCCAGGCTTCGGAGGCGGCGCAGATCATCAGCTCGGCGAGGCTGTAAGTGGTAGTGCTCATCGGAAGGCTCCCTTAGAAAATCGGCAACGGCAGTTCACGGATCGCAGCCAGGCCGCCAACCTTGTTCAGGTACTGTTCGTGGGTGCAGTCGACGTAATCGCGCACGTAGCCCTCCCAGCCATCGGCGGCCTGCACCGTGGCGTTGTAGGCCTTGAAGTGCGCGACATCGAAACCGTACAGCGGCGCGCAGGACGACGGATGCGCCCCGCCCGGCACGTGGGCCACGGCTGTGGTCAGGTTGCGTTCCCAGAACACTTGATGGGCATGGGCGCTGTCCTGATGGAAATACTCGCTGTCGACCAGTTCATCGCAGGTCACGTAGCTGTGGGTCGCGGCCCGCACGAACAGGTCGTCCATGTAGTGATCGGGACCGCTGATCTGGCACACGCCGCGTTTGTCGGCACGGTCGACATGCACCAGCGCCGCGTCGAGCTTGAGCGCCGGCATCGCCACCCAGTCCTTGCCATCGGCATAGGGCGAGGCGATCAACTTGATCTGGCGGTTGTGACGCAGCACATCGGTGCCCAGGCCCACGGCGGTTGGAATGAACGGCACATTCATCGCCGCCGCCCGCAGGCCGAGCAGCAGCATGCCTTCGTCGATTTCCATCACGTCCAGCGCCGCTTCCTGGCGCGCCTTGCGGAAGTACGGCTCCAGCGGAATGAAATCCAGGGAGACGAAGGCGAACACCAGTTTCTTGATCTTGCCGGCCGCGCAGAGCATGCCGACATCCGCACCGCCGTAGGCAACCACGGTCAGGTCCTTGAGATCCGAGCGCAAAATCTCGCGCACCAGCGCCATCGGCTTGCGACGCGGACCCCAGCCACCGATACCGATGGTCATGCCGTCACGCAGTTGGCCGACGATCTCGGCCGTGGTCATTTGCTTGTCCATCGTCTTGTTCCTCATTGGCGACCGACACTGAAGTCGTGGCCCCAGTGGCTGACCACGGTGCTTTCGAACGGCGTGTGGCGGTCCCAGTCGACCACCAGGCCGTCGCAGCCGTACTCCAGGTCAAACCCGGACGGGGTCTTGATGTAGAAAGAAATCATCTGGTCATTGGTGTGCTGGCCGAGGGTGGCCGACAGCTTCACGCCGTTGGCGTGGACGCGGTCCAGGGCGCGGCCGACTTCATCCAGCGCGTTGACCTCGACCATCATGTGCACGCAGCCGTGAGGCATCGGGCACTCGAAAATCGCCAGCGAGTGGTGGCGGCCGTTGTTGCAATGCAGGAAGTGGATGCGCTTTTGCGGCTCGGCCGGGTCCGGGGTGAAGCGGACTTTCATCAGGTCGGACAGGCCAAAGCCCATCACCTGTTCGTAGAAGTCGCGGCAGCGTTCGAAGGCGGGTGCCGGCAGCACCACGTGGCCCATGCCGAGGTCGTTGGTGACAAAACCTTTGACGCCCACCGGCGAGACGAAACGGGCGAAGTCCTGCAGCGGGCCCCAGAAAATTTCGTGGTGGTTGCCGTCCGGATCACTGAAGTGCACCAGTTCCTGAACCTTGCGCAGCTCGGCCTCAGCCGCGGTGCCGCGGGTCACTTGCACATCAGCCTGCTGCAGCTCGCTGACCGCCTGTTCCAGCGCCGCCTTGCCGGCCACTTCCCAGCCGCAGGCCCCGAAGCCGTTCCCGGCACTGTTCTGCACCAGCACGCGGTAATGACGCTCGTCCATTTTCAGGTACAAAAGCTCGTCGTCGCCGCTGACCATCATGCCCAGCACCTGGCTTGCGTAGTGGCGCCATTGCGCCAGGTCGCTGGATAACAGGGTGACGTAACCCAGACCGCGGATATCCATGGATGCACTCCTCGTTTTACTCAGGCCGTGCCGCCCTTCGGCTGGTGCCGGGGGAGACTTTATGTAGGGCCTATTCAAACGGGTTCGGGGAGGGGCAACATCGTCCAATGGGACTAGCGGATTCAACCCTGCAGGAGCTGCCGAAGGCTGCGATCTTTTGATCTTGATTTTCATCGATGCCGAGAAGATCAAGATCAAAAGATCGCAGCCTTCGGCAGCTCCTACAGGGGGGCGTCAGGCGGGTTGCTCGATTTGATCCAGCATGCGGTTTGCCCTGATCTGCGCCAACATCACGCTGCTGGAAATACCTAGCAGGACGTTGCGCGACGAACCTTCCAGATGGACGACCGAGGCCAATGTCTCGTACCTGTAAACCCTCACAAACACCCTGTAGGAGCTGCCGAAGGCTGCGATCTTTTGATCTTGATCTTCAGCCACTCCAACTCCGCCAAAAGATCGCAGCCTGCGGCAGCTCCTACAGAGGTGTGGTGGCTGTGGGATGAGTGCAGGCATAAAAAAACGGGCCATAAATGGCCCGTTTGAGGAAAGTGCGATTGCGTTCAAAGCCGAGGAAAATCCTGCACGCTCAAGACGCTGCGCATTGGCTCTGTGATTACTGGGTAGACTTGGCTTCTCGCACTTTCTTTTGCTCTGCCAGGGCTATTTCCTTGAAATCATAGGTCGGAAAGAATTCTGTCCGGTAACTTCCCCACGCGGTGTTTTCGAGTGCGAGGTTGACCGCTGCGAGACGCGAGGCAGGCAGGCGCAGAACGATGACCTGTCCAATCCCCATGGTTATGTTCCAGCTGACAACCTCCACTCCGGCCGGAGGGAACACCTTGTAAAAATCCTGTTTGGCGAGTTGTTCTTTCAACTCTCCCAATGGACGCGATTGATCGTGCTTCAGGAAAACAGTCAGCATGAGTGCATTATCTGGCGTGGCGATAACTTCTTTTGCCGCCGAGGGCGTTGTCGCCTGTGCATTGGCGCCAGCCGAGTAAATTCCGGCCAGCAGTAGCGTAGACATCAAGATCGTTCTGATTTTCATACTCAGGTTGCGCCTTTTATTTTTGGGTTTTTATGGATGCTATTTCAGCGCGGCGCCATTTAAAGCCAACGCATTGAAGTATCAAAATAATTACTTAACAAATGACTGTCGAAAGGCGAGGAGATGCGGCCAATGCTTGAATATCAGTCTTATCCTCCATCTGCTTTCCGTGGCTGACAAGTGGACTGAGTAATCCAGCGAGGAGCAGGCCTGTAAACATCGCGTTGTATTTTCGCATGGAATAATTCTTTGCCGATTTTAGTGGTGATGCTTGTTTGTTGCTTTGCTATTTATAAAAAAACCGATCAGTACACCCAGCTGATGAAATATAGGAGCGATATCAGCCACTCACAACACCCAGGTATATATTTGCAACAATTGCAGCAACAATGACTTTCAATAAAGGCCAACAAAATAATGGGCGTATGGGCCTCTTCGTCAAGCTCCGGAAATCCCTGTAGGAATTATCGCTGGCCGCGACTTTCTGATCTTGATCTTCTCGGAGTCGATGGAAAATAAAGATCATAGATCGCAAACCGAGGCAGTTCCTGGCGTTGCGTAATGCAGGTGGTGAGGTTTGCGGTTCGCCGTGATCTCCGCCAGCATCACGCCATTTGAAATACCCAGCAAAACATTGCGTGAACTGCCCTCCAAATGGTCCACCAGGGTTTCAGTCGTGACCAGTGACGCGAACTTGTGCAATAACCTGTAGAAGCGAGCCTGCTCGCGATGGTCGTCAACGATAACGCTGAAAGCCTGACACCCCGCGGCGTTCTCCGGTTTATTGCGAGCAGGCTCGCTCCTACAAGGGGTATGCGGTGTTCAATCTTTATTCGGCAGGCATAAAAAAACGGGCCTTGGGGACCCGTTGGAAAGTTGGCCCGACGTCCGTGCCAGGCCTGAAACATATGGGATTGATAGCCTTGTGCTGCATCCTGTGGCGAGGGGGCTTGCCCCCGCTGGACTACGCAGTAGTCCCAAATCCAGGCGACACGGAATGTCTGAAAAACCGTGCAACCCTGTTTTGCGACCGCTGCGCGGCCGAACGGGGGCAAGCCCCCTCGCCACAGGTTCGGTCCGAATGGAGAACATTCGTTAACCAACAGGCCTCGTCCGGCATCAACCCTTGCGGAAGTGCGGAATCACCTTCTCGCCAATGTTCTTCAGCGTCTCGAGCTGCGCCCACTGCGGCACGGTGCCCATCTGGCAGATGAACAGGATTTCGTCGGCGCCGGCGTCGATCAGGCGCTGCACGTAGCCGATGCAATCTTCGACGGTGCCGTAGGCGTGGTTCGGGTTCATCATGGCCATGGTCGGGTCGGAGAAGTCGACGCTGACTTCTTCGGAGGCGAAGCGCGACTTGATCACGCTCTGGCCGTTGCCGTCGACGAAGGTGTCGTCCTTCCACTTCTCCGGATCCGGACGCTCGCCACCGCCGTACCAGTAGCCCAGAGACTCCATGAAGTAACGTTGGCCACGGATACCGATGCGGCGCGCTTCTTCGTTGTCGTCCAGCACGATGGCCGGGCACAAGGCGGCGATGTGCCGGTTCGGACGGAAGCCAACCTGTTTCTTCTCGTCGCGATGGTCAAAGGCCTCGTGATACACCTCGACCTTCTTGGCGATTTCTTCCGGGCCACCGAAGCCCAGCACCAGCGCACCCATGCCGCGACCGCCGGCATTCTTCAGCGACTCGGTGTTGGTGCACGCCAGGTACATCGGCGGGTGCGGGTCCTGATACGGCTTTGGATGGATCGGGCGCTTGGGGATCTGCACGAAGTCGCCGTTGTGCTCGATCTCGTCCTGCACGAACATCTTCGGGATCAGGTACATCATCTCGTCGATCTGCGGCTGCAAGGTCGCCAGGTCGTAGCCGAAGGTGCCGGCTTCCTGCTGGGTGCCGCCCTTGCCCACGCCGAAGTGCACACGGCCCTTGGACAGCAGGTCGAGGGTGGCGATGCGCTCGGCGACTTTCACCGGGTGGTTCATCGCCGGAGGCAGGCAGACCACGCCGTGGCCGATGCCGATGCGCTCGGTTTTACCGGCCACGAAAGCCAGCATGGTTTCCGGCGCGGACATGTGCGAGTAGTTGCTCAGCGCTGTGTGCTCTACGCACCAGAAAGTATCGAAGCCGAGCTTGTCGGCCAGCACAGCCTGCTCGACCGTGTCTTCGAAAATCTTGCGGTCGCCTTCGCGGCTTGAGTCCACCGTCTGGGCTTCGTAAATCAGGGAAAATTTCATGGTTGATCCTTGTGCTTATTTGGATGCGCAGTCGGCGCCGTAGACCTTCGCCTTACCGCCAATGCTCGTGCATCGACGGGGCGCTCGAATCACGCAAACGGACTAGCCCGTTTCATAGAAAAAGAGCTGTAGGGAAGCATCAGAGGAAAAAGTCGCTGCTGTCCTGCCCCATGCTCACGCCGCCCAGATTCCAGGCGTACTTGGCCGGGCTGTTGGCAACGTGAGCGCGACCGGTGTGAATGTCGCGGAAGGCACGGTTGATCGCGTGACTGCGGAAGATCGTCGAGGCACCGCTGTTGAACATCAGATCGCCAACCGCCTTGGCGCACTTGTCGGCCACCAGCGCCGAGTCGTAACGCATCTTCACCCGCTCGGGCATGCTCAACGGCTCACCCTTCTGCGCGCGCTCCAGCATCAAGGCGAAGTTGCGATGCAGCACGGTCTTGCATTCGTCGACGCAGACCATGGCATTGGCCAGGGCCGATTGCGCAGCCGGGTCCTGGACCATCTTGCGACCGTCATTGACCCCGACCCGGGCGCGGTTGTGCTCGACAAACTGATCCACCGCACCTTGCAGGGCACCGATGGCGGACGACGACACCGCACGCACGAAAATCTGCCCGAACGGCAGGCGGAACAAGGTCGCGGTGTTGACCGCATTGCCCGGACTGTTCTGCATGAAACCGTCGAGCGCGCGATGGGTGCGGTACTCGGGAACGAAGGCGTTCTCCACCAGAATGTCGTGGGAGCCGGTGGCTTCAAGGCCCATGACATTCCAGTTGTCGAGAATCTGGTAGTCACTGCGCGGCACCAGGAACGTCCGATAATCCGGCGCCCCGCCCGCCTCTTCCGCCGGCACCAGCGCACCGAGGAACGCCCAGTCGCAGTGCTTGCTGCCGGAAGAAAAGCCCCAGCGGCCGCTCAACTTGAAACCACCGTCGACTCGCTCAACCCTGCCCACCGGCATATAGGAAGACGAGATCAGCACACTGGAATCGCTACCCCAGACATCTTGCGCGGCGCGGTCGTCGAACAGCGCCAGCTGCCAGTTATGGATCGCCACCACCCCCAGCACCCAGGCCGAAGACATGCAGCCTTCGGCCAGGGTCATCTGCACGTCGAAGAAATCCTTGGGCTCCAGCTCATAGCCTTCCCAACGGGAGGGTTGCAGGATGCGAAAGAACCCGGCGTCGTGGAAATCCTTCAGGGTTTCTTCAGGCAACTGCCCGGCTTGCGCGGCGTTCAGGGCGCGTTCACGCAGGATCGGCACCAACTCACGGGCACGTTGGCTCAGACGCTGGCGAATCAGGTCTTGGTTGAGCATTTTTATTGTTCTCCTTTGTTCACCCCATCCGCCGGGGCGCGCGTGCAACGGGGCGGGTGTAGTGCCCCTACGCTGGCATTCAAACAATGCGCAAAGCGACGGGCATCCCTCAAACGGACCATGTGGTTTTGGGGAACTGGTATCTGGGTGGGGGTGAATCAGAAGGTGATGTGTTGGCTGGCAGGCCGTCTTCGCGGGCAGGCCCACATTGAGCCTCCTGTTTTACTCGGGACTTGTGGCCACTGAAGATCCCGTGTGGGAGCGAGCCTGCTCGCGATGGCTTTGTGTCAGGCGGCATGGATTTTTGAGGGTGTACATATCCGTTTCTACGGTAACGGCCGCTTAGGGTTCCGCTCTTACAGCGGGTCACTTTGAAAAGCGCAAAGTAACCAAACGCTCTTGCCCCTGACATTCGGCCTCACGAGGGGGCGTACACCGCAACAGCAAGATTTCGGTCAGCTTGCAGGCCGTCTTCGCGAGCAGGCTCGCTCCCACAGTTGATCCGGGTATGCCTGCGAGAGATTGGTCGGCTGTCAGACCGCCTTCGCGAGCAAGCTCGCTCCCACAGAAGAGCAGAGCAAAAGCAGATCGGCGTACACCCATGCTTCTCACCACTCATCAGGCCGAGCGTTAGCTCGCCTGCAGCTCTTGATCTTGATCCACCCGCCCCCTCGGCAGGCTGAGTGGAGGTGTTCATCCGGGGACTGGCGCGCAGCGCCGTTCGACGCAGTCGAACTCATTGCATGTAGGTCGAAGCGAAGCCGACCGGAGGGCAATGCCCCCGGATGGACACCGGAGCGAAGGAACCCCGAGCCTCAGCGAGGGGCCGTACGTTCGGGGCGAGCGTTTTTTTGGTTACTTTTTTTAGGCGCTTGTAAAAAAAGTGACTCGCCGTAAGGGCGAAACCATAAGCCGCCGTTACCGCAGCAACGGATATGTACACAACACAATAGCAGCCTGGTCGGCCCAGAGGCCGCCAAGGCCTAGTCCCCTCGGACGATGTTGAGTCTGTACACCAGAGCAAGAATCCATCGCACTCCACCCCCAACAAAAAAGGCCCAGTGCGATGAACGACGCCAATCTCAAAGCCGACATGCTCCAGGCCATGCGCCGCCTGGCCAAGTCCGTCACCATTATCAGCACCAGCAACGGCTCCGAACGCTTCGCCATGGCCGCCACCGCGGTCGACTCCCTGAGCACCGAACCGCCATCGCTGCTGATCTGCGTCAACAAGACCGCCTCGCCCCACGCCGCACTGGCGACCGGCGCGGACTTCTGCGTGAACATCCTCGGCGTCGACCAACAAGACCTGGCCCACCTGTGCAGCGGCGCGATCAAGGGCGAAGCGCGCTTCGACCGTGGCAACTGGCTGACGAGCCCCGGCGGCATTCCTTACCTGGGTGACGCACAATCGGCGATCCTCTGCCGCCAGGACGGCCACTTCAGCTACGGCACCCACACCGTGTTCATCGGACGCATCCTGCAGATCCACACCACTGACGCCATCACCCCGCTGGTCTACCTCGACGGCAGCTACACCACCACCGCCAAACCCGCACCTTCTCTCGCAGCCGCTGGCTGAGGCCCGAACATGGACAGCCTGAACCGGTTGACGGCGCTGCGAGTGAACAGCGCCGACCCGTTGCCATGGGATGACCGCTGCGACTTGCTGATCGTCGGGTTTGGCGGAGCCGGCGCCTGTGCCGCCATCGAAGCCAGCACTCGCGGACTGTCGGTGCTCGCCCTGGATCGCTTCGAAGGCGGCGGCGCCACGGCACTCAGCGGTGGCGTGGTCTATGCCGGCGGCGGTACGCCGTATCAGCGCCAGGCAGGCTATGAAGACACCAGCGAGGCGATGTTCAATTACCTGCGCCAGGAAGTCGGCGAGGCCGTCAGCCTCGAGACGCTACGGGATTTCTGCGAAGGCAGCCGTGAGCAACTGGCCTGGCTGGAGCGACATGGCGCGGCCTTCGAAGCCAGCGTGCCGCCGCACAAGACTTCGTACCCGAGCGACCAGTACTACCTCTATTACTCCGGCAACGAAGCCGTGCCGGCCTATGCCGCCAGCGCCAGGCCGGCACCCCGTGGCCATCGCACCAAAGGCCCGGGCATGTCCGGTGCCAGTCTGTTCGCCCCGCTCAAGGCCAGCGCCTTGCGCCACGGCGCACGCCTGCGCAGCCAGTGCGAAGTGCGGCGGCTGGTGCTCGACCTGGACGACAAGGTCCTCGGCGTCGAAGCCTGGCAGTTGCCGCCGGGTAGCCGCGCGGCCAAACAACATGCGCGTCTGTCGCGCTGGGCCGCGGCCATTCATATGTACGCTCCGGCCTTGGCCGACCGCTTGCGCGCCCGTCAACGTCGCATCGAACAGGCCAGCGCCATCCGCCAATTGATTCGCGCCGAACAGGCAGTGCTGTTGAGCAGCGGCGGTTTCATCTTCAATCGCGACCTGGTGCGCCAGCACGCGCCGCAGTACCTGGCCGGTCTGCCGCTGGGCGCCACCGGGTGCAACGGCAGCGGCATCGCCCTGGGCCAGAGCGCCGGCGGCAGCGTGGCGCGGATGGACAAGGTCAGCGCCTGGCGTTTCATCAATCCGCCACTGGCCTGGGCCCGTGGGCTGATCGTCAATGCCCGGGGACAACGTTACGCCAACGAAGAAATCTACGGCGCGACCCTCGGCCACGCCATGGTCGAAGAACAGGATGGTCGCGCCATTCTGCTGCTCAACCGCGCGCTGGTACGTGAGGCATTGAGTCAGGTCGGTCCCGGCAAGGTGTGGAATTTCCAGCGCCTGCCGGTGCTGCTCAACCTGCTGTTCAACGCCAAACGCAGCAGCAGCCTGGCCGGGTTGGCCAAGCGCTGCCATCTGCCGCCGGAACTGCTGCGCCAGAGTGTCGAACGCTATAGCCGCGCGGCACGCGGTGAAGTCGCCGACGAGTTCGGGAAGTCCGCGGCGATGCTCGCCAACCTCGACCAGGGCCCGTGGTATGCCCTCGACCTTTCATTCGCCAGCAAACTGTTCCCCTGCCCGGTCATCACCCTGGGCGGGTTGAAAGTCTGCGAGGCCAGCGGTCGGGTGCTGGACCCTGCCGGCCAGCCAATAAACGGCCTGTACAGCGCCGGCCGCAATGCGGTCGGGGTCGCCTCCAACCTGTATGTCTCCGGCCTGTCACTGGCCGATTGCATCTATTCCGGTCGCCGGGCTGCCGCCCACGTGGCCGACCAATTCGCACTTCAAACCGCACGATCAGGAGAACAACAATGCAACGTGTAGAAGGCAAAGTCTGCATCATCACCGGCGCCGCCAGCGGCATCGGTCGCGAAGACGCCCTGCTGCTGGCCCGCGAAGGCGCCAAAGTGGTACTGACCGACCTCAACGAAGAAGCCGGTCGCCAGGCGGCTGCGGAAATCGGCGCCAACGCGCTGTTCATCCGCCACGACATCGCCAGCGAAAGTGACTGGCAACACGTGGTCAAGACCACCGTCGAACACTTCGGCCGCCTCGACGTACTGGTCAACAACGCCGCGATCCTGGCCCTGGGCAGCATCGAAGACACCACCCTGGAGCTGTGGCAGAAGGTGCAGAAGATCAACGGCGACGGCTACTTCCTCGGTTGCAAGTACGCCATCCAGGCGATGAAGGAAAGCGGCGGCGGCTCGATCATCAACATGTCGTCGGTCGCCGCCCTGGGCGCCATGCCGATGTTCTGCGCTTACTCGGCGTCCAAAGGCGCGGTGGCGGCGATGACCCGCTCCATCGCCCTGCACTGCAAGCAGCAGGGCTATCGCATCCGCTGCAACAGCGTACACCCCGATGGCGTGAACACGCCGATGACCCAGGCCCTGGCCGGTGGTCAGCCGATCCCGCAGGAAGCGCTGGACCAGGACCCGATGAACCGCATGGCGGCGCCACGGGACATTGCCAACGTGGTGCTGTTCCTCGCCACCGACGAGTCGCGGTTCGTCAACGGTGCCGAGATCCGCGTCGACAACGCCCAACTGATCAGCGGGCTCTGAGGTCGAGGTGAACATGGGCACGCAACAACAGAACCTGACCCCGGCCGAATCGACGACGGCAAGCGTCTCATTGCAAGTGTGCGCGGTGATCGACGAGACCGCCGATGCGCGCTCGCTGGTGCTGGACATACCGCCAACCCTGCGTGAGCGCTTTCGCTACAAACCGGGCCAGTTCCTGAGTTTTCGCGTGCCCTTCGCCGGCAAACTGTTGACCCGCTGCTACTCCATGGCCAGCTCGCCCCTCGCGGACGCGCTGCCCAAGGTCACGGTGAAACGGGTCGACGGTGGCCGGGTGTCGAACTGGATGAACGAAGTCCAGGTCGGCGACTGGCTGGAAGTATTGCCACCGGCCGGGCATTTCTGCCTGGACCCACAGGCGGACACCGAAAAGCCCCTGGTCCTGTTCGGGGGCGGTTCGGGCATCACCCCGGTGTTTTCCATTCTCAAGTCAGTGCTCCATGGCAGTCGGCGGCCGATCAAGTTGATCTACGCCAACCGCGATGAGGCGTCGGTGATTTTCAAGGACGAGCTGTGCCGGTTGATCAAGGCGCATCCTGATCAACTGCACGTGGTGCACGTCCTCGATTCGGTGCAGGGCTTCCTGACGGACCATCAGGTCCGTCATCTGCTGCACGGATCGGCCGGCGGCGACTACTTCATCTGCGGGCCGGGTCCTTTCATGGACACCGTGGAGCGCACGCTGCTGGCACTGGGCGAAGCGGCCGAACGCATTCATGTCGAACGTTTCGTCTCGCCACCGGACCCCGATGAACTGCTGGCCGAAGAAACGCTGGCACGAGCGGCGGCCATGGATTCGCAATGTGAAGCGCTGATCGTCGAACTCGATGGCCAGCAACACGAAATTGCCTGCCAACCCGGCGACACCTTGCTGCAAAGTTGCAAAGCAGCTGGCCTCGATGTGCCGTCGTCCTGTGAAGAAGGTTTTTGCGGGGCCTGCATGTGCGTGGTCAAGGAAGGTGAAGTCCAGTTGGCGCGCAACGACGTGCTGACCCCCAAGGAACTCGCCGACGGCTGGACGCTGGCTTGTCAGAGCCGCCCGACGGGTGCCCGGGTACGCCTGAAATTCCCGGATTAAGGCTACGCATCCCTCTGTAGGAGCTGCCGCAGGCTGCGATCTTTTGATCTTGCCTTTAAAAATCAAAAGATCGCAGCCTGCGGCAGCTCCTACAGGGGATTGCGTATGGGCTTTGTCGCCTTAGTCTCAACGGACGATCACTCAGGCCCGGTCTGCAGTTAGACTCGGCCACAGCATTAGCCCACAACAATAAAGAGGTGCAGTTATGGCTCGTTTGCAGAACAAGGTCGCGGTGGTCACCGGCGGCGCTTCGGGGATCGGTCTGGCCTGCGTGCGCCGTTTCGCTGCCGAAGGCGCGCAAGTGGTCGGGCTGGACATCGGCAGCGCCCCGGCGGACTTCCCCGGCCTGTTCATGACCCTCGACGTGCGCGACGAAGCGCAGGTGCAGCAGGTCATGCAAGACGTCATCAGCCGCTTCGGGCGCATCGATATTCTGGTCAACGCCGCCGGCGTCGCCGACCAGGGCAGCGTGACCCAGACCACCACCGCCAACTGGCAACGGGTGATGGACATCAACCTGACCGGCAGCATGCTCACCAGCAAGTACGCGCTGGCGTCGATGGTGGAGCAGCGCGGTGGTTCGATCATCAACGTCGGTTCGATCTTCGGCCTGCAAGGTTGCGACGGCAACGTGGCCTACAACGTGTCCAAGGGCGGCATCAACCAGCTGACCCGCTCGATGGCCATCGATTACGGCTACGCCAACATTCGCGTCAACGGCCTGTGCCCGGGCCTGATCGAAACGCCGATGACCAGCATGGTCCGTGACAACGATGCGTTCCACGCCTTCTTCGCCTCGCAGCACATGCTCAGCCGCTCCGGGCAACCGGAAGAAGTGGCCAATGTCGCGCTGTTCCTGGCTTCGGACGAAGCGTCCTTTGTCAGCGGCCAGATGATCGCCGTGGACGGTGGTTTCTCCGCCGGTCGCCGTTTCGCCCCACCCGCCCAGTAATTCGCAATCCGGCCGGGCGCCCTGCCTGGCCTACTCCCTTTTTCGCAACTGTCTTCTAACCGGGGAGGCCCCATGCCGCCTGTCGCCACCGCACTGACCATCGCTCAACTGTTCGCCAACGCTGCCCAGGCCTACGGCGACCGCCCGGCCATCGAGGACGCGGGCCACAGCATCAGCTACCGACAACTCGACCAGTTGCGTCGCCAGGCTGCCCGCGCACTGCTGGCCCTCGACGTACAGGTCGGGGACCGCGTGGCGATCTGGGCGCCCAACGTATGGGAATGGATCGTCACCGCCGGCGCCCTGCAAAGTGTCGGCGCCGCCCTGGTACCGCTCAACACCCGGATGAAGGGCAGCGAGGCGGGCTACATCTTGCGCGAAAGCGGCACCTGCGTGCTGTTCGCCATCGGCGAATTCCTTGGCGCGGACTATCCCGGCATGCTGGTGTCGGAAGACCTGCCTGCGCTGCGCCACATCGTCAGCCTGCGCGGCGCCAATTCGGGCACCCTGGCCTGGGAGCGCTTTATGGATCTGGCGGCCGACGTGCCGCAACTGGCCTTGCGCACCCGCGAACAAAGCGTTGGCCCGCAAGCCTTGTCCGACGTGCTGTTCACCTCGGGCACCACCGGCAAGCCCAAGGGTGTGATGACCAGCCACGGCCAGAACCTGCGCATCGTGCGCGACTGGAGTGACATCGTCGGGCTGCGCGAAAGCGATCGCTACCTGATCGTCAATCCGTTCTTCCACTCCTTCGGCTACAAGGCCGGCTGGCTGGCCGCATTGATGCGTGGCTGCACCCTCCTGCCGCAGCAAGTGTTCGACGTGCAGGCCGTGCTCGAATGCGTGCAGCGCGAACGCATCACTGTGTTGCCCGGGCCGCCGACGCTGTATCAATCGTTGCTGGCCCATCCGCAACGCAGCGAGTTCGACCTGGGCTCATTGCGGGTAGCGGTAACCGGCGCGGCGGCGATCCCGGTGGAGATGATCCACCGCATGCGCGACGAACTGGGGTTCGCCACCATCGTCACCGCGTATGGCCTGACGGAAGTCTGCGGTTTCGCCACGATCTGCCGCTCCGGTGATTCCGCGGAACTGGTCGCCAACACCAGTGGCCGGGCGATGCCGGGGGTGGAAGTGCGATGTGTCGGCAACACGGGCCGCAGCCAACCGGCGAACACTCCCGGTGAAGTGCAGATTCGCGGTTACAACCTGATGCAGGGTTACCTCAACAACCCCGACGCCAGCCAGGAAATTCTCGACGCCGACGGCTGGTTGCACACCGGCGACATCGGCATGCTCGATGAACAGGGTTACCTGCGCATCACCGACCGCCTCAAGGACATGTTCATCACCGGTGGCTTCAACGTATATCCGGCGGAAATCGAACAGTGTCTGCTGACCTATCCGGGCGTGGCTCAGGCCGCGGTGATCGGCATCCCCGATGAGCGCATGGGTGAGGTGGCGATGGCGTTCCTGTTGCCTGCGCCAGGAATGGAAATCGAGCAGGCGCGGTTCCTCGCCTGGTGCCGTGAGCAGATGGCCAACTACAAGGTGCCGCGCCGGGTGCAGGTGCTGCAGAGCATGCCAATCAATGCCGCGGGCAAAGTGACCAAGAATGTGTTGCGCGAGTGGGCACTGCAGCCAGTCAGTTAGCTCAAAAAGATCGCAGCCTTCGGCAGCGCCTACATGGATCGGTGTACACCTGTAGGAGCTGCCGAAGGCTGCGATCTTTTGCCTGTTTCAGACCACCCGCGCCGGGTGCTGTTGGCGCGGGTCGCCGAGCATGGCGCGGTGCGACGGCGGCTGGCGGCCTTCGGCTTCGCTGATGCCGTAGCCGGGAGCGATTTCGGCTGTGATCAAGGTCTGCCCCGACAGCGCCATCAACTGCGGATCATTGAGCAAGGCATGGATCACCCGTCCGTTGAACTGCGGGGTTTCGGCATGGGCGAGAAACGCCTGGTACTGCTCGCCATGCTGCTCGCCGGCAATCCGGGTGCGTTCGGTCAGTTGCGGGCCGAGCCACAGCGACAACGCCGCCACGTCCTGCCCCTCGAAATCGATCGCCATGTCCGCCGCCAGTTTGTCGACTCCGGCCTTTTGCGCACCGTACGCCGGGCCGTGCATGTAGCACCCGGCCCCGAACGACGAAGTGAAGCAAATCAGCCCCTGGGTACTTTTGAGTAACAGCGGCGCGGCGTAGTAGCTGGCGATGTAGGCCGAGCGCAGGCCGACGTCGAGAATCCGTACCAGCTCCAGCGGTTTGGCCCAGAACGGCCCCGGCTCGATCAATTGGTCATGGATGAACGCGGCGTTGTTCACCAGCAAATCCAGGTGCCCGCACTCTTCTTCTACACGGGCAAACAAACCCCGGACCTGCGCGTCATCGGCGTGGTCACAGACCACCGCGATACCGCGTCCACCGGCGGCGGTGATCGCGGCGGCGGTGTCTTCCAGCGAGCCGCACAAGGCATGCCCGTACAGATTCGATCCGCCCTGCGCCGGGGCGCGGCCAGTGATGTATACGGTCATGCCCGCCGCACCGAGGGCCAGGGCGATGCCCTGGCCCACTCCGCGACTGGCACCGGTCACGATAGCGATTTGTTGACGTGGCTGATTCATTCAACGCTCCCGAACAAGGTTTTCGCCGAAGCGGTTTCGCTCTGGCGCTTGATGTAATTGGCGGCCAGGTAGCCGAAGGTCATGGCCGGGCCGATGGTCGAGCCGGCACCTGGATAAGTGCGACCCATCATCGAGGCGGCGCTGTTGCCGATGGCGTACAGGCCGTTGATCGGTTGCCCGTCTTCGTGCAACACGCGGGCGTGCACGTCGGTCAGCAGCCCCCCCTTGGTGCCGATGTCGCCGGCGTCGATGCGCACGGCGTAGAACGGCCCCTTGAGCAACGGCGCCAGGCACGGATTGGGTTGCACGTTCGGGTCGCCGTAGTAGCGGTCGAACAATGAGTCACCCTTGTGGAAATCCTCGTCGACGCCCTGCACGGCCATGCCATTGAAGCGCTGCACAGTGCGCATTAGTCCGGCAGCGTCGACGCCGATTTTCGTCGCCAGCTCTTCCAGGCTCGACGCCTTGTGGAAGTAGTCACGCAGATGCTCGGGCAATTGCCAGTCGCGCTGGGCATAGCCCGGCAGCAAGGCACCGCATGGATATTTGCGGCGGAACTCGGCATCGAACACCAGCCAGCACGGCACGCTCGCGGCGCCCTCGCGGTTGTTGGCGTACATCGCATAAACGATATCGGTATAGGGCGCGGCTTCATTGACGAAACGTTCGCCCGCGGCATTGACCATCACGCACCCCGGCAAGGTTCGTTCGACGAACAACGCACGCTGCTTCTCTTCGCCCTTGACGAAAGTGGTCGGCGCCCACCAGCTGTGCTCCATCAACGCGGTCCGCGCGCCGATGGCCTGGCCGGCGCGGATGCCGTCGCCGGTATTGTTCGGCGGCGTGGCACTCCAGTTGGCCCGGGACGGCTGCGGCAGGTACTGCTCGCGCATCGCCTGGTTGCGCTCGAAACCACCGGCGGCAATGATCACCCCATAGCGCGCCTTGACGTGGAGCAACTGACCGTTGCGATTGACCCGCGCACCGCCAACCCGGTCGCCGACCAACAGCAGTTCTTCGAGTGCACAGTTGAGCCACAGGGATTTGCCGCGATCCTGCAGCGAACAGCGCAAGGCACCGATCAAGGCATTGCCCAGGGTCAGGTAGCGGTCGCGACGGGACAAGCGCCGCCCCTCGCGGTCACGCCAGTAACGCCACATCACCCGCAGTGTCAGGCGCAACCAACCGGGGCCACGGCACAGCAGCACCTGCGCCTCTTTCATGGTCATCGCCATGCGCCCCATCATCAGGGTGCCGGGGGACGGTGCGCGCATGCGCAGGAATTCTTCGCCGAGCTCAGCGGCATCGAAGGGTTGCGGATCCATCGAGCGATAGCCCGGTTTGCCGCCTGCGACTTCCGGGTAGTAATCGGCGTAGCGCGGTTGCGCCTCGAAGCGCACCCGGGTGTGTTTTTCCAGATACTCGACCATCTCCCGGCCGTGCTCGACATAGGCTTCGATGCGCCCGTCGTCGATCTCGTCATGGGTCACGGCGCGGATGTAGGCAATCGCTTCGGCTGCAGAATCACTGCCGCCGAGCGCATTGATCCGATGGTTGTTGGGGATCCAGATGCCGCCGCCGGACACCGCCGACGTACCGCCGTACTCGCCGCTCTTCTCGATCAGCAGCGCATTCAAGCCCAGGTCGTGGGCACGCAGCGCAGCGGTCATGCCTCCGGCTCCCGAGCCAACTACCAACACATCACAACACTCGTCCCATTTGATCCCGGCAGCGTTCATGCGATCACCCTTGTTCAGCGCCCATCAGGCAGAAACCGCCACCGCCGGATCTTCGCCCGGTGCAGTCGGTCTCGGGATTGTTCGCCGCACGCGCCGGGTGTTCATCGTCCGATGGGACTAAGGCTGAGACTGCGACAGCCCCGTACAAATCGCTTAGTCCGCTTGGACGATGTTGCGCGCAAGTCGTGACTCCATAGTCGCCCACAACACCAATCCCCCCCTGAAATGCAGGTCGGGCAGGTCTGACCTGGGCCATGAGGACGACATGATAAAAACAATAATCGCCCCACCAACACAGCACCCTCGCACACAGCTTGTTCTATTGATGCTGGCTGGCGGATTAAGCGCTCACGTTAACGCCATGAGCTTTCAGCCGAGCGAAGACTTGAGCATCGACTGGGACACCACACTGACGTACAGCCTCGCCTGGCGGACCGAGTCTCGCGATCACAAACTGACCGCCGATGCCAACGGCAACGACGGCGACAACGCCTTCGACAAAGGCAGCCTGATCAACAACCGCAGCGGCTTTCTCACCGAAGCCAACATCAAGTGGCAAGACAACTACGGAGTGTTCGTCCGGGCGACCGGTTTCTACGACAACGTCTACGATCAGGGCAACGACAACACCACCGGCACCTCGAACTGCTTCGCCGGTGGCCATTGCAGCCAACCCGACCGCTTCTCCCAGGACACCATCGACCAGCACCGCAATGAACTGCGCATGCTCGATTACTACGCCTACGGCACCTGGGACGTCAGCGGCCACGCCCTCAACGCGCGCCTGGGTAATCAGGTGGTGAGCTGGGGTGAAAGCCTGTTCTACCCGGGCATTTCCGCAGCGCAGAGCCCGGTCGACGCGACCAAGGCGACCACCCCGGGCGTCGAGGTCAAGGAAATCCTGCTGCCGGTCGGCCAACTGTTCACCCAGTTCGCCCTGACCGAAAGCCTGGGTGTCCAGGCGTACTACCAATACAAGTGGGAAAAGACCGAGCTGTTCGGCGTGGGTAGCTACTTCTCCACCACCGACTTCATCGATGAGGGCGGCTTCAACGACGCCTCCGGTTTCGTCACCCGCCTCAAGGACGACAAGCCGAGCGACAGCGGCCAGTACGGTCTGGCCTTCACCTACGCCGCCGAGTCGTTGAACAACACCGAGTTCGGCATCTACTACTCGCGTTACCACGACAAGACCCCGTCCCTGGACTTCGCCTCGACCCTGGGTCGCTACCAGGTGCGCTACTTCGACAACATCGACCTGTTCGGCGCGAGCTTCGCCACCGTGCTGGGCGACGTCAGCTGGGCCGGTGAAGTCAGCTACCGCGACGGCACGCCAGTGATGGTCGACAACGGTTTCTCCAGCCCCGTGCGTGGCAAGACCGTGCAGGCGCAAACGTCGATGATCTACGTGCTCGGCCCGACCTCCTTCGCCGACAACACCACCCTGACCGGTGAGCTGGTCTACAACACCGTGGTCAGCAACGACAAGTCACAGCCGGTCACCCTGGCGCCGGGCTTCGCGCTGCCGGGCACCGACAGCCTGGTCTATGACCGCGATGCCTGGGGCTACACGGTGCAGGCGAACTTTGACTACAACGACGTGTTCAGCGGATGGGACATGTCGGTGCCTGTCACCTTCAGCGCCGCCGCCCACGGCGACAGTTCGATGGTCGGCTCGATCAACGCCGGCCAGAACGATAACCGCGCCAGCATCGGCAGTTCGTGGCGCTACCTGGGCAACTTCACCGTCGAGGCCCGCTACAACGCCTACCTCGGCAACGCCAACAACAGCCCGTTGGCCGACCGCGACAACGTCGCGCTCAACTTCAAGTACCGGTTCTGATTCCCCTGTCGGAGGAGCACAGCATGTCCAGATTCACCCAAACATTATTGAGCACGGCGCTGACCGTCAGCCTGCTCGGCAGTGGCCTGGCCTACGCCAAGGTCAACCCCGAAGAAGCCGCCCGCCTGGGCCAGGACCTGACCCCGATGGGTGCCGAAAAAGCCGGCAACGCCGACGGCAGCATCCCGGCCTGGACCGGCAAATGGCGCGGCCTGCCACCCGGCCTCAAATACGCCGGCCCGGGCACGCCGTACCCGGACCCGTACGCTGCGGAAAAACCGCTGTTCGTGATCGATTCGAAGAACATGGACAAGTACGCCGACAACCTGACCGATGGCCAGAAAGCGTTGCTCAAGCGTTACCCTGACACGTTCAAGATCCCGGTGTACCCGAGCCATCGCGACTTCCGCCTGGATCAGCGCCTGGAAGACCAGGTCAAGAAAAACGCCGTCACTGCCGAACTCGACAATGACAACAACGACACGAAAAACGCCTGGGGTGCCTCGCCGTTCCCTATCCCGAAGAACGGCAGCGAGTTGATGTTCAACCATACCTTGCAGGGACGCGCCAGCACTGAAGAGGCCACCTACGGCCAGGCAGTGGTGTACTCCAACAAGGAAAAGGTACTGGAAGAGGTCGACTACAAGATCTTCTCGATCTGGTCGAGCCCGGACAGAGCCCTGGATACCGCCAACGGTGTATTCACCCACTTCCTGATCACCACCCTGGAACCGGTGCGCAAGAAAGGCGAGATCGTGGTCGGCCACGAGTTCATCAATCCGACCGCTTCTCCGCGCCAGGCCTGGCAGTACAGCCCGGGCCAACGCCGGGTACGTCGCGCACCGACCGTGGGTTACGACTCGCCGACCGGCGCGGGAGGTTTCCGCGTGTACGACGAAGACCGTTTGTTCAACGGTGCGCCGGACCGCTACAACTGGACCATCGTCGGCAAGAAAGAGATCTACATTCCGTACCACAACTACAAGATCGACGACCCGAGCGTAACGACCGACCAGATCCTGGACACCACCGGCCACGTCGATCCGCAGTACATGCGCTACGAGAAACACCGCGTCTGGGTGTTGCAGGCCAACCTCAAGGAAGGTGCCCGCCACGTGTATGCCAAGCGCGTGCTGTACCTCGACGAAGATACCTGGTCGGCAACCATGGCCGACAATTACGACAGCCGTGGCCAGTTGTGGCGCACCAACATGCAGACCTCGATCTACGCCTACGAGATGCAGCGCTACCACGCTCGCCTCGGCATCTACCACGACCTGATCGCCGGCTCCTACCTGGTTGACCGCATGCTGGTCGATCAGAAACCGGCCAAGCTCAACGCCACCGCCTTCACCGAAGACGAATTCACCCCTGGCAACCTGCGCAAACTCGGCACCCGCTAAACTCACCGCGCCCCGACCGATTTCTTCGGTCGGGGCGTTGTGCTTTGTAAAATCCGCGCCTCCCACGGAAAAGTCCCCATGAACAAACTCCTCACCGGCGTCATTGCCTTGGCCAGCGTTGGCCTGTCGATGCAAGCCAGCGCCCTGAACATCCTGCTGACCAACGACGATGGCTGCCGCGCACCCGGCATCGATGCGATGTACCGCGCCCTGACCGCTGCCGGACACAACGTCACCCTGGTCGGTCCGTTGAACGACAGCAGCGGCATCAGTGCCGCCAGCGTGGTCGTGCCCGGCCAGGCCCTGGCGGTGACCGAACTGGCGCCGGGAAAATTTTGCGTCGGGCCGCCGCAAGGCTATACGCCGCCTGCCGGCAAGACTTCCGCCATTGGCACGCCGGTGGATGCGGTCAACGTCGGCCTCGACGTGATCCTCAAGGATTCACCGCCGGACCTGGTGGTCTCGGGCAGCAACTTTGGCGAAAACGTCGGTCCGCTGACGCAGATGTCCGGCACCCTCAACGCGGCGGTACGGGCGATGTTCAAAGGGGTGCCGGCAGTGGCGGTGTCCACGGCCATCGACATGGACCTGATCATCCGTGACCAGCAGGCCGGGTACCGCAAAACCCTCGGCGCGATGGACGACACGGCGAGCTTTGCCGTGAAGGTGATCGAGCAAGCGAGTCTGGCCGGTACAGACGCCAGACAGGCCTGTGCCAGGAGCAAACATCAGTGTGATTTGAACGTGCTGGGCCTGCCGGGCGTCAGCGGCCTGAACCTCAACTACCCGCCGCTGAAACCCGATGAGGTCAAGGGCGTGAGCTTTGCCCCGATCGGCAATTGGGACCGGGTGAACTTCACCTCACAACGTGGCGCCGACGGCGTGGTCCACGTCAACCTGGCCGCCCCGCTGTCACCGACCGAAGCCCAGCAAAAGGCCGATGCGTACCAACTGTGGCAAGGCCATGCGGTGATCACCGTGATCGACGGCAACATGACGGCACCGGCGGCGGTGCAGGATCAGGCGAAGATGATGTTGCGCGGGATCAAGCCTTAAGTTGAATCCGTGGGAACACACTGACCTGTGGCGAGGGGGCTTGCCCCCGTTCGGCTGCGAAGCAGTCGTAAAATCGGCGAATGCGTTCTCACTGAAAAAACGCGAACGCTGATTCCAGGGCCGCTGCGCGCCCCAACGGGGGCAAGCCCCCTCGCCACAAAAGCTCGCTCCCACAGGTTTTGTGTTTGCTTTAGCCTACGGGTTGAAACGGCACGAACTCGGTCACTTCCAGATCGAACCCGGACACCGCCTTATAGGGCACCGGCGAGCTCATCAGGCGCATTTTGCGTACGTTCTGGTCGCGCAGGATCTGGGCGCCGATGCCCAGGGTCCGTTGCGGAAACTGCGGTGTGCGCGGCTTGCCGCCGCTGCGCTGGCGCAGTTGTTCAAGCACGCCGTCGGCGGTTTCCTTTTGTGCCAGCAATACCAGTACGCCGTTACCGGCGGCGGCGATGCTCGCCAGCGAGCGTTCGAGGGTCCACTGCTGCGACCCGCCTTCGCTTTCACACCCCAGAACGTCGCGCAATGTCTCGATGCTTTGTACCCGCACCAGCACCGGTTGCGTGCTGTCGATCCGGCCCTTGACCAGTGCCAGGTGCAACGCGCCCTGGTAGGTGTCCTGATAGGTCGTCACCTGGAACTCGCCGTGGCGGGTATGCAACGGGTATTCGTCGCCGCGCTCGATCGTGCCTTCATGCAGGATGCGGTAGTGAATCAGGTCGGCGATGGTGCCGATCCGCAAGCCATGACGTTGGGCGAACTCTTGCAACTCGGCGCCACGGGCCAGTTCGCCGTCCTCGTTGAGAATACCCACCAGGGTCGCCGCCGGCTGCAGCCCCGCCAGTCGTGTCAGGTCGCAAGCGGCCTCGACATGTCCGGCCCGCTGCATCACGCCACCGGGCAAGGCCTGCACCGGGAAGATGTGCCCCGGCTGCACCAGGTCCGCCGGGCCGCTGGCCGGGTCGACCGCCACCTGGATCGACCGCGCCCGGTCCGCCGCCGAAATGCCAGTAGACACCCCGGTGGCCGCCTCGATCGAGCGGGTAAAACCCACGCCGTGTTGCGCCCGGGAGTTGGGCACCATCAGGTCCAGGCCCAGCGCGCGGCAGCGCTGCTCGGTCAGGGCCAGGCAAATCAACCCGCGCACCTGCACCGCCATGAAGGTGACGGCTTCGGCCCCGGCATGTTCGGCGGCCATCAGCAACGAGCCTTCGCCATTGTTTTCGTCGTCGGTGATCACCACCATGTGACCCGCGCCAATGGCCTCGATCAGTTGCGGCACCGTGTTGAAAGCCAGGCCGCTCATTTGAGTGCTCCACGCAGATCGGCGCAAGCTTCTGTCAACGCTTGTGCTGCGGCTTCAACAAACGGTGCCATGCTGATAAAGCCGTGGATCATGCCTTCGTAACGCTGCACACGCACCGCCACACCGGCTTCGCGCAGGCACTCGGCCAACGCTTCGCCCTCGTCCCGCAGCGGATCGAACCCGGCGCTGAACAATGTGGTCGGCGGCAAGCCTGCCAGGCTTTCAGCTCGCAATGGCGAGGCCAATGGATCGTCCGCTTGTCCATCCTCTTGCAGGTATTGCTGCCAGAACCAGCGCATCGCCTTGGCGGAAAGCAGATAACTTTCGGCGAATTCCTCGAAGGACTGACTGTCGCATCCCGCATCGGTGACCGGGTAGAACAGGCACTGATAGCTGATCTTCGGTCCCTTGCCTTGCGCCGCCAGTTGGCTGACCGCCAGCGCCAGATTGCCACCCGCACTGTCGCCGGCCACGGCCAGCCGGCTGCCATCGAAGCCAAGCTCGGCTGCATGCGCCACCAGCCAGCAGGTCGCCGCATGACAATCGAGCGGTGCGGCCGGAAATTTGTGTTCAGGCGCCAAACGGTAGGCAACCGACACCACCACCGCCTCGGTCTGGCGCGCCAGCGAACGGCAAAGATTATCGTGGGTATCGAGATTGCCCATGACAAATCCTCCGCCATGGAAATACACCAGCAACGGCAGGTCCGGCGCTTGCGATGGCCGGTACAGCCGTGCATCCAGATCACCGTCCGCGCCGGCCACTTTCAGATCGCGCACCTCGCTCATCGGATCGCCGGGGATGGCCGGCAGCAGGTTATCGGAGAACTGCCGGTACTGAGCGGCATCGACCTGGCTGAAATCGGGTTCCGGGAGGTCGCGAAATTGCTGGAGAACCCCGGCGATCTGCTTATCGAGCGGCATGGGCATCGTCCTCTACGTCGGTCATTTGAAATTGCGGATTGGTCTCGCCCAGGATGCTTTGTACCCGGCGCTCAAGGGCCGGTTTGAAACCCTTGTGGGGCAGGATCCAGAAGCGTTTTTGCGCGACGGCGGCGAACACTAGCGCGGCCAGCTCCGCCGGGGTCATGCCCTGGCGAATGGTGCTGTCGAGCAGTTGACTGAAGTCGGATCCGGCGCTGTCCACCAGCTGGTTCGACGCCATGATTTCACTGGCCACCGGCCCCGGGCACAGCACTGAAACCGACACCGGCGCACCGAGCATGGCGAGTTCGTAATGCAGGGTTTCCGAGAGCGCGACCACCGCCTGCTTGGTCACGTTGTACGGTGCCATCAACGGACTGCTGACCAGCCCGGCAAGGGACGCGGTGTTGACCACATGGGCTGCCCGGCCCTGGCTGAGCAACAGCGGCACAAAGCTGCGAATGCCGTTGATCACGCCGCCCAGGTTGACGTCGAGCATGCGCTGCCATTGCGCCTCGGTGATCTCCCAGCTGAAACCGGTTTGCATCACCCCGGCGTTGTTGAACAGCAGGTCGACCCCGCCAAAGTGCTCGACAGCCCGGTCACGCAAGTGCTCGACCTGTTTCACCTCACCGACATCGGTGACGCAGGCAATCGCTTGCGCACCACCGGCCTTCAATTCGTCGCACAGGGCTTGCAGGCCCTCCGCATCCCGATCCGCCAGCACCAGGCGCATGCCCAGTGTCGCCGCATGTTCGGCCAGGCCTCGGCCGATACCACTGGCGGCCCCGGTAATCACCGCGACCGGCCCTTGTTCATTACTCATCGCCAACTCCTGCCATGGGTCCAATGGCGCCAGTAGAGCGGGCCTACTTAAAGCAGCCATCGTCCATTCAGACGATGCCCGCTTTTACAGGGGCGGCAGAATCCCTTACATGCGCCAACCCCGTGATCCCTTGGGAGAATAATAAGATGAGTACCCTGCACCGCATCGAAGCCAAACTGCTGGAAGACCGCTACGCCCGTGGCTGGCATTGCCTGGGCCTGGCCGCGCAATACCGCGACGGCAAGGCCCATCGCCTGGAGGTGTTCGGCACCCGCTTGGTGGCGTTCCAGGGTGAAGACGGCGAACTGCATATTCTTGATGGTTACTGCCCGCACATGGGTGCCGACCTGAGCACCGGTTGCGTTGAGGGCAACTCGATCCGCTGCCCGTTCCACGCCTGGCGCTGGGGCGCCGACGGCGTGTGCGACGACATCCCCTATGCCAAGCGCATCCCGCCACGGGCCAAAATCAAAAGCTGGCCGATCATGGAGGAAAACCAGCTGTTGTTCGTCTGGAATGACCCTGAAGGCAACCCGCCGCTGCCGGAACAACGCATTCCGCGCATCGACGCCTGCTACAGCGACGAATGGGCTGCATGGGAAGTGGCCGAGTTGCAGATTGGCACCAACTGCCGCGAACTGATCGACAACATCGCCGACATGGCGCACTTCGGCACTGTACACGGTGCACCGGTCGATGAGTTCATCAACATTTTCGAAGGCCACCTGGCCACCCAGATCATGCGCGCCCGTAGCGAGCGTCTGTCCGGTGACAGCGTGTTGAGCACTGAAGCCACCTACTTTGGCCCGGCCTATCAGATCACCGAGATGAACGGCGCCATGAACGGTCAGCCGATCCATTCGATCCTGCTCAACTGCCACGTGCCGATCGATCTGGACAGCTTCACCCTGCGCTACGGCGTGCTGGTGAAAAAAATCCCGGGGCTCAGCGAAGAGCAGAACCAGGAAATGGCCAAGGCCTACGTGGCACAGGCCCAGGCAGCCTTCTATGAAGACGTGGCCATCTGGCACAGCAAGACCCGCGTCGACAACCCGCTACTTTGCGACGGCGACGGCCCGGTCTATCAGTTGCGCCGCTGGTACGAGCAGTTCTACACCGACGTACAGGCACTGTCGGCGGACGTTGCCGAACACAAGAAGTATGTCGTGCGCGCCAGCGAACGGGTCTGATATCAGCAGCTTTTCGCCCGCCCCGGGCCTGATCGGCAGCCGCCTGTCAGGCCCTGAGCCCGAGCGTTGCAAGGAGTCGATACCGGCGCTTATTCTCGGCCACCGCCAACGCTAATAATAAAAACGGTTTTTCCCTATGCAGCAGAGCCTCAGCCTCGATACGTTCAGTGATTTGATCGGCAACCTCTATCAGGGTCCGCTGGAAAACATTCCCTGGGCGACGTTCCTCAATCAGCTCAATGTGCATCTGAACAGCAAGTACGTGACCTTCATCCTGCGTCCGCCCAGTGCCCACGTGGACGGTTTGATGGTCAACACCACCGGCACTTCGACCGAGGCGACCGCGTCGTACAACAAACACTTTTTCAGCCTCGACCCCTTTGTCGACCTGCCCAACCGCCAGGTCGTGACCCTCGCCGAGTTCGTCTCCAACGACGACTGGCAGAATTCCGAGTTCTACAAGAACTTCCTGGAACCGGTGGACGTGTTCCACATCCTCGGTGCCGACATCAACACCGTCGACGGCGCCCAGTGCCGCATCCGCATCAGCCGCGGACGTGACGACAAGCCTTTCGGCAACGAAGAAAAGGCCATGCTCACGCATTTCATTCCGCACCTGGAACGCTCGATTAAAATCCACATGCAACTCAACCGCATCGAAGCCGAGCGCAACCTGTACGCGGGCGCGGTTAACCAGATGGCGGTCGGCACGATCATCCTCGACGAGTCCGGCAAGGTGCTGCAGACCAACCAGGTGGCCGACCGGCTGATCCAGGAAAAGGACGGCATCAAACTGGTCAACGATGGCCTGCAGGTGGGCACGGCCCGGGACACCCAAGAGTTCCGCCGCCTGGTCAAGCAGTCGCTGCTGTCGCAAAAGAGCAGCAACCCGTCGGTGGTCGAAGCCCTGCGCGTGCAGCGGCCGTCCGGCAAAGCGGACCTGGGGATCATCGTGCGCTCGGTGCCATTGACCGACTGGAGCGAAGGCAAGCAGTGCCCGACCGTGGTGATTTTCATCAGCGACCCGGAACAACAGTCCACCGCACCGCAAGAAATCGTGCGCGCGCTGTTCGACTTCACCCCGGCGGAAACCCAGCTGGCAATGCTGCTGGCCAACGGTCTGACCCTGGACGAAGCCTCGGAAGAGCTGGGCATCAGCCGCAACACCTCGCGGGCCCACCTGCGCTCAACCTTCTCCAAGACCGGCGTGACCCGCCAGACCATGCTGGTGCGCCTGATCCTGCGCAGCGTGGCGACCCTCGGCTAGCCATCATTGCCGCCCTCGTCCGCTCGGACGATGGCGGCCCCCGTTGTACAGCGCACAGTGTCCTCATCCCAAACAGGGGACTGCCCCATGCGCAACTGCCCAACCATCCTCAAGACCGAACTGCTGGCGCAAAGCGGCCACTTTCAGATCGAAGCCCTGCACCTGCAATTCAGCAATGGCCAGCAGCGGGTCTACGAACGCCTGCGCGGCACCGGTTATCGCTCGGTGATGCTGGTGGCGATGCCTGATCCAGAGCATGTGCTGCTGGTGCGCGAATACGCGGTCGGTGTGGAAAAAACCATCCTCGGCCTGCCCAAGGGCGGCGCCGAGCCCGATGAAGACTACCTGCAGGCGGCGCAGCGCGAGCTGAGCGAAGAAGTCGGCCTGCGCGCCGCACGCCTCACCGAGCTGGGCGAGCTGACCCTGGCACCGGGGCATTTGTGCCATCGATACCGGGTGGTACTGGCCGAACAACTGAGCCCCTGCCAACTCGAAGGCGACGAACCCGAACCCCTTGAATGCCTGCGAGTCCCACTGGCACAGATCCCTGAACTGGTGGCCCGCGGCGACCTCCACGAAGCCAGGGCCATTGCCGCACTGTTCATGGCCATGGGCGCCCTCGCGCGAAGAACCTGACACCACACAGAACCTGTGGGAGCGGCGGTGCGGCGATCCGACTTGCCCGCGAAGAGGCCGGCATATCCAACATCCACTTCGCCTGACCCACCGCCATCGCGAGCAAGCCCGCTCCCACAGAGGATTACGGCCTGACACAGATCCCGGCAACGCCCAATAACGTTGTGGGAGCGGGCTTGCTCGCGAAGAGGCCGGCACATCCAACATCCATGGCGCCTGACGCGCCGCCATCGCGAGCAGGCTCGCTCCCACAAGGGGCGGGGCAGCTTCAAATTGATCGGCTAGTCCATTCGGACGAAGTCACCCTCGCTCTACCGCCATAACCTGTCTCTACAACAATAAAACCGTGTCGAGACTCATCATGCGCAAATCTACTTGTGCTCTGTTCATCATCCTCTGTGCGGGTGCTTCCACCAGCCTGTGCCAACTGTTCAAGAACGAAGCCTACCGACCGACCACGGCCTACTTCAGCTGTTCGAGCGCGGCCATCAACTGTTACCCGCCCGTGGTGCGCAATCTGCTGCCTTGAGCGCGATTTGCAACAGCCATAAAAAAACCACCGAATCATCGGTGGTTTTTTTGCTTCCCCGGGATCAGGTCGGCAACACCCCTCTCGCCCGGGACAAAGTCAACGCCAGGTCTTCGATCATATCTTCCTGACCACCCACAGTCCCACGTCGCCCCAGTTCCACCAGCAGCTCACGCGCCGCAATCCCGTACTTCTGCTCAGCCCGTTTGGCGAACAGCAGGAACGAGCTGTAGACCCCGGCATAACCCAACGTCAGGGCATCGCGGTCGAGGCGGATCGGCTGGTCCATCATCGGCACCACCAGGTCTTCGGCAACGTCCATGATCTTGTACAGATCCACGCCACTGTTGACTCCCATGCGCTCCAGCACCGCGACGAACACTTCCAGCGGCGTATTGCCCGCCCCTGCGCCAAGGCCCGCAACAGACCCGTCGATCCGTGCAGCACCGGCCTCGATGGCGGCCAGGGAGTTGGCGATGGCCATGCCCATGTTGTGGTGGCCGTGGAAGCCGACTTCAGTCCCGGCGTTCAGGCCGGCGCGCAGGGTACCGATCTTTTGCGTCACTTCATCGGGCAACATGTAGCCGGCCGAGTCGGTGCAATAGATGCAATTGGCACCGTAGCTTTCCATCAGCCGCGCCTGCTCCAGCAGTTTCTCCGGGCTGACCATGTGCGCCATCATCAGGAAGCCGACGGTGTCCAGGCCCATCTTCGCCGACATGCCGATGTGCTGGCCGGACACGTCCGCTTCGGTGCAATGGGTCGCCACGCGAATGGTCGAGACCCCATGCTCATGGGCCATTTTCAGGTGGTCGAGGGTGCCGATCCCCGGCAACAACAGGGCCGAAACCTTGGCCTGTTTCATCTGCGGGATCACCGCAGCGAAGTACTCTTCGTCGCTGTGGGCCGGGAAGCCGTAGTTCAACGACGCACCGCCCAGGCCATCGCCATGGGTGATTTCGATCAGCGGCACACCGGCCGCATCGAGGCCGGTGGCCACCGAAACCATTTGTTCAATGCTGATTTGATGCTGTTTGGCGTGCATGCCGTCGCGCAGGCTCATGTCGTGCAGACGGACGCTCTTACCTTGCAAATTCATGGCAATTCTCCACTCAACGGACAGGCAGTTGCAGGGTGCCCTTGTGGGCTTCTTCGGCGAACATCTCGGCCGTGCGCAAACCGGCGGCGGTCATGATGTCGAGGTTGCCGGCGGACTTGGGCAGGAAATCGCCGAGGCCTTCGACCTCGATGAAGATCGACACCTTGCGCCCGTCAAACACCGGCCCGTTGATCAACTTGTAGCCGGGCACATAGCGCTGCACCTCACGAACCATGTCCAGCACCGAGGCACGGATCGCATCCTGGTTCGGCTCGTCATCGGTCAGGCAGTGAATGGTGTCGCGCATCATCAGCGGCGGCTCGGCCGGGTTGATCACGATGATCGCCTTGCCACGTCGGGCGCCGCCGATCTTCTCCACCGCACCGGCGGTGGTGCGGGTGAATTCGTCGATGTTCTGGCGGGTGCCCGGGCCGACCGAACCGGACGACACCGTGGCAACGATTTCGCCGTAACTCACCGGCTGCACCCGCGACACCGCCGCCACCATCGGGATGGTCGCCTGGCCACCGCAGGTGACCATGTTGACGTTCATCGCCAGGCTCGACGCATGTTCCTTGAGGTTGACCGGTGGCACGCAGAACGGGCCGATGGCCGCCGGCGTGAGGTCGACCATGATCACTCCGAGCTCGTTGAGCTTGCGGCTGTTTTCCGCGTGCACGTAGGCCGAGGTGGCGTCGAAAGCGATGCGAATATCATCGTCGAGCACGTGCGGCAGCAAGCCGTCGACTCCGCCGGCGGTGGTTTTGATGCCCATTTCCCGGGCACGTTTCAGGCCTTCGGATTCGGGGTCGACGCCAACCATCCATACCGGCTCGATCCATTGCGATCGGCACATTTTCATCAGCAGATCGGTGCCGATATTGCCCGGGCCGATAATGGCCGCTCTGAGTTTTTTGCTCATGGGGTCAAACTCCAAAAGTCAGGCGCAGAAAGACACCCGGGCACTGCCCAGGCCATCGATGGTCAGAGAAAAACAGTCGCCGGCACGGGCCGGTTCCAGTGGCACCAGGGAGCCGGACAGGATAATTTCCCCGGCCTTGAACGGAATGCCGAAGGCGCCCAGGGTGTTGGCCAGCCAGGCCACCGCCGTCAATGGATTGCCCTGCACCGCCGAACCCAGGCCTTCGCTCAGGGGTTCACCGTTCTTGAACACGCGCATGCGCAAGTTCGGCAAGTCCAGCTCACGCGGGTCGACCTTGCTGTCGCCCAGCACGAATACGCCGCAGGAGGCGTTGTCAGCGACCGTGTCCTGGATGCGAATGCGCCAGTCGTGAATCCGCGAGTCGACGATCTCGAAGCACGGCATCACGTATTCGGTGGCGTCCAGCACATCGGCTTCGGTGATGCCCGGGCCGACCAGGTCGCGCTTGAGCTTGAAGGCGATTTCGCCCTCGGCGCGGGGCTGGATCAGTTTGTTGGCGGACAGGGAAATTTGCGCATCGTCGTCGAACGACATCTGCCGGGTGATGAAGCCGAAATCCGGTTGATGCACGTTGAGCATCTGTTGCACCGCCGCCGAGGTCACGCCGATCTTCTTGCCGACGATCTGGTCACCGGCCGCCACCCGACGCTCAATGGCGTACAGGGAAATGTGATAGGCGTCTTCGATGCTGATCGACGGCCAACGTTCGGTCAGCGGCGCCAGGGTGGAGCCGCTGAGCAGCGCCTGATAAAGCTCTTCGCCGAACTCACGGCGCAATTGCACGCTCATCCGCGGGCCTCCTGAAGAAACGCCAGGCACTGGCTGTTGAAATAGTCACGGTGCTCGACCTGAACCCAATGCCCGCACTCGCTGAGCATCACGAAACGGATTCTGGAACAGTTTTCGAGCATGGTCCGGGCGCCGGAGGACGGGCAGAATTTGTCGTTCATGCCCCAGAAACCGAGGATCGGGCACTGCAACTCACCCAGGCGCGACGTCATGTTCGGCACCTGCATGGTCGACAACACGCACACCGGCTGCTGTTGCACCACGGCCACGCGCTCGTTGACCGTCTCGTCGCTGATCAGGCTTTCATCGAACAGTTGCAGGGCCAGCAGGCGACGCATGCCCGCTGCGTCGTTCAGTTCACCTTTGGCGAAGGCCGCACCCATTTTCAGGATACCTTCCATCTGCAGGTAATACTGTTCCTTCTCCATCAGGCCACCGGGCGCCATCAGCACCAGCCGGCTGACACGCTGCGGTTGGTCAAGGGCCAGTTTGATCGCGATCGCGCCGCCCAGGGAGTTACCGACCAGCACACAACGCTGGATGTCGAGGGCATCGAGCAAACCGCTCAGAGCCGCGACAAAGAAGTCCAGGGTGTAGAGGGTGTCGGGTTTGTCCGAGGCGCCGTAGCCCGGCAAGTCCGGCACGATCACCCGGTAACCGGCCTCGGCAAACACCGGGTAGTTCTGCTTGAAGTTGCTGTGACCGCTGGCGCCCGGCCCGCTGCCATGGATGAAGATCACCGGCTCACCGTTGCCGCCATCCTTCCCGCTTGTATCCACATAGCGCAGCTGCAAACCATCCGGCAGCGTAACGAAGTGCCCTTGCGCTGAAGCGCCCATAAGGTGTCCTCCCGGCCTGTTGTTGTAGTCGGATTATTCAGACGGGCCGGGTGCGCAACATCGTCCGACAGGACTACGGTGCCTGTAGGAGCTGCCGAAGGCTCGGGCCGCGTTCGGACGATCTTTTGATCTTGCTTCAAAAAACAAAATCAAAAGATCGTCCGAACGCGGCCCGAGCCTTCGGCAGCTCCTACAGAGGCCCTAGTCTCATCGGACGTTGGATTACAGGGACCACAGACCTAGCATCGACGGCATTCCCGAGCGGCAAAAAGAGAATTCCCATGCTTGACCCAATGGACTTTCGCGGCAAAGTGGTACTGGTCACCGGCGGTGGCAAAGGTGTGGGTCGCGGCATCAGCCAGCGCTTTCTCGACGGCGGCGCCGAGGTAGTGATCTGCGGTCGCGAAGCCCCGCCATCCTTGCCTGCCAGCGGCGGACGCGAGGCGCTGTTCGTGCCTTGCGACCTGCGGGACGTCGAGCAATCCGGGCGCTTGATCGCGCAAATCGTCAAGCGCTTCGGCCGCCTCGATGTATTGGTCAACAACGCCGGCGGCTCACCGAATGCCGACGCTGCCACGGCTTCTCCCCGCTTCAGTGAAGCGATCATTCGCTTGAACCTGATCGCGCCACTGAACCTGTGCCAGCAAGCCAACCAGGCGATGCAGGCCCAGGCCGAGGGCGGCGCGATCATCAATATCTGCAGCGTCAGCGCCACCCGCCCCTCCCCCGGCACCGCCGCCTATGGCGCGGCCAAGGCCGGCCTGCTGAACCTGACCACTTCGCTGGCGGTGGAATGGGCGCCGAAGGTGCGGGTCAATGCGGTCACCGCCGGGCTGATTCTCACCGAGCAGGCCGCCATGCATTATGGTGACGACGCGGGCATTGCCCGGGTGGCGGCAACCATTCCATTGCAACGCCTGGCAACCCCGGAGGACATTGGCGATACCTGCCTGTACCTGGCTTCGTCTTTGGCCCGTTATGTCAGCGGCGCGGACATTGCGGTGCATGGTGCCGGTGAGCGACCGGCGTTTCTCGACGCGGCACAATCCTGAAAAGATCGCAGCCTGCGGCAGCTCCTACAGTGAAACGAGGCTGCGATCTTTCAAGCATTCGAATAACAAAAGGAGTTCCGACATGCCCGCAATCGCCAGCCATAGTGTCCCGCTCAACCTCACGCCACAAGCCGCCTGGACCAAACTGCGCGACCTGAGCCTCGCCCCGCACTACGTGCCTGGGCTGACCGGTTGCCAGTTTCATCCTGGGCCAAAGGAAGGCCTCGGAGCCAGTCGTCGGGTGTTGCGCAAGGGCGGTCAGTACCTGGATGAAAGCGTGATGCAGTGGCAGGAAGGCACGGGGTTCGTGCTGCGGTTGCACAAGGGCGGCAGTGATTCGCCCTTTCCGTTTCGCGAGGCGAGTTTCAGTTATGCCCTGCAAGCCGAAGGCATTGCCACCCGCATCACCTTGCAAATGCACTACTGCCTGCGCGGTGGCAGGTTGGCAGAGTGGTTGCTGGCCAAGGCCTTCGACAAGGTCGTGAGGCAGATTGCCGAGAACCTCAAGGCGTACTACGAAACCGGCTGCACGCAGAATTCCGATATGGCTTTGAGCACATCCAACATTGATGTCGCCTGACATGCCGCCTTCGCGAGCAAGCCCGCTCCCACAAGGGGATTGGGGTGTGCGCAAATACCAGGTTCACCCTAAAACCTGTGGGAGCGGGCTTGCTCGCGAAGGGGCCGGAACATCCAACATCAATGCCGTCTGACACACCGCCATCGCGAGCAGGCTCGCTCCCACAGGGGCCACCTCAGGAACGCACCACTTCCGAGTGAGCAATAAAACGGGTGGCGACAATCTTCCATTGGCCGGCGATACGCTGGTAACGGTCCTGATAGAACCCACCCAACTGCCGCGTCGCCCCGCTCTCGCCATCCAGGTTGAAATACCACAGGGCCCAACGGCCCTGGGCCTGATCCTCGTCCAGCATCTCGATTTCCGGGTTGGCACCATGATGCAGGTCGATCACCCGCGCATGGCAGGCCAGTTCGCGGTACAGCGCGACAAAACTGTCGCGCTCACGAAAGATCCCCAACGGACCGTAATCGATCAGCACTTCACCCTCGGCAAAGCAGTCGGCAATCACCTCGACCTGCTTGAGGTCGCAGGCGTTGAGGTAGCGATGCTTGAGCTGGCGGATGTCCTCCAGCGCTTCCAGGCGGGCGATCCGCTGTTCCAGGTTCATGCTTCACCTCGCGCAGTTACGTTAACTTCACTCCAGTAGGCTTTCATCGAGCGGATCTTTCCGTCGACATCGAACTCCATCACGTCGATCACATGCAGCGAGCACGGTTGCCCGCCCCACTCCATGTCGACCCGGAACGGTATCGCCCCGCAACCGTTGAGCGTCGCGCGCACCGGACCGGTCCGGGTTGCCGAGACCTTCATCGCCCCCAGTCCTTCACGATAAAAACGCGCGATGGCGTCGATGCCCTGCAGCGGCGCTTGGCCGACCGGGTCTTCAACGGTGGCGTCTTTGGCGTAGAGCGCGAGGATGCCCTCGATGTCGCCGGCATCCACCAGTTCCACATAACGTGCCATGGTCGTCTGAATCTGCTGTGCGCTGATCATTCAGATCACCTCGAACAGGGCGGCGGCACCCATGCCGCCACCGATGCACATGCTCACCACCACATAACGCAAACCGCGACGCTGACCTTCGACCAACGCATGGCCGACCATCCGCGCCCCGGACATGCCGAACGGATGACCGATGGAAATCGCCCCGCCATTGACGTTCAGGCGCTCGGCGGGAATGCCCAGGGTGTCGCGGCAGTACAGCACCTGACAGGCGAACGCTTCGTTCAACTCCCAGAGGCCGATGTGGTCCATGGTCAGGCCGTGGCGCTTGAGCAGCTTGGGAATCGCGTAGACCGGGCCGATGCCCATCTCGTCAGAGTTGCAACCGGCGACGGCCATGCCGCGATAGATCCCCAGCGGTTCCAGGCCACGCTTCTCGGCCATTTTCGCGCTCATCAACACCGAGGCCGACGCACCGTCGGACAACTGCGAAGCATTGCCAGCGGTGATGAAACGCCCCTTGTCGCTCCACTGACCGCCCGGCCATACCGGCTCAAGTGCGTTCAGACTCTGGAGGGTGGTGTCGATGCGGTTGCATTCGTCGCGCAGCAAGATCACGGACTCATAACCGGTTTCGCCGGTGGCCTTGTCGAACAGTGCCTTGCGGCTGGTCAGCGGCGCCAGCTCGCGGTCGAAGCGCCCGGCGCTCTGGGCCTGTGCGGTACGCAGCTGGCTCTGGTAGCTGTATTCGTCCTGCTCGTCGCGGGAGATGCCGTAGCGCGCGGAGACGATCTCGGCGGTTTCGATCATCGGGATGTAGGCGTGCGGGTCCAGTTCGATCACCGAAGCCGACTGGTTGCGATAGAGGTTCTTGTGCTTGTTCTGCACCAGGGAAATCGACTCCAGGCCACCGGCCACGGCGATGTCGATTTCGTCGCACATGATGCCTTTGGCGGCCATGGCGATGCTCATCAGGCCCGACGAGCACTGGCGCTCGACGGCCATCCCGGCAACCGATGCCGGCAAACCGCCGGCAATCGCGCACAGGCGTCCCAGGTTATAGGACTGCGTACCCTGCTGCGCGGCGGCGCCAATGATCACGTCGTCCACTTCACCCGGCTCGATGCCCGCGCGGCGCACGGCTTCGCGCACCACGTGGCCACCCAGTTGCGGCGCTTCGGTGTCATTGAACGCACCGCGAAAGGCCTTGCCGATCGGAGTACGGGCGGTCGAAACGATGACGGCTTCTTTCATGCTGGATTCCTCGAAAATTCTGCTGGTGGCTCAAGCGGGTAATAGCGGCTGATGGTGTCGACCACGCAGCCGGGACGTTCCTCGCCGTCGATGTCGACGCTGACGCGGATGGTTGCCTGCACGCCGCCCTTCACTTCCTCGACCGCAATCAATTGCGCACTGCCGCGTACCCGCGAACCGACGCGCACCACCGAAGGGAAGCGCACCCGCTCGCAGCCGTAGTTGACGCCCATGGCCAGGCCACGGACTTCGACGATCTGCGGCAGGAACAGGTTGACCAGTGACAGGCTCAGGTAGCCATGGGCGATGCAGGCGCCAAACGGGCCATCGGCGGCCTTGAGCGGATCGACGTGAATCCACTGGTGATCGCCAGTGGCGTCGGCGAACCGGTCGATGCGGTCCTGCTCCAGCAGCAGCCAGTCACTGACGCCGAGCGACTGGCCAACGGCCTTGAACAGGGCCATCGGCGTGTCGAAAATACGTGGCATGGTCACGCCCTCTGGCTTGATACCGACAACACTTCGCCGGTCATGTAGGAGCTGTAGTCGCTGGCCAGGAACATCATCACGTTGGCCACTTCCCAGACTTCGGCGGCGCGGCCGAAGGCTTCGTTGGCGGCGAGTTGATCGAGCACCGCCTGGGGCGCGGATTTGCGCAGGAAATCGTGCAGGGCGATGCTCGGGCTGACCGCATTGATGCGGATGCCGTAGTCGGCGGCCTCGACCGCGGCACAGCGAGTCAGCGCCATGACGCCGGCCTTGGCCGCGGCGTAGTGCGACTGTTCTTTCTGCGCGCGCCAGCCCAGCACCGAGGCGTTGTTGACGATCACCCCGGCACGCCGCTCCATCATTTTCGGCAGCATGGCGCGGGTCATGCGCATGGTGCCGGTGAGCGTCACATCCAGCACCCGGTTCCACTCCTCGTCGCCCATCTCCACCAGCAGGCGCGAGCCGCCGAGGCCGGCGTTGTTGATCAGCACATCGACGCCTTGCAGGTCGCGCTCGGCGCAGGCAATCAGGTGCTGCACCTGGGCTTCGTCGGCGACGTTGCAGACCTGGCCGAAGACCTGTTGCAGCCCGGTGGTCTCGCGAACTTTCACGACGGCCTCGGCCAACCGACCTTCATGGATATCGCTGATCATCAGCGCCCGGCAACCTTCCTCGGCAGCACGCACGGCGGCGGAAAAACCGATCCCGGCACCCGCCGCAGCGGTGATCAGCACCGACTTGCCGCGCAGCAGGCCGCGACCTTCAACATATTGAGGTACAGACATGAACTCTCTCCTTTCAGGCGCGCGGACGCGGCTCTTTGGGCATGCCCAAGGCACGCTCGGCGATGATGTTGCGCTGGATTTCGTTGCTGCCGCCGTACAGGGTGTCGGCGCGGCTGAACAGGTACAGCGACTGCAAGCGAGTCAGTTGGTAAGGCGCCGCTTCGAGCAACTCCGCTTCGGCGCCGAGCACGTCCATCGCCAACTTGCCGAGGCTGGCGTGCCAGGTCGACCAGAACAGCTTGTAGATGGTCGCCTCCTTGCGCAGCGAACCGTCCTGGCTACCCGAAAGCATGCGCAGCGAGTTGTAACGCATGATCCGCAGCCCGCTCCAGGCTTCCGCCAGGCGCTGGCGCAGGATCGGGTCGCGGTCGGCACCGTTGGCTTTAGCAATGGCGATGATTTCGTTGAGTTCGTTCTGGAACTGCATCTGCTGGCCGAGGGTCGACACACCGCGTTCGAAACCCAGCAACGCCATGGCGATCTTCCAGCCGTCGCCCGGCGCGCCGATGATGTTGGCGGCGTCGGTGCGGGCATCGTCGAAGAACACTTCGTTGAACTCCGAGGTGCCGGTCAGTTGCTCGATAGGCCGCACGGTGATTTGCGCCTGGGCCATCGGCACCAGCAGGAACGACAGGCCGCGATGGCCGACGCTGCCAGGTTCCGTACGAGCGATGACAAAGCACCAGTCCGATTCGTGGGCCAGGGAGGTCCAGACTTTCTGGCCATTGATCACCCATTGGCCGCTCGCCTCATCCAGCATGGCGCGGGTCTTGACGTTGGCCAGGTCGGAACCGGCGCCCGGCTCCGAATAGCCCTGGCACCAGAACGACGTGCCACTGACGATTCCCGGCAAAAAGCGCTGTTGCTGTTCAACCGTGCCGAACGCGGCAATGGTCGGCCCGGCCAGCCCTTCGCCGATATGGCCCATGCGACCGGGGCCGCCGGCGCGGGCGTATTCTTCGTGGAAAATCACTTGCCGGGTGATCGACAAGCCACGCCCGCCATGCTCCGGCGCCCAGCCGACGCAGGTCCAGCCACCCTCGGCGAGTTTGCGCTCCCAGGCTTTGCGCTCTTCGGGAAACATGTGCTCGTCGCCCGGACCGCCACGAAAACGCAGGGCCTCGAACTCACCGCAGAGGTTGGCGCTCATCCAGTCGGCCACTTCCTGGCGGAAGCGTTCGTCCTGCTCGCTGAAACTGATTTTCATGGCTGCTCTCCAAGAATCACCGAAGCAATCCGCTCGCGATGCCAGGCCGGTAGCCCGAGGAAGCTCTCGCTGGCGCGGGCGCGCTTGAAGTAGAGGTGCGGGTCATATTCCCAAGTGAAACCGACGCCACCGTGCAACTGGATCGCCTCGGACGCGCAGTGGAAATAGGTCTCGGAGCACTGCGCCTTGGCCAGCGCCGCCGCCAGCGGCAGTTCGGCCGCGACCTGCGGATCGCCCTGGGGATCAAGGACTTCCTGGGCCACGCACGCGGCGTAGTAACTGGCCGAACGCGCGCACTCGACCTGCAGCATCATGTCGGCGGCGCGGTGTTTGAGGGCCTGGAAACTGGCAATCGGGCGCCCGAACTGTTGACGTTCCTGCATGTAGGCCACGCTGAGGTCGAGCACCTGCTGCGCGCCGCCGGTCTGCTCGGCAGCCAGGCCGATGCAGGCCAGTTGCAGAATGCGCTCAAGGTGCGGCCAGCCGTGACCGAACTCACCCAGCAGCGCGCCAGCTTCAAGGTACAGGCCCTTGAGCTGGATCCGCGCCTGACGTCGGGTCTGGTCCATGGTCGGCAACATCTGCCGCTCGATGCCTGCGCTTGCGGCGCTCACGGCAAACAGGCTGATGCCCTTTTCGCCAGTGGTTCCGGGTTGTCGTGCGGCAATGACCAATAGGTCGGCGCCATGCCCGTCGAGCACATGCTTGAGCGTGCCATCGAGGACAAACCCGTCGCCTTCGGCCACCACCGTTGCCTGGACATCGTCGGCCGACCAGCCGTTGGCACTGCTGAACGCCAGGGTCGCCGTCACGCTGCCATCGGCGATCGACGGCAACCAGCGCTGTTTCTGTTCATCATTGGCGGCCAGCAACAGCGCGGGTGTGGCCATGCAGGCGGTGGCGAAAAACGGCGAGCACAGCAAACGCCGGCCCATCTGTTCGAGCAGGATCGTCAGCTCGACAAAGCCGAGGCCAAGGCCACCGTAGGTTTCGGGGATATGAATGGCGGGCCAGTACATTTCCTGGCACAACCGCTGCCAGAGGGCTTCGTCGAAGCCCCGTTCACTGACCATTGCCGCCCGCACGGCGGCAGAATCCGAGACATCGGCGAGGAAACCCTCGGCCGATGCGCGGATCATTTCCTGTTCGTCGCTGAATGCAAACTCCATCGCGGCGCCTTCTGCTCGTTTGGCGGGGCGCGCGTGGCGCAACACCCCTTTGAGCATGAAGTTTGGCGCCGCCCGGACGCGGCAGAATCGTTAGCCCTGCCTAGTCCGAACGGGTGATGTGCTGCGGTGACTGCTCAGCCGGGAAGCCGGTCAGCGGCAGTCGCCCCCCATGCGCACGAGCAGCGCTGAACGGTGCGGCTTGAAGTACGGGTTGATTTCACCGACCTGGCACGACGCCAGGTTCTGCAATTCAGCCGCGAGAGGCTCTTGCAGGAACAGCAGCCCCGCCGGACGGGACTCGGATTGCAACTGCGCCACCGTCAGCGGCGCCACCGGCCGGCCCATGTAATAGACCAGGCGGATATCCGGCTCACCGAGGGTATAAGCCTTCTGCCCCGGCTGACCGTCGGCCAGCGTGGCAACCTGCTCAAGACCACCGACCCGGTGCGACAACACCCGCGCTTCGACGAACATGTAGAACACCACGAACCCGGCCAGCATCACGTAGGGCACAACGGCCAGGACCGTGCGCCAGCGCCCCTTCAGTTCGTCGAGCAGCGCCGACCAGTGCATCGCCAGCAGTAACGCCATGGACGGATAGACCGGCAACAGGTACTTGCCATGCTTTTCGGTGAACAGGGAAAAAACCAGCAGCGGCAACAGGCTGCAGCACAGCAGCATGCCGGCCTCGCGGCGCGCGCGGATCATTGCCCAGAACTTGCGCGGCTGTACAAACACGATCAGCCAGAACGGGAAGAAATCACCGGCCAGGTACAGCAGATAGGCATACCAGGCCTCGGCGCCCTGCCCGTCGATCTTCTTCACGATGTCTTCGCTGATGATCGAGGCCCAGATTCCCCAGCCCTGGCTCACCGACACCGCCACGTACCAGGAACTGCCCAGCACCAGGGCAATCAGCCAGCCCCAACCGTCACACAGATAAGCCTTGGCCCGGGCATCGCGGTAGATCAAGGCATAGGTCAGGATCGGTGCCGTCACCCACAACAGGCAGACCGGCCCTTTGGTCAGCAGTGCGCACCCCAGCAGTACGTAGCTCAATCGACTCCACAAGGCCCGCCCCTGCAGGAAGATGAACTGCCAGGCCGCCAGCAGCGCGCCGAAGCACAGCAGGGTCAACAGCATCTCGATTTCCGAGCGCCGTGCGAACAGGCTGAAGGCACCGTTCGCGGCCAGGAACACCACGGCGAACAATCCGACCTGCCGCCCCGCCTGCCGGACGCCGTACAGATAGGTGCCAAAACAACACAAGGCGGCAGCCAGCGCCGAAGGCAGGCGCACGCTCCACTCGGACAAGCTGCCCAGCACCGCCGTTGAAACCAGGCCGGCCCAATAGAAAAACGGCGGCTTGGAGAGATACAAGTCGCCGTTCATGTAAGGCAGCAGCCAGCTACCCGCCTCGCGCATTTCGCGCACGGTAACGGCGCGGCGGGCCTCGTTGACACTGAGGAACGGCACGCTGCCCAGTCCCCAGAAAAACAGCAACGCAACCGCGATGGCCACGAGCAACGTAATATTTCGGGTCGATAACGATCCGCGCATGACCTACTCCTTCAGGCTTTTACTTTTGGCGATCAACTGCAGGTTGCGAAAATAGACAAGGGAGCCGAAGGCCTGCCCGACGATGAACACCGGGTCCTCGCGGTAAATGGCATAGGCCAGCAACAAAGTGCTGCCGACGATGCTCAGGTACCAGAAGCTCACCGGGATCACGCTGCGTTTCTTGTACTCGCTGTACAGCCACTGCAGGACAAACCGCCCGGTAAAGGCGATCTGGCCAACAAAACCGACGGTCAGCCAAAGGGCTTCGCGGGAGAGATTCATCCTTCTATCTCCTGGGCAATGGTGTTCAGCCGCGTGCGCTTGATCAGCCACCAGACGCCGAACAAATCGAGAATGCCGACCAGTGCGCGGTCGAGGTTGCCGTATTTCGACACCCCGGCCGTGCGCGGCCGGTGGTTGACCGGGTGCACGATCATGCGCCCGTTGTGACGCTGGATCAGCGCCGGAATGAAGCGGTGCATGTGGTCGAAGTATGGCAGGCGCAGGAACGCCGCGCGCTCGATCAGCTTCAGGCCGCACCCGGTGTCCGGGGTGGCGTCCTTGAGCAGACGGCGGCGCAGGTTGTTGGCGAACCGCGAGGCGTAGCGTTTGCTCGCGGTGTCGCGGCGATTGACCCGGTGCCCGGCGACCAGCTGCACATCGGCCTTGCCCGGTTCGCCGCGTACCAGCGCCAGCATGCCGGGGATGTCCGCCGGGTCGTTCTGGCCGTCGCCATCGAGGGTCGCCAGCCATTGCCCGCGGGCCTCGCGGGCGGCGTGGTACAGCGACGTGCTCTGCCCCAGCGACCGCTCGTGATGGAGGATGCGCAGGGTGTTCAGCCCGCTCTGGCGGATCTGCCGCAGTTCCTGCAGGGTCGAATCGGTGCTGCCATCGTCGACCACGATGATTTCGTACGACTCATGGGCCAACGCCACGCGAATTTCCTCTAGCAGCGGCTTGAGGTTGTTCGCTTCGTTCTTGGCGGGAATCAGTACGGATACAAAAATGTCTTGGCTCATGGAGTCACTCTCGCCTTTATTGGATTTCTTTTATCAGAGGCGAATCAAGGTGTCGTACACCGGCCGACTCGATGCAGTACTCAGCTTTTCACGGCGATGACGCCAACAGTGCCCCGTCCCGTGGACACACTCGCGCGACCTCGCACACGGTGCCCGGCCGTTTGTAAAAATCGCGTCAATATTCCATGCACTTTTTGTCATCATTGCCCTGATGACACAGCGAATTCTGTTGCCATTGGCGCCTGCCCATCTAAAGTGCACCCACGCAAGTGAAAAACATGAATCGGCTAAGGATGCAGAACCATGAGCACTGAGCAAGAGACGACTTTTGACGAACCACGGCTCAACAGCACGGAAATCCGCATTCTGGGTTCGTTGATCGAGAAAAAGGCCACCAGCCCGGAAACCTATCCCCTGACCCTCAATGCACTGGTGATCGCCTGCAACCAGAAAACCAGCCGCGAGCCGGTGATGAACCTGACGCCGGGCCAGGTCGGCCAGAGCCTGCGCGCACTCGAAGGACGCAGCTTCGCCAAGCTGGTGATGGGCAGCCGTGCCGACCGCTGGGAACACAAGGTCGACAAGGCCCTGGAACTGGTGCCGGCGCAGGTGATCCTGACCGGGCTGATGTTTCTGCGCGGCCCGCAGACCGTCAATGAACTGCTGACCCGCAGCGGCCGCATGCATGAATTCGAAGACACCGAACAGGTCGTGCATCAACTGGAACGCCTGATTGCCAGGGGCCTGGCCGTGCTGATACCGCGTCAGGCCGGCCAGCGTGAAGACCGCTACACCCACACCCTGGGTGATCCGGCGGATATCGAGGCAATCATGGCGGCCCGGCAGAACCCGTCCGAGCGCGGCAGCAGTGGGGTTTCGGTTGAAAGGATCGAAGAACTGGAAGCGCGGATTGCGGCGCTGGAAGAGCGGTTGGCACGGCTGGAATAGCCTGGATTTTTGCCTGGCACAAAACCTGTGGGAGCGAGCCTGCTCGCGAAAGCGGATTGTCAGTCACATCAATGTTGGATGTGCCGACGTTTTCGCGGGCAAGCCCGCTCCCACAGTGGATCTGTGGACTGACTGGCATTTGTGATTGGCACAGAACCTGTGAGACCTTACTCCCCGTCCCAGTAATCCACCCCATCGGCCTGCCGGGCCACCGCGACAAATCCCGATGCATTACCCTCGGCATCGACCTTGAAATCATCCATCACGGCATATTTGCCGGAATCCGGGTATTCGCAGATCTCCGGCGATTGCTGGGTGCTGACGGCCAGATACCGCAACTCGCCGTTGCTGGTATTGATGATCTGATGGGCCTTTTCAGGCCCACCCGGTGGACAGGCGATCACATCACCGGCGCGGATTGGAAAACGCTCGTCTCCCAGGCGAACGTACCCTTCCCCGGCCACGACGTAGAACATTTCCTCATTGACCCGATGGCTGTGAAACGGACTGCCGCGCATGCCCGGCTCCAGCACATACAGGCGATATCCCAGCTTTTGCGCCCCCAGTTGCTGACCGACTCGGGCCAGACGCTGTTGATAGCGACCGGCGGTTTCACCGGTCGGCGCAAATCCTTCGGGCAGCGGTTCAAGCTCGACAGTGTTCAGATTGAGAATGGGCGGGTGCATGGACACCTCCTAGCTGCGGGCAAACGCCACGGCCTTCTGGAACTGCTCATCCGTTGGCCGTACACCGGTATAGAGCACAAATTGCTCCAATGCCTGGATCGCGATCACTTCCAGCCCGGTGATGACCCGCTTGCCTTCGGCACGGGCACGCACGATCAGCGGCGTTTCCGAGGGAATCGCCACCACATCGAAGACAGTGTCTGCTTTTTCGATCACATCGCCCTCGAAGGCCAGTTGCTCGGCCTCCGGCCCTCCCGTCATGCCGATCGGGGTGACATTGACCAGCATCTGCGGGCGACAATTGCCCAGCTCTGCCTGCCACTCATAGCCCAACGACTGCGCCAGCGCCTGCCCGGCGCGCTCGTTACGGGCCACGATCAGGCCGTTCTCATAACCGCCATCGCGCAAGGCGCTCGCCACGGCCTTGGCCATGCCGCCGCTGCCGCGCAGGGCAAAGGTCGAGTCCTTGGGCACCTGGTGTTTTTCCAGCAACTGGGCAACGGCGATGTAATCGGTGTTGTAGGCCTTGAGATGACCGTCGGTGTTGACGATGGTGTTGATCGATTGAATGGCGGCGGCAGAAGCGTCGAGTTCATCCACCAGGGCAATGCAGGCTTCCTTGAACGGCATCGACACGCCACAACCACGAATGCGCAGGGCGCGAATGCCGGCGACGGCGCCCGGCAGGTCCTGGCTGGCAAAGGCCTTGTAGTAAAAATTCAGGCCCAGTTGTTCATACAGATGATTATGAAAACGCAGGCCAAAGTTCCCGGGGCGCCCTGAAAGGGACATGCACAGCTGGGTGTCTTTGTTGGGGTTCATCTGCATGGCAAAGCTCCTTCAAATGCACTTTTCGGATGGACGGGATTAGCCGTCCATCGGGATCTGATCGATCATGAAAGCCTGGACGCACAGGCTTGAACAGGTCGGTAAGAAAGTCGGTACAGACCTTACACAAAATTTACCTGGCGGCCGTGCTGTTTTTCGAAAAAACGCTGTCTTAGAAGTATCCCCGCGACAATCCCTGGGTCTATTGCAGACGCAGGCGCCGGGCTGAAGAAACGAGGAACTATCATGATCCGTAAAATCCCCACAGTAGCCTTGCTGATCGGCGCCCTCGCTATCGCGGGACAGGCGCAAGCCCATGGTGGTGGCAATTACTGGCAGGGTCCGGCGGTGTTTGGCGCGATCGTCGGTACTGCCATCGTAGGTTCGGCTCTGATCAACGCCAACCGCCCGGTCTATGTCGCGCCGCAACCGGTCTACGCTCCACCGCCTCCGGTTTATTACGCGCCACCGCCCCCGGTTTACTACCAGCCGGCCCCGGTCTACGTGCAGCAACCGATCTACTACCGCCCGGCCCCGGTGTACTACGGGCCACCCCGTGGTTACTACGGCCCGCCACGCGGCTACTACGGCCCGCCACACGGCCGCTGGTAACGAACTCATCAAGCCCCGCTGAAACAGCGGGGCTTTTTTATGGGATTTCACGGAATCCCGGGGGGGAACACAGATAACGAAATATCTGTAGGAGCTGCCGAAGGCTGCGATCTTTTGATTTTGCTTTTGCTTTTGCGATCTGGAGATTACTGAAGATCAAAAGATCGCAGCCTTCGGCAGCTCCTACAGGTATCGGTGTTTCCCGGAATGACATGAACTACCTTTTTATGCCCATTGGGCGGTGCAGGTCTGGATAAATCTCGCCAAGGTCGCTATCGGGACAGTGCGTGCGGCAGAAACGGGCAAGATGGACTCGACCGGTTTTCTGCCGTGTGGCGAAAAACGGTCATATTTTTGTCATGACAGATCCGCAAGCTCGGTGCTGTCCGTCGAAAACAGGTTGATAACAACAAGGACGACCACATGCCAACGCAAAACCCGCACCGCATTGTCGGTCTGTGCACCTCCAGCAAGGTGTACAACGCACTGACCGAACTCAAGCACCTGGAAGGTCATCGCAGCGCCAAGTTTCTCTCGCTGCTGACGCAAAACCTGGTGCGCAAGGGCCTGCTCAACGAGCAGGAAGTGGTCAATATGCTCGATCAGGTGGTCAACTGACCGACCAACGGTCATTTGCCCCCGCTGGCATCAATGACCACTATCGAAAGCGTTGATTACTCCTCGAGGCACCCGGACCTTAAAGTAGCTCCACAGATTGATGGAGGTACTTTTCATGTCCCAGGTTCAGATCATGTCCGTTATCGGCAGCGCCGTCCCCGCACAGCTCAGAGAGTTGGGCATGCTCGCCTGCTGGTATCTGGTGCAGGACGGTGTGCAGATCAGTGGCCCGCTGACTTCGCTGCCCGCCGCCCGTGAGCTGTCGCAACGCATCGGCACCGGCCAGTCCGGCAGGTTCAGCGCCTAGGGTAGCTGCACCCGCGGTTTGGTTTCGATGAAAATGTCCCAGCTGGCCATGAACAGGGCCGCGATCAACGGGCCGATGACAAAGCCGTTGAGCCCGAAAATCGCCAGGCCGCCGAGGGTCGAGATCAGGATCATGTAATCCGGCATCCGGGTGTCCTTGCCCACCAGAATCGGTCGAAGCACGTTATCCACCAGGCCGATCACGAAGATCCCGAACAATCCCAGCACCACGCCCTGCCAGATCGCCCCGGTGAGCAGGAAAAACGCGGCCACCGGCACCCAGACAATCCCCGCCCCCACCGCCGGCAACAGCGACAGAAACGCCATCAACACCGCCCAGAGCAATACGCTGGGAATGTCCAGGAACCAGAAAATCAGGCCACCCAGCGCGCCCTGTGTGATCGCCACCAGCAGGTTGCCCTTGACCGTAGCCCGTACCACGCGATTGAACTTGAGCTGCAAACGACGTTTCTGCTGTTCCTCCAACGGCACCGCCGCACGCACCTTGCGCGCCAGTTCCGCGCCGTCGCGCAGGAAGAAGAACAGCAGGTACAGCATGATGAAGAAACTGACGATGAACTCGAACGTGCCCTGGCCAAAAATGAAGGCCTGGGCGGCCAGTTCCTGTCCACCGGTCATCGCACTCTTGACGATTTTTTCTCGCAAACCGTTCAGCTCGCCCATGCCGAAGCGATCCAGCAGGTGCTGGAAATACGGCGGCAGGATGTGCTTGAACTGCGCCACGTACCCGGCGATGTCCAGTTCGCCGCTCTCGATGTTCTTGTAGAGCGCGGCCCCCTCCTGGATCAGGAGGATGCTGAGGACTATCACTGGCAGGATCGCAATCAACAGGCAGATGCTCAGCGTGAGCAGTGACGTGAGGTTGCGCTCCCAGCCGAACTTCAGCTGCAGCCGCCGTTGCAGCGGTGCAAAGAGGATGCCGAGGATTACCGCCCAGAACACAGCGCCGTAGAACGGCAGCAGGATCCAGATGAAGGCGATGCTCACCAGGGCCAGAAGGATGGTCAGCGATCTGTCTTTCAGGGTTTCTTCGTTCATATCCGATCCATGCTCGCCGGGACGAAACACTTCCGTCCTGATGTTTAGTCCGCTACGGCTCGCGCGAGTGCCATCTCTTTGTTGACCAGACATGGATCCAGGTCAATAAACGCTCCGTGCCGAGCGTTTATCCTGCGCGGCTTTTGCGACGACACCACCATGAACCTCACCGCGCCAGAACTGCTCGCCCCCGCCGGCACCCTGAAAAACATGCGTTATGCCTTCGCCTATGGCGCCGATGCCGTGTACGCCGGCCAGCCGCGCTACAGCCTGCGGGTGCGCAACAACGAATTCGACCACGCCAACCTCGCCCTCGGCATTCGCGAGGCCCAGGCGCAGGGCAAACGCTTCTACGTGGTGGTGAACATTGCGCCGCACAACGCCAAGCTCAAGACATTCCTCAAGGACCTTGAACCGGTGATCGCCATGGCCCCCGATGCGCTGATCATGTCCGACCCCGGCTTGATCATGCTGGTGCGCCGGCACTACCCGCAGATGCCGGTCCACCTTTCGGTGCAGGCCAATACCGTGAACTGGGCCAGCGTCGAGTTCTGGCAGCAACAGGGCTTGAGCCGGATCATCCTGTCGCGGGAGCTGTCGCTGGAAGAGATCGCCGAGATCCGCGGACAAGTGCCTGCCATGGAACTGGAGGTGTTCGTGCATGGCGCGTTGTGCATGGCCTATTCCGGGCGCTGCCTGCTGTCGGGGTACATGAACAGGCGCGACGCCAATCAGGGCTCCTGCACCAACGCCTGTCGCTGGAAATACACGGCGCAGCCGGCCACGGAAAACCAGTTGGGCGAGATCGTGCAGACATTCGATCCCGAACCGACCCTGGGCATCGGCGCACCCACCGATCAGGTGTTCCTGTTGCAGGAAGCCAATCGTCCCGGCGAACAGATGCCCGCCTTCGAAGACGAACACGGCACGTACATCATGAACGCCAAGGATCTGCGTGCCGTGCAGCACGTCGAACGCCTGACGCAGATGGGCGTGCATTCGCTGAAAATCGAAGGCCGGACCAAATCGCACTTTTATTGCGCGCGCACCACCCAGGTTTATCGCCGGGCCATCGACGACGCCGCGGCCGGCCGGACCTTCGACCGTGGCCTGATGAGCGACCTGGAATCCCTCGCCCAGCGCGGCTACACCGAAGGTTTTCTGCGTCGCCATGTGCATGACGAATACCAGAACTACCAGAACGGCAGCTCAGTGTCGGAACGGCAACAGTTTGTCGGTGAGCTGACCGGGCAGCGCCGGGATCGCCTGGCCGAGGTCAAGGTGAAAAACCGTTTCGGCGTGGGCGACCACATGGAGCTGATGACGCCCAAGGGCAACTTCCACTTCGATCTGCATCAGCTGCAGAACGCCAAGGGTGAAGCGATCGACGTTGCACCGGGCGATGGGCATACGGTGTATTTGCCGATACCGGATGCGGTGGATCTGCAGTTTGGGTTGTTGATGCGGGACGTAGGTGTGAACTGACCTTCAAATACACACAAAACCCTGTGGGAGCGAGCTTGCTCGCGATAGCGTTGTATCAGCCTACGTTGCTGGCGACTGACACTCCGTCATCGCGAGCAGGCTCGCTCCCACAGGTAGTGCGTCAGGCAAACTCTTCGCGGAGCATCGCCACGAACGCCTCGCGCGCCGGGTGCACCCCGGCGTTTTCGTGCCAGTAGAACAGGCTCTCGATGGCCGTCAGTTCGGGAAACTCAAACGCCACGCACCCGGCGCCCTTGGCGTATTGATCGAAAACCCCTTTAGTCACCAGCGCCACACCGGCCCCGGCGCTGACGCATCCGACAATCGCGCCATAGCTGGCCAGGCTGACAATCGGCAGCGCCAACCCATTTCGCAATAGCCAATGCTCCATCGCCGCCCGGTAAGGACAGCCCTGAGGCCAAAGGAACATCGTCTTGTCATGCAGGTCCGTCACGCTGCGCAACGGCCCCAGGGATGTCGAGGCGATCAGCAGCAACTCTTCGCGGTACATCGGCGTGCGCTTGAGGTGCGAACGTTCGACATCCACCGCCACGATGGCGCCGTCGAGCTTGTGATTGAACGTGTCGTCGAGCAACTGGCTCCAGGTGCCGGTGGTCAGCTCCAGCGCCACCTGCGGGAAACGCTTGTGGAATTTCGCCAGTAGGCGCGGCAACCGCCCGGTGGCCGACGACTCGATGGCGCCGATGCGCAACGGCCCTGAGGGTTCGGCCGAAGGGTCGACCGCCCGCTTGGCCTCGGCGGTCAGGGCGAGAATTTTCGAGGCGTAGGCCAGGAAGGTCTGCCCCGACGGGCTGATGCGCAGCCCTCGGCCTTCGCGCAGGAACAGCGCGACACCCAGCTCAGCCTCGAGGGCCTTGATCCGTGCCGTGATGTTGGACGGCACGCAATGTAGCAATTCAGCCGCGCGGGCAATGCTGCCGACGTCGGCCACGGTCTTGAACATGCGAATCTGTGCCAGCTCCATACATCACCTATAGTGAACGATTAGCGCAGTATAAGTCAGTTGTGGCGAACGATAGGCTTTCTGATACTCCGTGCATCAGCCCACAGGTGCACGACCATGACGCCGCTCACACCCTCCCCCGTTTCACCCTGGAAAATCATTCTGGCCATGGCGTTTGTCGTGGCGTGCTGGGGCTACTCCCCGACCGGCATTCATATTGGCTTGCAGGCCTACGACCCCGTGCACCTGGCCCTGCTGCGCTTCCTGCTGGCCTCCGTGTTCATGGCCGTGGTCGCGGTCTTCAAAGGCATTCGCCTGCCCAGCCTGCGAGACTTGCCGCTGATGTTCGGCCTGGGTTTCTTTGCCGTGAGCCTGCATCACGTGGCGATCAACTTCGGCCAGCAGGGAGTCAGCGCTGGCGCTTCGAGCGTCCTGGCCCAGACCACGCCGCTGTTCAGCACATTGATAGCGCGCTTCGTGTTCAAGGATCAGGTGAGCCTGTGGCGCTGGGGTTGTGTGCTGCTCGGGTTGTTTGGCGTGGTGATCGTGGTGGCGGGCGATCATGGCCTGGGCAGCATTGACGCCCACGGCTTGCTGATCCTGCTGGCGGCGGTGTCCTGGAGCCTCTACTTTGCCCTGCAAAAACATCACACCGGGCGTTACGACGGGCTGACGCTGGTGTGCTACACGGTGTGGTCCGGTACGGGGCTGCTGTTGATTTTTCTGCCCGGTCTTGTGGATCAAGTCGCCCTGGCGCCGATGCGCGTGCAGTGGGCGGTGATTGCCCTGGGGATATTCCCCAGTGCCCTGGCGTACCTGGCCTGGGCCTATGTGCTGGCGCATGTCGATTTGAGCCGGGCGACCATGACGCTGTATTTGACGCCGCCGACGGCGATGGTGATTGCGTCCTATGCGCTCGGCGAACGGCCGACGTTGATGATCGTGGTCGGTGGGCTGGTGGTGTTGGCGAGTGTGCTGGCGTTGAATCTGGAGCGGCGGGCTGTGGTTGTTCAGGTTGTCAGGGTCTGATTCAGGTTTTTCACTGTCACGTCTGGCGCTATCGCGAGCAAGCTCGCTCCCACAGGGTTTCATGGTTGCCGCGGTTCCTGAGCACGACCCAGAACCTGTGGGAGCGGGCTTGCTCGCGAAGAACGATGACGCGGTGTCACTGACTATCAGCTAGCCGAAAACCGGTCACGACTGTTGGTCAGGTGCAACCACATCGCTGCCCGCGCCGCGTCCGGGTCCTGGCGCTTGATGGCATTGAGGATCGCCTCGTGCTCAAGATTGGCCAACCCGCCGAGCTTGCTCAAGTCCACGGCCCCCCGCTCGGCGGCATTGACCCGGGTGCGCGGGATCATGGCGCTGCCCAGGTGCTGCATGATTTCGGTGAAGCAGACGTTGCCGGTGGCTTCGGCGATCAGCAGATGAAAACGCCGGTCCGCTTCGACACAGCTGTCGTTGTTGGCCAGCAGGTTTTGATAGTCGTCCAGCGCTTCACGCATCTGCGCCAGTTGCAGATCGGTGCGGCGCGTTGCTGCCAGCGCCGCCGCCTGGGTTTCCAGGCCCATGCGCAACTCCAGAATGCTGCGCACCCCCAACGCCGTGTCGACATTCAGCCGCAGCCCCTGCTCCGGTGCGCGCTCGATCACGAACGTGCCAATGCCATGCCGGGTTTCCACCAGCCCCGAGGCCTGCAACTTCGAGATCGCCTCGCGCACCACCGTGCGACTGACCCCGTGTTCCTGAACGATGGTGTTTTCCGACGGCAGCTTGTCGCCGGGCAACATCTGGCCGAGCAGGATGCGCTGGGTCAGTTTCTCCACCAGGTCATGGGCCAGGTTGTGGCTGCGCTTGCGGGCGGGTGCTTCGAGGTCTTCTTGCATGAAGGTGTCCGGAAATCAGGGCTATCGAATCCTAGCACCGTGCCCGGCGGAAATCGTGAAAAATCTCGCCAAACTTGTATGACAACACTCAACAACCGGCCCATATTCATTCGTTTAAAAGACCATCCGTCACCACCACCAGAATAACAAACCTCTAGAACAGCACCATTTCACTGGATAAAGGCGGTTGCAAGATCAAAAAACCTAGTTGTATGATGTCTATCAACGACGTAGCACCCAGCTTCACCCCGCATAAAAATAACGAGTGGGAGAAAACGCAGTGAATACATCCGTCTCCGGGATGCACGACGACGCCAATTCAGCGCTGAAGTCCGCCATCGCCAAAGTCAAACGTCACGTCTTGCCGCTGTTCGTCATCATGTTCATCGTCAATTACATTGATCGAGTGAACATCGGTTTCGTCCGTGCCCACATGGAACACGACCTGGGCATTGGCGCGGCCGCCTACGGCCTCGGCGCCGGCCTGTTCTTCATCGGTTATGCGCTGTTCGAAGTGCCCTCCAACATCCTTCTGCAAAAAGTCGGTGCCCGCATCTGGCTGACTCGCATCATGCTGACCTGGGGCCTGGTCGCCGCGGGCATGGCGTTCATCCAGAACGAAACCCACTTCTACATCCTGCGCTTTCTACTGGGAGTGGCCGAGGCCGGGTTCTTCCCCGGGGTGATCTACTATTTCACCCGCTGGTTGCCTGGCGTGGAGCGCGGCAAGGCGATTGCGATTTTTCTCAGTGGCTCGGCGATCGCCTCGCTGATCTCCGGTCCCCTGTCCGGTTTGCTGCTGCAGATCAGTGGATTCGGGATGCATGGCTGGCAATGGATGTACTTCATCGAAGGCATGTTCTCGGTGGGTTTGTGTGTTTTTGTCTGGTTCTGGCTCGATTCCAAACCCCACGACGCCAAATGGCTGAGCCGCGAAGAGCAGGACGCACTGGTCAAGGCCATCGAAGACGAACAACTGGCCCGCGAAGCCGCCACACCGATCAAGCCGTCACTGGGCAAATTGCTCAAGGACCGGCAGATCATCCTGTTCTGCGTGATCTACTTCTTTATCCAGCTGACCATCTACGCCGCGACCTTCTGGCTGCCGAGCATCATCAAGAAGATGGGCGACCTCAGCGACTTCCAGGTCGGAATGTTCAACTCGATTCCGTGGCTGCTGTCGATTGTCGGCATGTATGCCTTCGCCTCGTTGTCGGCCAAGTGGAAGCATCAGCAAGCCTGGGTCGCCGCGGCCCTGCTGATCGCCGCTGCCGGGATGTTCATGTCCACCACCGGCGGGCCGGTCTTCGCCTTCGTCGCGATCTGTTTTGCGGCGCTGGGTTTCAAATCGGCCTCGTCGCTGTTCTGGCCGATTCCCCAGGCTTATCTGGACGCACGCATCGCCGCCGGTGTCATCGCGCTGATCAACTCGGTGGGCAACCTCGGCGGTTTCGTCGCGCCGACCACCTTCGGTCTGCTGGAGGAGCACACCGGCTCCATCCAGGGCGGACTCTACGGCTTGGCCGCGACCTCGATCATCGCCGCGATCATCGTCTTTGCCGCACGCAACAAACCCAAGGTCGCCCCCGTCACCGCACCGGGCAAACCAGCGCCCCACCACGCCTGAATCATTGGTTTAAAAGGATAACGACATGACCGCACACAACATCGCCAAAGCCCCGATCATCACCAGCATGCAGGTTGTTCCGGTGGCCGGCCACGACGGCATGCTGCTCAATCTCAGCGGCGCCCACGGCCCGTTTTTCACCCGCAATATCGTGATCCTCAAGGACAACGCCGGCCACACCGGCGTCGGCGAAGTGCCGGGTGGCGAGCGCATTCGCCAGACCCTGGAAGACGCACGCAGCCTGGTGGTCGGCAGCCCGATCGGCACCTACCAGAAGATTCTCAACCAGGTACGCCAGACCTTCGCCGACCGCGATGCCGGCGGTCGCGGATTGCAGACCTTCGACCTGCGCATCACCATCCACGCCGTCACCGGCCTGGAAGCTGCGCTGCTCGATCTGCTCGGCCAGCACCTGGATGTGCCGGTCGCCGCCCTGCTCGGCGAAGGCCAGCAGCGCGATGAAGTGAAGATGCTTGGCTATCTGTTTTATGTCGGTGATCGCAACGAAACAGACCTCGCCTACCGCAGCGAGCCAGACGCCGACAACGACTGGTTCCGCGTACGTCACGAAAAAGCCATGACCGCCGAGGCGGTAGTCCGTCTGGCCGAGGCGGCTCACGCGCGCTATGGCTTCAAGGACTTCAAGCTCAAGGGCGGCGTGCTCAGCGGCGACGCCGAAATCGAAGCGGTCACGGCCCTCGCCGAACGTTTCCCCGATGCGCGCATCACCCTCGACCCGAATGGGGCCTGGTCACTGAAGGAAGCCATCCGCCTGTGCCGCGATCAGCACCGCGTGCTCGCCTACGCCGAAGACCCGTGCGGGGCGGAAAACGGTTACTCGGGACGCGAAGTCATGGCTGAATTCCGCCGGGCCACGGGGCTGAAAACCGCAACCAACATGATCGCCACCGACTGGCGGGAGATGGGCCACGCGATCCAGTTGCAGTCGGTCGACATTCCCTTGGCCGATCCGCACTTCTGGACCATGCAGGGTTCGGTGCGCGTGGCGCAGATGTGCCACGAATGGGGCCTCACCTGGGGTTCGCACTCCAACAACCACTTCGACATTTCCCTGGCGATGTTCACCCATGTCGCGGCAGCCGCGCCGGGCGAGATCACCGCCATCGACACCCACTGGATCTGGCAGGACGGCCAGCACCTGACCAAGGCCCCGCTGCAAATCGTCGACGGTTGCGTGCAGGTGCCGCAGAAACCGGGGCTGGGGGTCGAGTTGGACATGGATCAGGTCGCCAAGGCTCATGAACTGTACAAAGGCATGGGCCTGGGGGCTCGGGATGACAGCGTGGCCATGCAGTTTTTGATTCCGGGCTGGACGTTCGACAACAAGCGGCCGTGCCTGGTGCGTTGAAACGCCAAGTGGGTTGAATCGCCAAGTGAGTTGATTCAAGGGTTGCGCGTGGCCGCCTGTTGGCGGCCGCTTTAAAAAGCGCTCGGAGCCTGGCGCTTAACCCCCTAAAATGGCGCGCAACTGAATCAACGACGGATGAAACCCACATGGACAGGCTGAAAACCATCGCCGCCGGCATGGCGATATTCGCCGCAGGCCAGTGCGTGGCACAGGATCAAATCGAGACGCTGGTGAACGCCGCTGTACAACCGGTGATGCAGGCCGAAGGTATCCACGGCATGGCCGTGGCGGTCACCGTCAACGGCCAACCGCACTACTTCAACTATGGCGTCGCCTCGAAAGAAACCGGCAGCCCAGTCACAAAAGACACCCTGTTCGAAATCGGCTCGGTCAGCAAAACCTTCACCGCCACCCTCGCCGCCTACGCCCAGGCCACGGGCAAGCTGTCACTGTCGGACAAGGCCAGCCAGATTCTGCCGGAGTTGCGCGGCAGCGCTTTCGACCACATCAGCGTGCTGCAACTGGGCACCTACAGCGCCGGCGGCTTGCCGCTGCAATTTCCTGCCGAATCTGATTCGGCCGACAAAATGCTCGACTACTACAAACAATGGAAACCGCTCTACGCCCCCGGCAGCCACCGCCTGTATTCGAACCCCAGCCTCGGCCTGTTCGGCTACCTCGCCGCCCACAGCATGGGCCAGCCGTTCGATGACCTGATGGAAAAAACCCTGCTGCCGAAACTGGGCCTCAAGCACACCTATGTGCATGTGCCGCAGGACCAGATGGCGCTGTACGCCCAGGGCTACAACAAGGACGGCAAGCCGGTGCGGGTCACTCCGGGGGCGCTGGATTCCGAGGCGTACGGGGTGAAAACCAGCGCCTCTGACTTGCTGGCCTACGTCGGCGCAAACATGAAGCCGGCGTCTCTGGACAAGCCGTTGCAGCAAGCCATCGCCTTGACTCATAGCGCCTACTACAGCGTTGGCGACATGACCCAGGGCCTGGGCTGGGAGATGTATCGCTACCCGATCACACTGGATCGCTTGCTGGACGGCAACTCCACGCCGATGGCCATGCAGGCGCATGAAGTCCAGTGGCTGAATCCGCCACAAGCGCAGCCGCAGAACGTGCTGATCAACAAGACAGGTTCAACCGGTGGCTTTGGTGCTTACGTGGCGTACGTGCCATCGAAGGACATCGGTATCGTGATGCTGGCCAACAAAAACTTCCCGAATGCGCAGCGGGTCAGGATTGCGCATCAGATTCTGAGCGCCCTTTCCCGATAACACCTACCTGCAGGAGCGAGTTTGCTCGCTCCTGCAGGTTTACCCTGTCGTCCAACCTTGCATACCCACACGAACCAAGTAGGATTCGCGCCTCTTTTTTGCTTCACCTGGCCATGCATCAGGTCTGCCGAATCCTTGGCAGTGGCGGGACTATGCTGAAACAGGACATGAGGATTGATCCATGAAAGTGCTGTTGGTCGATGACCACGCCGTCGTGCGCATGGCGATCGGGATGATTCTGGCCCGTGAAGGCCATGTCATTGTCGGCGAGTGCGACAACGGTGTGGACGCATTGAGCAAGGCGTTCGAGCTCAAACCCGATGCCATAGTGCTCGACCTGGATATTCCGCAGCTCGACGGCATGGCGGTGATCGACCGCCTGCGCATCGGCGGCAGTCCGGCTCATGTCCTGGTCCACACGGGACTCAAGAGCCAGGCGTATGCGGCGCAATGCATGCGGGCCGGCGCAGCAGGCTTTCTGTCGAAGGTCGATGACCCGGTGGAGATCGTGACGGCGCTCAAGGCGCTAGCCAGTGGCAAATCCTGGTTTCCGGTCGGTACGCTCAACTCGGTGCGCCACAGCGATTTCGCCCGCAACGATGCGCAACTGCTCAACGGCATTAGCCGGCGCGAACTCAAGGTATTGCACGGCCTGGCCCAAGGCTTGAGCAACAAGCAGATCGCCGACGATATGTTGTTGAGCAACAAGACGATCAGTACCTACAAGACCCGCCTGATGCAAAAGCTCAACGCCAGCAATTTGCTCGAGTTGATCGAGTTCGCCAAACGCAACGACCTGACCTGACCATGATTCGACTGTTCCTGCGGCTGTCGGGAGTACTCGGCCTGATATTGGTGGCCCTGACCGCCCGCGCCGATCCCCTGACGCTGCTCAGCCGTGCGACCACGAGCGACATGAACCTGTCGCTCAGCACCGCGCAGCGCCATTGGCTGGACCACAAGGACGTCTTGCGCGCCGGCGTCTATCTGCCGGACCACCCACCACTGGACATCACGGCCAATCAAAAGGACTACGAAGGCCTGTCGGCCGACTACCTCGACTTGCTGGCGCGAACCTTGGGCGTACGTGTGCACGTCGAACGTTATGCCCGTCAGTCCGATGCGCTGAGCGCATTGCAACGGGGCGAAATCGATCTGGTGCCGCGGATCAATCACCTGGAAACGCAGTACAGTGACCTGCGCCTGAGCGCACCCTACGCCTATGACCAGGCCGTGCTGATCAGCCGCTTCGGCACCCACTGGATGAACAATGAACTGCCAGCAGGCACCACGGTGCTGTTCGATCCGGACTGGATTCAACAGGATCGGGTGATTTCGCTGTTTCCCGACCACCCGGTGCAGACCGTCGAATCGACCCAGCACGGCCTCGGCATGGTGGCCTATGGCGAAGGCATGGTGCTGCTCACCGACGCGATTTCCGCACAGCATCTGCTCGAGCGCAGTTACCAACAGAGCCTGAAACAGACCATCCAGCGCGACTCCGAAGGCCTGGGGTTCAGTTTCGCCCTGCAGCGCCAGAACACCCGACTACTGACCCTGCTCAATAGCGCGCTGGCAAGCATTACGCCCCAGGAGCGCATCGTCATCGCCCGCCGCTGGGGCATCGGCGCCAACCCGGGGCTCGGATACAACCGCTTGCAGCTGACCGCCATCGAGCAGCAATGGATCAAGGACCATCCGCAGATCGAAGTGCTGGCCAACGACCTGTATTCGCCTTTCAGCCTGTTTGATTCCCACGATCAGATGCGTGGCATGGCCGCCGACCTGCTGGAGATGATCAACGACCGTACCGGCCTGGTGTTCCGCCCGCGCAAGGTTTCATCGGTGCAAGCCATGATCCGCCGCACCGAGCGCGACCCGCCCGCCCTGATCGCCGCGCTGACCTACAGTGAACGACGCGATGAACAGCTGGCGTTCTCCCGGCCCTACATGATCAACCCGTTCGTGCTGGTCACCCGGGTGCAGCCCGAGCATGAAGGCCTGGCCCGGCTCAAGGGGCAGTCCGTGGCAATCATCAAGGATTCCGCGGCGGCCAACTGGCTCGAACGCGAATGGCCCGACATCAAGGTGGTCGAAGTCGATACACCGATCGAGACTTACGAATTGCTCGCCGAAGGTCAGGTCGAAGGCGTGATTCAGCCACAACTGGGCGCCGGCTACCTGATCGACCGGTTCTTCCGTGGCCAGTTGCAAATCGACTCGGTGCTCGGCGCGCAACCCGCGCTGATCGCCTTTGCCAGCGGCAAACAGAACACCGAACTGGTCTCGATCCTCGACAAGGCGCTGCTCGACATCTCGCCCGATGAATTGAGTGACCTGGCCAGCCGCTGGCAGAACCCACAGGAAAGCCACGGTGGCTGGAGCGCCTACAAGAACTGGTTCTTTCGAGCGGTGCTGGGGATGGTGCTGGTGCTGCTGGTGGTGCTTGCCTGGAATTTCGGACTTCGCCGGCAAATCGCCGAACGCCGGAAGGCACAAAGAGCCTTGAACGACCAACTGGAGTTCATGAAGGTGCTGGTGGACGGCACGCCACACCCGATCTACGTCCGCGACCGCAAAGGCGTGCTGCTGACCTGCAACCGTGCCTACCTGCAAACGATGCAGGTCGAGCTGGATCGGGTGCTGAACAAAGGCTTGATCGAAGCCGGCATCCTGCCCCTCGACGACGCCCACAGTTACAAGCGGATTCACCGTGCGACCCTTGAGAGCGGGGAACCATCCTTCGACAACTTCACCATGAGAGTCAAAGGCCGGAAACACCACGTGTACCACTGGGCACTGCCATACCGCGATTCCAATGGCACCATGACCGGGGTCATTGGTGGCTGGATCGACCTGACCGAACAACACCACTTGCAACACGCGCTGATCCAGGCCAGAAAACAGGCCGAGGCGGCCAATCGCGGCAAAAGCCATTTCCTGGCGGTCATGAGCCACGAAATTCGCACCCCCATGAGTGCGCTGGTGGGTGTGCTCGAACTGCTGCGCGAGCATCAGCCCGAACAAAACGCCGAAGCCGAACTGATCGACATCGCGCAGAAATCCGCCAACGGCATGATGGAGCTGATTGGCGAGATTCTCGACCTGTCGAAAATCGAGTCGGGGCAGTTTGAGTTACGTAGCGCCAGCGGTTATCCGCAACGCCTGGCGCGCACAGTGCTGCAGAGTTTCGCCAGCCTCGCCCAACAGAAAAACCTGGCACTGGAGTTCGTCAGCCATGGACCGGACTTCGCGGTGCAACTCGATGCACTGCGCTTTCGGCAAATCCTCTCCAACCTGGTGAGCAACGCCATCAAATTCACAACACAGGGTACGGTGACCGTCGAGCTGAGCCTTGAAAGCGATACGCCGCTCGCCCAACTGCAACTGAGGGTGCGAGACACCGGCATCGGCATGGACGAACAACAACGCCAGCACCTGTTCCGGCCCTACACCCAGTTTGCCGACCCTGATTCCGAACTGCAGACCGGTACCGGCCTGGGCCTGGCCATCTGTCAACAACTGACCCAACTGATGGGTGGCCACCTGGACTGCACCAGCGCCCCGGGCCAAGGCTCGTGCTTTACCCTGACGATGCAGGTGACGCCAGTCAGCGAAGGCGACCTGCCATCGCCGGTCGATGCCTTGCCATTGCCGACGCTACCGCGGCGCAACGTGCTGATTGTCGAGGATCACGAGTTCAATCGCGTGGTGTTGCAGCGCCAGCTTGAATCCCTGGGGCTGCGCGTCACCTGCGCCGAAAACGGCCTGGAAGGCCTCAATCTCTGGCGCCTGGACACGTTCGATTACCTGATCACCGACTGCAGCATGCCGCTGCTCAACGGCGACAGGATGACCCGTCGGTTACGCGCCATCGAAGTGGCCGAAGGTCGCACACCGACCCATGTGGTGGGCCTGACCGCCAATGCCCAGCCTGAGGAAATCCAACGATGCCTCGACGCCGGGATGAACGCTTGCCTGTTCAAGCCGCTGACCCGCAGCGCGCTGGAACGTTACCTGCACGAGGCCGAACGAACACGCCAGGCCACCGCACCGTGCTTCGACCTGTCCAGGGTCACCGACATTACCGCCGACGATGCGCTCATGACCCGCCAGTTGTTGACGACCGTGCTGCGCACCAACCAGGAAGATTTCGACGCCATGCAGGACCTGTTTCGCGCGGGCGACTTCAGTGCCATGGGCCGGCATTGCCACAAAATACTCGGCAGCGCGCGGATCATTCATGCGGCGCCTTTGATCGGTGCCTGCGAACAACTGGAATCAGGCTGTGAGGCAACGACCACGCAACAGGAGGTGCATCCTTTGTTCGAGGCCTTCGCTTGCCAGATGAAGCGTTTGCAGGCGCACATTCAGCGCGTCATCGACAGCGATAGCTTGTAGGACGATTCCTACAGAAACTTGGGATTCGCCCACATTACCCAACCCTCACGCCTGCGCAGAATTCGCCTTCTCTTTTCCCTGTTGGCGGCGGATCACTATGTTTGCGTTGCGTGTGCGATTGTCCTGGAAGTCGGTGTCTGGAGCGTTGCTGGTATTGGGAGGTACGCCTGGGCTGGCCAATGCCGCCAGTTGCGACAGGATCACCTGCCTGGTTTCTCCACAGGCCAACGTGTTGATCGACGATGGCTCCTCGTTCCATGTCGGCACTGGCGGCGTATTGAGTGACAGTACCGTGAGCAACGGTGTGATCGACCTCCGGGATTCCGGCGCGGCGCAGGGCACACATGTCATCGGCGACGGATGGCTGATGGCACAAGACAGCAGCACGGCATTCGACAGCGTGGTGAAGAGTGGCGGCACGATGGTCATCGTCGGCTCGGCCACGGCATTGAGCACTCGTGTCGATGGCGGCGATTTCGAGGTCGCGCAAAACGCGGTGGTCAGCGACACGCAGCTCGACGCCGGCAGAATGTATCTGTACATGGATGCCACGGCCAAAAACACCCGCATCGGCAACGCTGAAATGACGGTCTATCAAAACGGCAATGCGCGGCAGACGACCGTTGACAACGGTGGAGTGTTGTCGGTCCTCGATTCGGCCTCCGCCTCCGATACGGTGGTCAATCAAGGCGCGAGGATGGATATCGCGGCCGGCACCTCCGTGCGCATGACAACGGTCAACACGGGTGGCGTCATGGTGTTGGCCGACCGCGCCGGCGCCAGTGAGACAACGATCAATCAGGGCGGCCTGCTGCAACTGAAGGGGGATGCAACCCTCGGTCAAACCAGCCACATCGACGGTCAGGTCAACTTCGCCGGCCCGGAAATCAGCGGCTTCCATGTATTGACCTTCGAGGGTCCACTGAGCGGCAACGGCAGCTTCCTGATGAACACCGACCTGGCAGCCCTGCAAGGTGACTTGATCAGGGTCCAGGGGCCGCTCAGCGACACCCACACACTGATCGTTGCCGACTCCGGTCGCGCGCCAAGTAGTGCGTTACAGAAACTGATGTTGGTCGATGGCAATGGTGGCAGCGGCAACTTCACCCTGTATGGTCAGACTGTTGACGCCGGGGCTTATCGCTACCAGCTGCATCAACAAGGGAACGACTGGTACCTGGCCAACCTGGCCGAGATCGATCCCGTCACCCCGCCAGTAGAGCCACCCGTTCAGCCGCCGGTGCTGCCTCCTGTCGAGCCACCCGTGCAGCCGCCGGTGCTGCCTCCTGTCGAGCCACCCGTGCAGCCGCCGGTACTGCCTCCTGTCGAGCCACCCGTGCAGCCGCCGGTGCAGCCTCCTGTCGAGCCACCCGTGCAGCCGCCGGTGCAGCCTCCTGTCGAGCCACCGGTGCAGCCGCCGGTCGAACCGGTTTTTCCTGTGAACCCTGCTGAGCCGATCAGCCCCGTCCAGCCTCCTCGCCTGCCGCAGTCTGAAGTCTTGAGCAAAGGCGCCAACGCCGCTGTCGCCAACCAAACTGCCGGTGCAGCCCTGATCAGTGCTCAAATGAGCGCCACCACCGGCCATTTCGGCGACCTGCGCTCAGGCAAGGACAAGGGTGGTCTGTGGACCCGCGGTTATGGCACCGAACAACGCCTGGACACGGGGGCCAGCCGCGCGTTCCAGCAACAGGTCAACGGCCTGGAAATCGGTGCCGACAAGGCCCTGCCACTCTCCGACGGGACACTCTATGTCGGCGGCCTGATCGGCCAGGGTCAGGGACATCAGGATTTCGGTGAGGCCAGTAAAAGCAGCATCGACAGCACCACGATCGGCGCCTATGCCAGCTATCTGGATCACAGCGGGCTGTATCTCGATGGCGCGCTGAAGTACAGCCGCCTAGACAACGACATCGACATCACCAGCAACCTGGGTGAGCCGGTCAAGGCGCATTACAGGAACCATGCCGTGAGCGCTGACGTTCAAGTCGGCAAGGCTATCGACCTGGGCCAGGGCTGGTTTGTCGAACCCCAGGCAGGATTGCAAGCAGCGCGCATCAGTGGTGGCCGCTACACGGCGAGCAATGGTCTGGACGTGGAACAGGATTCGATGAAATCGCTGCAAAGCCATGTCGGCGGCTTGTTCGGTCGCGAAGTGCAACTGGATAACGGCATCGCGATCAAACCCTACGCCAAGGCCGCGTGGATTACCGAGCATGCGGGCGACAGTCACGTGAAGGTCAACGGCGCAAAACTCGACAGCCGTCTGCCGGGCTCAAGGGCGGAAATCGGTGGCGGGATGAGGGTATCGATGGCTGGGCAACACAGCCTGATTGTCGAGGCCGGCTACACCAACGGCAGTGATATCGAACAGCCTTGGGCGGCTACCGTGGGTTATCGCTACAGCTGGTAAACGTAAGCCGACCAAAAGCCTGTGGAGCGAGCTTGCTCGCGATGGCGTCGTAACAGTCAATATAACTGTTGAATGTCAGGTCCCCATCGCGAGCAAGCTCGCTCCCACAGGTTAATTGCTTACCACCAGGATTCAGGGCCGGATCAATCATCCGGCATTTCCGGCGGCTTGGTGGGTTTGGCCGGTTTGCTGTTTTTCCCGGACTTGGCGCCTTTGGCCGCCGGCTCGGCTTCAGCGACGGGAGCGGCCACTGTCGCGGTAAATTCTTTCTCGGCCGCCGGCAGTTGATCGACTGCGCTGAAGATCTCGTCCAGCTTGATGGTGTCCGATTGTTCCAGTTTCTTTTCGCCGTCCTTGCCGACCAGAATCACCTTGGTCTTGGCACCGGCACCCAGTTTGAGCGAGCGGATCAGCGCCGCCGTATCCTGCGGTCCGAGGTCTTTGCCGTCGCGCTGGCCCATCAGGTTGAGCACGGTGTAGAGCACCATGTTGCGGTCGGTGAAACCCTTGCGGTTGGCTGGTTCATCCAGTGACTTTTTCAGGCTGACCCAAGTCGGATCCACAGTGCTTGGAGCGATGACAATCAGTGGTCGTGCCCTGCCCTTGTCCATGTCCAGCGGTGAGTCGCCATCGGCGGCGAACGAGGTGCCGGCAATCGCCAGCAAGATAGCCATGGTCAGTGACCTGATGAGCATGCGCATCTCCTTTTTGATATCCACGCTCTAATGATTGCGCATCGCGGCGATCGTTCCGGGTGACGTACCGCAAATTTTCTCGCCTTGTCCCAAGCTTAGGTCAGGGCGGTCATTGCGCAACAACTCGGGGTCATCTCAGGACTTACAAAGTTCAAGGCAGATCAAGGATCAAGCGGGTCGCAAGGGTGCCCGGACAGGCACCGACTGGGCATTGCACCCGCGAAGGAGGTCGGCGTAACGAATTGAATCAGAACGCCAGCTTGTAGCCGATCAGCAACAGCATGGTCGCCAGGCAAGGGCGCAGCAGTTCGTCGGAGATGCGCCCGGTCAGGTGGCTGCCCAGGTAAATCCCCGGCAACGAACCCACCAGCAAGTAACCCAGGACGTGCCAGTCCATGTTGCCCATGCTGGCATGGCCGAGGCCGGCGACCAGGGTCAGCGGCACGGCGTGGGCGATTTCAGTGCCGACCAGGCGGCGGGTCGGCAGCATCGGATAGAGAATGAACAGGGCCACGGTGCCCAGTGCACCGGCGCCGATGGACGTCAGCGCGACCATGGTGCCGAGGACCAGGCCAGTGATGACCGTCAGGACATTGAGGCGCGAGCCGCTGGGGTTGTAGTGGCCGCCAGCACGTTTGTGGGCGAAATCCAGCAGACGCTTCTTGAACAGGATCGCCAGTGCCGTGGCGAACAACACAAAGCCGAGGGCCTGCTTGATGATCGCGTTCATCGCATCGGGGCTGGAGTGCAGGCTGCTCAGGAACCACAACGTCAGTGCCACCGCCGGCACGCTGCCAAGGGTCAGCCAACCGGTAATCGCCCAGTCGATGTTGTTGTTCTTTCGGTGAACCAGTACGCCGCTGGACTTGGTGATCGCCGCGTAGAGCAAATCGGTACCGACCGCCGTCGCCGGGTTGATACCGAACCACAGCAGGATCGGGGTCATGAGCGACCCGCCACCGACGCCAGTCATGCCGACAATAAAGCCAACCACCAACCCGGCCACGACCAACCCGATGTTCACTAAATCCATTGATACGTCCACAAAGATCGCAGGGGAAATCTGGCCCGCAGCATAGCGATTTTTCTTATAACCAGTTATATCGATGCGATCTATCTTTATTCCGGAACCATCATGCAACCCTGTGGGAGCGAGCTTGCTCGCGAAAGCGGTGGGTCAGTCAATATTGACGCTGCCTGACACTACGCCTTCGCGAGCAAGCCCGCTCCCACAGGGGAATATGTGTCGTGCTCACTGCACCGGCAGGAAATTCAGGAACACCAGGCTCTGGGCATAGTTCAGGCCGATGCGCCGGTAGCGTTCGTCGAGCATCTGGGTCAGCAGGTCCAGGCGGGCGACGATCTTGCCGAACTCGACGGCAAAGCTCAGGTTGCTGCCCTCCTCCGAGATTTCGTTGGAAAACAGCAGGGGTTGGCCTTGCTTGTCTTGTCGCTGGCTGAGGATCCAGGTGGCAATCTCGATGTTGCGTGCGGCATTGCTGACGAATACCGGGTTGATCGTATCGGTCATGTAGAACTCGGTGCGATTGCCATGGGCGGTCACCAGCATGCTGCCGATGGCGTAGATGAACGCCCCGACCCGATCGCCGAGAAATTCCGGGCTCATGGCAAAACGCAGGGCCGCCAGGTCCTTCTTGCCGCCCAAGGTCGGTAATGGCTGCTGCTGTTCAATGGCCATGCGCACTTGCTTGCCGGCCGTACGGGCATCGAGGAAACCGGACTTTTTCAGCTCATCGGGGTTGCGCAGGTAGAGCTTGCCCATGAGCAGGTAAAGGCTGTCGAGGTTGTCGCGCATGGTCAGGGTGGCCATGCGGTCGACACTGGTCTGCAGGAACTCCTGGGGTTGGCCTTCGCGCATCTGGGTGAAGATGTCGCCGCCCTGCTGCTGGCTGCAACCGGTAACGAAGAACATCGACAGACCTGCCAGCAGCAGGCAATGACGGCGGATTTTTGTGCTGTTCGCGGGTGAAACTCGAGCCATGGGTTGTTGAACTTGGGCATGGGCCGACGGTGGGGATCGCCGCAGGCTGCCATGGATAGAGCCGGACATTTCGAAAAAGTGCAGTATCGGAGCGCACCAATCGATCACCGGTGCGGTGCAGCTCAATAGATCGCAGCCTGCGGCAACCCCGGCGAGGGAACCGATGGACTATTCTGGTGCCCACTGAAATAACCATCGGCATTCATAAAGGAGGTTTGCATGCGCACGCTTCAATTGGCTGGCGCCCAGGTGCCCGTCATTGGCCAGGGCACCTGGCAGATGGGCGAGGACCGCTCACGGCACAGGGAAGAAGTCGCGGCACTGCGCCTGGGCATCGAACTGGGCATGACCCTGATCGACACCGCTGAAATGTACGCCGAAGGCGGCGCCGAGGAAGTGGTCCGCGATGCCATCGCCGGCCAGCGCGACAGCGTTTTCGTGGTCAGCAAGTTGTACCCGCACAACGCCAGCCGCCAGGGCATTCCCCAGGCATGCGAGCGCAGCCTGCGCAGGCTCGGCACCGATTACATCGATCTGTATCTGCTGCATTGGCGCGGCCAGTATCCACAGGAGGAAACCGTCGACGCCTTCGAGCGCCTGCGCGAAGCCGGCAAGATAGGGCGTTGGGGCGTGTCCAATTTCGACCTCGACGACCTGCTGGAACTGGACGCCCCGGCCTGCGCCACCAATCAGGTGCTCTACAATCTGGAGCAGCGCGGCATAGAATTTGACTTGTTACCCTGGAGCCAACAGCAGCGACTGCCGGTCATGGCGTACTGCCCGATCGGCCAGGGTGGAAAAATGCTCGCCAATGCCACGCTCAAGCAGGTGGCCGCCCGGCACGGCGTGACGCCAGCACAGGTAGCGCTGGCATGGATAGTGCGCCAGGACGGCGTGATCGCCATCCCCAAAGCGGTCCGGCCCGAGCATGTGCGGCTCAATGCCCAGGCCGCCACACTGCGACTTGAACCCGGGGATCTGGAGGCGTTGGACCACGCGTTTCATGCGCCACAACGCAAACAGCGGCTGGCCATGGTCTGAGCCAACGCAGTCAGAGAGCTTCGCCATGAGAAGCACCGACCACCTGGACCCGTTCAATCTGCAACGCTTTCTCCAGGCTCAGGACCCGGTATTCGACCGGGTGCAAGACGAGCTGAACAACGGACACAAGCGCAGCCACTGGATGTGGTTCATTTTTCCGCAGTTTGCCGGGCTCGGCGGCAGCGAGATGTCGCGCCGCTTTGCCATCCGCTCGCGAGAGGAGGCCCTGGCCTACCTTGAGCATCCGTTGCTCGGCGCCCGCCTGCGCACCTGCACCCAGGAAGTGCTGAACATCCGGGAGCGCTCGGTGGCCGGGATTTTCGGTCATCCCGACGACCTGAAATTTCACTCCTCGATGACCCTGTTCGCCCAAGTCGATGCCGCCGACAGCCTTTTCCAGCAAGCCTTGAACCAGTACTTCCACGGCATCCTGGATGACTGGACCTTGTCGCTGATGGACTCAAAACAGGCCCAGTTGCCCCCCAATCAGGGTTGAGAAGTCGTCGTCGACAAACGGCAGTATCGCGTCCGCCACCGGTTGCAGTTGTCGGGTGATGTAGTGGTCGTAATCGATGGGCGCGCTGCGCACTTCCAGCGGTTCGGGGCCGGCGACGGTGATCACGTAGCTGATCCAGCCGCCGTTCTGGTATTGCCGCGGGCGACCCTGGCTGTCGTTGTACTCATCGGCCAGGCGCGCCGCGCGTACGTGGGGCGGGACGTTACGCTGATAGTCATCGAGGGTGCGGCGCAGGCGTTTGCGATAAACCAGCCGGTCATCGAACTCGCCGGCCAGGGTCTTGCGCACGTAGTCGCGCACGTAATCCTGATAGGGCTTGCGCAGGAAGATCCGCGAATACAGCTCTTGCTGGAATTGCCGGGCCAGCGGCGACCAGTCGGTGCGCACGGTTTCCAGGCCCTTGTAGACCATTTCGTCGCTGCCATCGGCACGGGTCACCAGTCCGGCGTAGCGCTTCTTGCTGCCTTCTTCGGCGCCGCGAATGGTCGGCATCAAAAAGCGCTTGTAGTGGGTCTCGAACTGCAATTCGAGAACGCTTTGCAAGCCATATTCCTGCTGCACATGCTCGCGCCACCACTGGTTAACGTGCGCCACCAGCGCCTGACCGATCTGTGCCGCCTCCTGCTGACCGTGGGCGCGACGCAGCCAGACGAACGTCGAGTCGGTGTCGCCATAAATCACCGCATGCCCCTGGGCCTCGATCAACTGGCGGGTGCGCAGCATGATCTCGTGCCCGCGCAAGGTGATGGACGACGCCAGGCGCGTATCGAAGAAGCGACAACCGCTGGAGCCGAGTACCCCATAGAACGCGTTCATGATGATTTTCAGTGCCTGGGACAGCGGTGCGTTGTGTTCGCGCTTGGCGGTTTCCCGGCCTTCGGCGACCCGGGCGACGATGGAGGGCAGGCAATGCCGGGTGCGAGAAAAGCGCGCGCCACGAAAGCCCGGCACCGATTCGCTGTCATCCGGATGCTTCAGCCCCTCAATCAGTCCCACGGGGTCGATCAGGAAGGTGCGGATGATCGACGGATAGAGGCTCTTGTAGTCGAGCACCAGCACCGATTCATACAGCCCCGGTTGCGAATCCATGACGAAACCGCCCGGGCTGGCTTGAGGTGGCTTGCCACCGAGGTTCGGCGCAACGAAACCCTGACGGTGCATCAGCGGCATGTACAGGTGGGTGAACGCTGCCACCGAACCGCCCATGCGATCGGCCGGCAGACCGGTGACGCTGGCCCGCTCCAGCAGGAAGGTGAGCAACTGGGTCTTGGCGAAGATCCGCGTGACCAGTTCGCAATCCTTGAGGTTGTATTTGGCCAGCGCCGGTTTGTCCTCGGCGAACATGCGATTGATTTCGTCCATGCGCTGGTACGGGTTGTCGATGGACTTGCCCTCGCCAAGCAGGGTTTGCGCGACGTTTTCCAGGCTGAACGAGGGGAAACTCCAGGTCGCCGAACGCAGGGCCTCGATACCGTCGATGATCAGGCGGCCAGCGGCTGAAGCGAAGTAATGGTTGCCGTTGCCATGTTCGCGCCACTGCATTTCCTCGCCGCCACGCCCCAGTTTCAACGGCACCGCCAGGCGCCGGGCGTGTTCGTGAAGCACGCGCAAGTCGAACTGCACGACGTTCCAGCCAATGATCGCGTCGGGGTCGAACCGGGCAAACCATTCGTTGAGCTTTTTCAGCAGCAGGGTCCGCGAATCGCAGTACTCGAGCTGGAAATCCACCTGGCTATCGTCGCCATTGGGTGCGCCTAGCATGTACACCTGACGCTCGCCGCAGCCTTCCAGGGCAATCGAATACAACTCACCCTGGGCCGTGGTCTCGATGTCCAGGGACGCCAGTTTCAAGCTCGGCCGAAAGTCGGGATCGGGCTTCATCTGTGCGTCGAGCAACAGGCCCTCGGCATTCGACGTGCCACTGAAGCGCACCGGCGCGGTGATGAAGCGTTCCATCATGTAGCGTTCCGGCGGGCGCACGTCAGCTTCAAACACTTCGACGCCGGCCCGGCACAACGCGGTTTCCAGGCGCATCAACTGGCCATGTTGCTGGCAGTAGAGCCCGAGAACCGGGCGATGGTCGAAATCCTGCAGGGCCAGGGGCCTGAGCTCGACGTTCTTCTCGTCATGCAAAACGCTTTCGGCCTGCAGACGCTGCGCAGCAGGGATGAACGCCACCGAGGGCTGGCAAGGCAGGCGGATGCGCCGGGGACCGCTGTCGGTCGCCAGCCAGAACTCGACTTCCGTACCGGCCGGGGTGTCGCGCCAATGCCGGGTCAGGACGAAGCCCTGCTGTAGATCCACCACTGCAAACCTCCAAATTGATACAGAGGCGCAATTCTACCCGCCATTAGGCAGCCGCGTGGATGCGCTTAGACAGTTACTGCCCCACCCCGCTCAACCTCTCATATATGACAGGTCAAATACCTCTCGTACGTAGATAGCCTCAAGACTTAGAGAAACTCTAAATTGATGCTTATTCGCAATTCTAGACGCCATTTTACAACCGTGTGGATGCGCTTTGACAGGTACTTCCCCATCCACCTCACCGCTCATATATGACAGGTTACACGCCTCTCGTACGTAGATAGCTTCGATGCTTGGAGAAACACCTTTGCCATGACCCATGCAATGCATCGAAGGAGGTTGAGATATGGATCTCACCGTACATCGGAACACCCCATCAGTGACTGTCTATGAAGGCCGCGGCCTCGTGGTTCGCCAGGTAGCCCACCTGCGCAAGAGTACTGACGCGCCCCTGGAAACACTCATCACCCGACAGCGTCATGACGTCGCAGGCAGAGCCGTGGAGCACTGGGATCCACGCTTGTACGGCTCGAGACCTAACCTGACGACGGTCCATGGGCTGGCCGGTCAAACGGTGAAGGTCGATAGCGTCGATTCCGGCTGGCGTCTGAGCCTGTTCGGAGTGGCCGGCGAAGCCCTCAATCGCTGGGATGAACGCGGTAATCAATGGCAAAATACCTACGACGATCAATTGCGCATGTTGGCGATTGACGTCAATGCTCAACCGAACGTCGAGGTTTTGACCTATGGGCAAGCGGATGCGGATCCAGGGCGAAACCTGCGTGGTCAGTTGATCAAGAAAGTCGCCCCTTCGGGCTCGATGGCATTCAGTTCCTTTAGCCTGCATGCCTTGCCTTTTGAAGAAACCCGCACCTTATTCGATGGCCGCACCTACACCACACGATGGCGCTACGGTGCAGACGGTAAGGCGCTGAGCCAGACGGATGCCGGCAACCATCAGCAACATTCACGCAATGATATTGCCGGGCAACTCCGGCAGGTAACGCTGCAAATCAATGCCAGCGATACCACTCAGGACATCCTCAAGGACGCGCAGTACAACGCCGCCGGCCAGGTCATCGAACAACGACTCGGCAACGGCGTGACTAAAATCTGGATCTACGACCAGGCGGATGGTCGGTTGACACGCATGAAGGCCGGTGTGCCTGGCCAGGCCCTTCGGCAAGATCTGGAATATCGCTATGACAACGTCGGTAATGTGCTATGCATCAAAGATCACACCTTTAATCCGGTGTTTTTCGCCAACCAGTACATTGATGGAACCCGCCTATTCACCTATGACTCGTTGTACCGGTTGGTTAGCGCCACCGGCCATGACACCACTCCGCCCTCCAGCATGCCGGGACGTCCGTTGCCGAACGACCCCAACAATGTCCTGAACTACACACAAACATACGAGTACGACATGGGTGGCAATCTGGTCAAGTTGACTCATGGCCGTGCGGTGGGCGGCTACACCCACAACATGTACATTGACCCATCCAGTAACCGTGGCGTGCGCTGGAAAGAGGGAGACCCTGTACCCGATTTTCCCAAGCTGTTTGACCGTCATGGCAATCTCCAGGCCTTGCAACCGGGCCAGGCGTTGCAATGGAACAGCCGTGATGAGCTGGCCTCCGTCACACTGATCAAGCGCGAGACAGGCCTCGACGATAAAGAAAGCTATCGTTACAGCAATGGCGAACGTGTCTATAAACGACACGAAACCCATAGTTCATCGACCAGCCATTTTCACGAAGTGCGCTACCTTCCCGGGTTGGAAATACGCACCCGTGAAACGGGTGAGGAGTTACATGTCATCACCTTGCCGGGCGTGATCGGCAACGTGCGTTGCCTGCATTGGCTCAGCGGTCAGCCGGGGGACATCGATGCCGACCAGGTGCGCTACTGCCTCGACGACAGCCAGGGTTCCAGCCTTATTGAACTCGATCAAAGGGCCCGTCTGATCAGTCACGAGAACTATTATCCCTTCGGCGGCACGGCCTCACTGACAGCGGATTCGGTGCGGGAAGTCAGTTATAAAACCATCCGCTATTCGGGCAAGGAGATGGATGACAACGGACTTTACTACTATGGACGGCGTTATTACGCGCCCTGGTTGCAACGCTGGATCAGTGCCGACCCGGCGGGGGCTGTGGACGGGTGGAATCTGTATGCGATGGTGGGTAATAACCCGATGAGTTTTGTCGATAGGCTTGGGCTTAATGGAGAAAGACTCAATCAATTGGTAAGTGACAGAACTACCAACATATTGCATGGCGCCAAGAATCATCCATTGACGCTGGATCCAAAAAGAAAATACACAGAAAAAGCCAAAAAAGACGCGCTCGCGACTCACTTGGTAGAATTTCCGGATGCTCGGTTTACCACTACCTTCAAAGAAAAGAGTCTTATTTCACATGCCGGAGCAGCAGTTCAGGATAAAAAAACTGGCGACATCATTTTCATTACTGACAATTTCAATATCACAGTAGATGAGACAAGACTTTCTATTGAAGAGCACGGCGTCAAACTTCACAGAGGTGCTGACAGTGACTTAGATAGAAATCATCCAGCCAATGGTGGCATCTTAAAATTCGACCCTCAGCGATTTACCGCTTATTTAAGTGACCAATACGTTCAGCGATTCAACGATAAAAAACTCCCGGTAAAGGTCTACAGAGGTTCAACTCCAGAACCCGTGACCTTGAGTCTGGCCGGAATAGAATATGAGACAACCCCCCTTCACCCACTGATAGAAAACCGGATTCGAGGCCATATTGCAGCCGGCGACAATTACACACCTAAAGACTATCGCCTCCCGGGTGCCCATGCGGAGGTACAAGCGGCCAACCTGGCACTTCATCTGCAAAAGACTGAGCTTGGCTCCGGCGATCCGGCGGTGATTGACGTGGTGACGCAAAAGCTGCAACGAGTGCTCACTGCGGTTGACTTTCCCGCCTGCTTCAACTGCACCCAAATCCTGCTTGAGTCTTATGACGGCTCAGCTCCCTTCAACGTGCTGACGGGCAGAACCAACATGACTCATGCCCAGTGGAACGATGCGGTGGAGATATACAAGGATCCTCGTTGAAAACCTGAAAAACCGGCCTGTTCGCAAGAACAGGCCGGTCACTTGTTTCAGCACAAGCTATTGCATCCTCTTCAACGCATCCAGTGTCAAGGCCTTCAACAACACCTTACGCCCCTCGGTCAACTCAAGAAGTTCGCGCTCATATACCTGCGGTGAAACTGCACCCACCAAATGCCGATTGAGCAGCTCTTCCGAGCAAGCATTAAACACCGTCGAATTCTGCGCGAACGCCTGGGCATGACGCCCCTTCAGTTTTAAAGCGGAGCGATTTTCTGCACAGGTGTTCAATAGCCAGTCTGGAATAGACTTGGCAATGAAAGGCGTGTGCGGACTCTGAGTCACAGGTTCAGGAAGTGAACGCTGCGTAGATTTAGTAGCCGTTAGAGCATCAAACATAATGACGAGTCATCCGTGACTTATTGGAGGTGCGAGCCGACCCGAGCTTCTTTATTCGACTCCCCTCTCTCTATTTCAGGGTATTAACCAAAAAATCCATAATCCCCCATTACCTGGGCTCCCGGTTCGACACGCGATAAAACTGAACGCCCTCCAGGCCTCAGTCTATCCGGCCAACAGACGCTCTCTCTCGACGGATCGGGTGGTTTACGAAAGAAAAACCGCCAAATGACGTTTTTTGCGTGTTATCTGCCGCTTTCGCCCTTGCCCTGAGCGCTTGCGTCTACGATTCTTCAAGGACAACGACAACACCCGAGTAACCACCATGAAAACCGTCGCCCAACTGCTCAAGCTCAAAGATCAGAAGAATCAGGAAGTGCACCAGATCAAACCCGATCACATGGTGCTCGAAGCGCTGATGAAGATGGCCGAGAAAAACGTCGGCGCCCTGCTGGTGGTGGAGAATGATGAAGTGCTGGGCATCATCAGCGAACGGGACTATGCGCGCAAACTGGTGCTGCACGGCCGCTCCTCGGTGGGCACGCCGGTGCGCGACATCATGGTGTCACCGGTGATTACCGTCGACACCCATCAAACCGTGGATACCTGCCTGGGCATCATGTCCGATAGACGCCTGCGTCACTTGCCGGTGGTCGAAGGCGGCAAATTGATCGGCCTGCTGTCGATCGGTGACCTGGTCAAGGAAGCGATTGCCGAACAGGCGGAGCTGATTCGCCAGCTGGAGCAGTACATTCGCGGGGAGTGAGCCGACACACCGAGGCCCCTTGTGGGAGCGGGCTTGCTCGCGAAAGCGGTGGGTCAGTCAACATCAATGCTGCCTGACACTACGCCTTCGCGAGCAAGCCCGCTCCCACATTTGGTATTCGGTGTTCAAACTGGCCAATGCCGGGCGAACACCGGTGCCAGAGCCGGGTGGCGGTCGATTCGTTCCAGCCAGGCGAAAAACCCGGGCCGCGCAATGCGCAAATGTTCCCGACTGCCCGCCCACCGCGAGATCACCGCCGTCAGCACATCCAGGGCCCCTGGTTTCTCGCTGCCCAGATACAGTTCGCCCGAAAACTGGTCGGCAAATACCTCCCAACTCCAGTGCAGACGCCTGCGGGTTCCCTCCATGAGGTTCTGCCTGAACGACTCGTCCGCCTCGGCCAGCCAGCGCTCGGGGTAATCGATGATGCCGATGGCCGCATAGCAATTGCTGGCGATGTACGCCATGGCGCGAATGGCCTGGTCCCGCTCGGCCGAGTCCCGGGGCAACAACCTCGACGCGGGAAAGCTCAGCCCGAGATGAATCAGGATCGCCACGCTCTCGGTCAGGACAGCGCCATCGGGGAGTTGCAGGGTCGGAATTTGTTTGAGCGGATTGAGTTTCTCCAGCGCATGGGCCGCCTCCGCGGACGCCTCGACATCGATGAAGCGATAGGGAACATCACAAAGTTCAAGGGCGGCTTCGATGGCCGCGGCCCCGGAGTTCTGATGACCGTAGAGCTGGTACATAATCGTCTCCTTGCACACCGCGATCTCTGCAGTGCCTCATCCAGCGTCCCGGCAGAGGAACACGCCAGCTATCCAGTGTAGAAGCCGCCACCTGCCACACAGCGACCATCCGACGATCGCACCATCAAGCTCACAAGAGGTATGGCGCAGGTCCTATCACTGCCATCGATGTTCACCATCACCTCAATGAAGTTCTCTTAAAAAATCCGCGGCGTAACATCTGCTCCATACCCACCCATAAGCACCCCGGAGCACACCATCATGAAACGCCAAACCCTCCTCAGCATCGCTTTCTCGGTTTTCGCAGTTAACGCTTTTGCCGCTACCTCTGCTCAACCTGTGGTCGCTGAAGGCGGCTCGGATCGTCTGATTGAAAGCCGTGTGGCTGAAGGTGGTTCGGATCGCCTGATCGAAAACCGCGTTGCCGAAGGTGGTTCTGATCGCCTGATCGAAAACCGCGTCGCCGAAGGTGGTTCCGATCGCCTGATCGAAAACCGCGTTGCCGAAGGTGGTTCCGATCGCCTGATCGAAAACCGCGTCGCCGAAGGTGGTTCCGATCGCCTGATCGAAAACCGCGTCGCCGAAGGTGGTTCCGATCGCCTGATCGAAAACCGCGTCGCTGAAGGCGGTTCGGATCGTCTGATCGAAAGCCGCGCTGTCTGAATGCAGGGCTTTACCGCAGGACTCGACGAAAACCCGGCCTCACCCGCCGGGTTTTTTATGCGTTTTTTTAGCTCGCGATTACTTCCCTGCCCGCGCCATGCAGCGCTGGTAACGTTCATCGACCCGTTTGGCGAACCACGCGGTGGTCAGTTTGCGCGTGATTTTCGGGCTTTGCAGCACGATCCCCGGCAACACTTCACGGGGTAACGGCCGACCTTCAGCCCTTTCGGCCAGTTCGAAAACCCGTCGATAGAGCTTGCTGTCTTCGAACGCCAGGGTATTGCCCTCTTCCAGTTGCCCGCGGATCGTCGGATTGCGCATGTCCAGTTGCTTGCCGAGGGTGCGCACGGCCAGTTCCGTGCTGCCGGGCATGATCGAACCGTAACGCACCAGGTCGCCATCCAGCGCCAACGGGATACCGGAAGCCCGGCTCACCGCGTTCTGAAACGCGGCGTTACGGCTGGCGTACCAACCTGCGTTGAAGTCCGCAAAGCGGTACAGCGGCTGTGGGTAGCTCGCCGGATACCCCAGCAGGTGCGCGATGCCGAAGTACATGCCGCCGCGCCGGGTGAACACTTCATGACGGATCGAGCCTTGCACCGGATACGGGTAGCCCTTGGCCTGCTGCTCGGCAAAATCGATGCTGACCTGCATCGGTCCGCCGGTATGCACCGGGTTGAAGCCACCGAACAGGGTTTTACCCATCGGCACCATGCCGATGAAGTCGTCGAAAATGCCACTCAGCTCCTTTTCACTGCGCGCGGCATTCAGGCGGGCGCTGTAGCTTTTGCCGTTGGGCGAGTCGAGCTTCAACGCACTGTTCACCAGCAGGCCGGGAATGTGTGCCTTGGCGGCGCGACGGTCGATCTCGTCGCGGGCGATCTTGCCCAGGCCCGGTACGCTCGGATCGACCTGAAAGGTCGACTCCTGTTCGGTCACCGCCAGCACCGAGCACAGGTTATGCGTGGTCGGCGAGATGTCTTGCGCGGTAAACGCCACCTGGATATCCGTGGCCCACCCCTGGGGATCGGCGGCTTTGGCCGGCAGCAATCGCACAATCTCGGCCTTCACCTGGTCCGGACTACGCGCCGCCGGTTCCTGGGTCCGTTGGCTGCCGCAACCGGCCAGTATCAACAAAGCGGCGATGCTGAAGATCAATCGATTGGCTTGCATGTCGTTCCATCTAGTCCTTGGGTCCGGCTTAACCATACGAGCAATGGCAGGGCAACGGCTATGACCGTTGTCCACCACGTGCCTTTATTTGCTGCTGAAACGGCCCTGAAGCCCCGTTATCCGAAACCTGCATGTGCAGAAAATGCCTGTGTGCCTTGCAGAAAACGCATTGCACAACGCTACTGAGAACAACTACCATTTGCATCAGGAGTCGCATTTGCGCATGGAGTTCCCGCGCCGCCCCTTTTTCCAATCGGCCGCGCGCCGCCCAGGAACCCATCATGACCACTCCAGCACGACTGCGCGTGCCTTTTCGCCCGACGCTACTGGCCCTGTTTTGCTCCTTGTCCCTGACGGCCCATGCCGCAACGCCCGAAACAACCGAGGCCCAGGGAAAACCGCTGGTGCTGGGCGACGTCAATGTCAACGCCCAGGCCCCGACACCGTCCGACCTGCCCCCGGTTTACGCCGGTGGTCAGGTCGCACGCGGCGCTCAACTGGGTATCCTGGGCAACCAGGACATCATGGATGTTCCGTTCACCATGACGTCCTACACCGAAGCGTTGATCCGCGACCAGCAGGCCGAAACCGTCGGCGATGTGCTGCTCAACGATGCCTCGGTGCGTCAGGCTTCCGGTTTTTCCAACCAGGCCCAGACCTTCATGATTCGCGGCCTGCCCCTGAACGGCGATGATATTTCCTTCAACGGCCTGTACGGCATACTGCCGCGGCAGATCATTTCCACCGATGCCCTGGAGCGCGTGGAAGTGTTCAAGGGGCCGAACGCCTTCATCAACGGTGTCACCCCGACCGGTTCCGGCATCGGTGGCGGCGTCAACCTGCAACCCAAGCGCGCCAGTGATGTGCCGCTGCGTCGGTTCACCACGGACATCAGCGACGACGGGCGCATCGGCGAACACCTGGACATCGGTCAGCGCTTTGGCGAAGACAACCGCTTCGGTGCCCGCCTGAACCTGTCCCAACGTGAAGGCGACACTGCCATCGACGACGAGAACCAGCGCTCCAAACTGTTCGCCCTGGGCCTCGACTACCGCGGCGATGCGCTACGCCTGTCCGGCGATTTCGTCTATTCGAAGGAACGCATCAACGGCGGCCGCAGCTCGGTCAACCTTGGCGACGCCACGCACATCCCGGATGCGCCCTCCGCCGACACCAACTACGCGCAGAAGTGGGGTTTCAGCGAGATCGAGGACACCTTCGGCATGCTGCGCGCCGAATACGACCTGAACGACAGCTGGACCGCCTACGCCGCCGGCGGTGCCAAGCACACCCGTGAAGTCGGCAATTACGACTCCACCACCCTGGTGGGCAACGACGGCAGCTCGGTGACCAGCGGTTCGTTCATTCCCCACGAAGAAGACAACACCAGTGCCATGGCCGGCCTCAATGGCCGTTTCGCCACGGGTCCGGTGACCCATAAACTGAACTTCGGCCTGGCGGGAATCTGGACCCAACAGCGCAACGCCTTCGATTTCGATCTGACCCAATACCCGAACAACATCTACCACCCGATTGACGTTCCGGCGCCAGCGGGCGGCTTCTCCGGCGGTGACCTGGGCGATCCGGGCATCACCGGCAAAACCTTCATGCGCAGCGCCGCCGTGTCCGACACCCTGGGCTTTATCGATGACCGCCTGCTGATCACCCTGGGCGTACGCCGTCAACAGCTGGTCGTTCAAGGCTACGACTACGACACGCAAAACCGCACGTCCAACTACGACAAGTCGATCACGACGCCCGTGTACGGCATCGTGTTCAAGCCGTGGGACCACGTGTCGTTCTACGCCAACCGCATCGAGGGCCTGGCCAAGGGGCCGACGGCTCCGACGACCTCCGGCTCCAGGGTCGTGGTCAACGGCAATGAAGTGTTTGCCCCGTCGCGCTCCAAACAGGTTGAAGCCGGGGTCAAAGTCGACATGGGCACCTATGGTGCGACCCTCGGTGTGTATCGCATCGAACAACCCGCTGACGGCTACACCCAAGTCATCGACGACACCACCGCCGTGTTCGTTCATGACGGTGAACAGATCAACAAGGGCGTGGAACTCAATGTCTTCGGCGAACCCATCGACGGCCTGCGCCTGCTCAGCGGCGTGACCGTGATGGACACCGAACTGAAGAACACCCAGGACGGCCTCAACGATGGCAACCGGGCCATCGGCGTGCCGAGCTTCCAGTTCAATGCCAGTGTCGATTGGGATGTACCGGGTGTGCCGGGCGCAGCCCTGAACGGACGTATGTTGCGCACCGGCGGCCAATACGCCGACGCGGCGAACAACCTCAGCCTGCCGTCCTGGAACCGCTTCGATGCCGGCGCCCGCTACGCGTTCAGGGTCCAGGAGAAAGACGTGACCGTACGCCTGGGCGTGGAAAACGTCGCCAACAAGAGCTACTGGGAATCGGCCCAGGGGGGTTACCTGACCCAGGGCGAACCGCGTACCGCGAAGTTGTCGGGCACCATCGACTTCTGATTGAGGGCAGCCCAGCCCTGTACCTGTAGGAACGAGCCTGCTCGCGATGGACGTTAACGATAACGCGTACTTTCAGGATTAACGCGGCGCTCTTTCGTTAATCGCGAGCGAGCTCGCTCCTACAGGGGGCCGGGTCGTCCATACTTGTTCTACCCAGCGAGGAGGATGAGTTCATGCACAGAAGCGATGTGTTGATCATCGGCGCCGGCCCGACCGGGCTGGTCCTGGCGTTGTGGCTGAGCAAACTGGGCGTGCGCGTGCGGATTGTCGACAAAGCCTCGGCCCCTGGCACCACGTCCCGGGCGCTGGCTGTCCAGGCGCGGACGCTGGAACTGTATCGACAACTCGGGCTGGCCGACGCGGTTGTGCAATACGGCCATCGGGTGGCGGCCGCCAACTTCTGGGTCAAGGGTGAGCCTGTGGCGCACCTGCCACTGACCCAGGTCGGCGCGGGACTGACACCCTACGCGTTCCTGGAAATTTTCCCGCAGGACGAGCACGAACGGCTGCTGATCGAGCGCCTGGCAACCTTCGGCATCTCGGTGGAACGCAACACCGAACTGGCCAGCTTCGAGCAAACCGCCGACGGCATCACGGCCACGCTGCATCTGCCCGACGGCCAGCAGGAAATCTGCCAGGCCTGTTTCCTCGCCGGCTGCGACGGCGCCAGGTCGATTGTGCGCAAGACCCTGGATACCGGGTTTCCCGGCGGTACTTACCAGCAGATTTTCTACGTCGCCGACGTACAGGGCAGCGGCCCGACATTCAACGGTGAACTGCACGTGGACCTCGACGAGGCGGACTTCCTTGCCGTGTTCCCGCTGGCGGGCAGTGGCCGCGCGCGCTTGATCGGCACCGTACGCGACGAACGTGCCGACCACGCCGAGACCCTGTGCTTCGAAGACGTCAGCAGCCGGGCCATCGAGCACATGAAGGTGCAGATCGAGCAACTGAACTGGTTCTCGACCTACCGCGTGCATCACCGGGTGGCGGATCACTTTCGCAATGGTCGGGCGTTTTTGCTCGGCGATGCGGCCCACGTGCACAGCCCGGCGGGCGGCCAGGGCATGAACACAGGGATTGGCGATGCCATCAACCTGGCCTGGAAACTGGCGGCCGTGCTGAGCGGCGCTGCCGAGGCCAGATTGCTCGACACCTATGAAACCGAGCGCATCGCCTTTGCCCGCAAACTGGTGGCGACCACTGACCGGGTCTTCACCTTCGTTACCGCCGACGGGCCGATGGCCGATTTGCTGCGTACGCGCCTGGCGCCGTTCCTGATCCCGAAAATCACCTCGTTCGAAACCTCCCGCCAGTTCCTGTTTCGCACGGTGTCGCAGATCACCCTGAATTATCGGGGCAGCCCATTGAGCACAGGCGTTGCCGGGCACGTGCATGGCGGTGATCGCCTGCCCTGGGCCCATGACGGTGAGGGGGACAACTTTGAGTCACTCAAATGCATGACCTGGCAGGTGCATGTCTATGGCGACACCAGCGACGAAATGATCGCCTGGTGCCACGAGCACCATCTGCCGTTGCATGTGTTCGACTGGCGACCGGCGTTCGAAGCGGCGGGCCTGGGGCGCAACGGCTTTTATCTGTTGCGGCCCGATACCTATGTAGCGATTGCCGAGACATGCGCGGACCCGAAAGTGATCGAACGATATTTCTGTGATCACGGGATCCGCGCGTTTTTGGGCACGCCCTGATTCAACACAGATCAAAATGTGGGAGCGGGCTTGCTCGCGAATGCAGTGTGTCAGTCAATACATCTGTCACTGACACTCCGCATTCGCGAGCAAGCCCGCTCCCACAGGGGGGAAAGTGTCGGGTTTCAGATCCCGGCCAATGCCAGATCCATCGCAAAGTAGGTAAAAATCAGGTCTGCCCCGGCGCGCTTGATCGCCCCCAGGCTCTCGCGCACCACGCGGTCTTCATCGATGGCTCCGGCCTGGGCGGCAAACTTGATCATCGCGTATTCACCGCTCACCTGATACGCCGACAGCGGCAGGCGCGAGACTTCGCGGATGTCGCGGATGATGTCCAGGTAGGCACCGGCCGGCTTGACCATCAGCGCATCGGCGCCTTCCTGTTCGTCGAGCAAGGACTCGCGCACCGCTTCGCGGCGGTTCATCGGGTTCATCTGGTAGCTTTTGCGGTCGCCCTTGAGCGCACTGCCGCCCGCCTCGCGGAACGGACCATAGAGCGCCGAGGCGAACTTGGTCGAATAGGCCATGATCGCCGTCTGGGTAAACCCGGCGTCATCGAGGGCCCGGCGGATCGCCTGGACCTGCCCGTCCATGGCCGCCGACGGGGCGATCACGTCGGCACCGGCTCGGGCCGCCGCGACGGCTTGCCTGCCGAGGTTGATCAGGGTCTGGTCGTTGTCGACTTCATGGTTGTGCAGCACGCCGCAATGGCCGTGGTCGGTGTATTCGCAAAAACAGGTGTCGGACATCACGATCATTTCCGGCACCGCGTCCTTGGCGATGCGCGACATGCGCGAAACCAGGCCGTCGTCGCGCCAGGTGTCGCTGCCGCTGCTGTCCAGATGATGGGACACACCGAAGGTCATCACCGATTTGATCCCGGCACGGGCGTAGCGCTCGATCTCGCCGGCCAGCTTCGACTCGGGAATGCGCATCACCCCGGGCATGCTTTTGATCGGCACAAAGTCGTCGATCTCTTCTTCGACGAAAATCGGTAGCACCAGGTCTTTCAGGCTGAACTCGGTCTCCTGGAACAGGCTGCGCAGGCTCGCATTGCGGCGCAGACGGCGTGGGCGTGCTTCGGGGAACTGGCTGGACATGGGGATTCCTGAATTTCAGAGGACAGAATGTGGGAGCGGGCTTGCTCGCGAAGGCGGGGGGTCAGTCACTTTGGATGTCGCCTGACACTACGCTTTCGCGAGCAAGTCGGACCGCCGCACCGCCGCTCCCACAGGTTATGCGGTGTATCAGCTGGCGACCGGGCTTGGAATCTGCAACCCGCGCACCACCGCCGGCCGCGCCAGGAAGCGCTCCAGCACCCGTGTGACGTTGGGGAAGTTCTGAATGCCCACCAGGTCGCCGGCTTCATAGAAACCAATCAGGTTGCGCACCCACGGGAAGGTGGCGATGTCGGCGATGGTGTAGCGCTCGCCCATGATCCAGTCGCGCCCTTGAAGCCTGCCGTCGAGCACCTTGAGCAGGCGTTTGCTCTCCTCGACATAGCGATCACGGGGACGCTTGTCTTCGTAGTCCTTGCCGGCGAATTTGTTGAAGAAGCCGAGCTGGCCGAACATCGGGCCAATGCCGCCCATCTGGAACATCAGCCATTGAATCGTTTCGTAGCGCGCGGCCGATTCCTGGGCCAGCAGTTGCCCGCTCTTGTCGGCCAGGTAGATCAAAATCGCTCCCGACTCGAACAGCGCCAGCGGCTTGTCGTCCGGACCGTGGGGGTCGAGGATCGCCGGGATTTTGTTGTTGGGGTTCAACGACAGGAATTCCGGGGACATCTGGTCATTGGTGTCGAAACCTACCCGGTGAGGCTCATACGGCAGCCCGATCTCCTCGAGCATGATCGAAACCTTGACGCCATTGGGGGTTGGCAAGGAGTACAGCTGAATCCACTCCGGATATTGGGCAGGCCATTTGCGGGTGATGGGGAAGGCGGACAAATCGGTCATGGGCAGGATCCACGAAGACAGTGAGAGTGACGATCATAATGGAGATATCGGCTCAGCGATCCCCTGGAGCCATCAATCTCGCTGATAGAGGAGATCAAGAGAGATCACGACGGTTTCACCCCCATCAGGTGTAACCTGTCCACAAATCCGCAACATCCTGTCGATAACCTTCACTGCAATCCGCCAAAGGTTACCGGTACATTGCTGCGCTCTTGGCCGGAATCGAACCAAACGGGTTCAGGGGACTCTGAGCACCACCCCTTTGAAAACGGACCGGCTTCAACGACATGGAACACACCCGACGCTGGAAAGTCGTGGTGTAAAGGTTTGTCAGCCTTAACCGAATTGCGCTGAAGAACCTTTTATTCATGAATCTGTTCAATTTTACCAAACGCTTTAAACATCGCGCCTACCTGCTGTTGCCCGTCTTGCTGGCGGTCAGCGCGGTGTTCCTGTTGCTGGAATCCGGCCTGAGTCGTGCTCAACCGATGGATGGCACCCAGACGCTGGTGTTCCTGCGCCACGGCGAAAAACCCGACGGCGGCCTCGGCCAGCTCAATTGCCAGGGGCTGAACCGCGCCATCGACCTGGCCACGTTGCTGCCGGAAAAGTTCGGCAAGGCCAACTACGTGTTTGCGGCGAACCCGACCCGTAACGTCGAGGAAGGCGAGTTCGACAATTCCTACAGCTACATCCGTCCCCTGATGACCATCAGCCCCAGCGCCATCAAGCTGGGCCTGCCAGTGAACATCAATTTCTCCGCCAATGACACCAGCGACCTGGCCGATGAACTGCTTCACGACAAGTATCACAACTCGGTCATCTACACCGCCTGGTCGCACGGCTACCTGCCGGAGCTGATCAACAAGGTGGCCGGCGACGCCACCGGCAAGAAAACGACCATCACCGATGACTGGGAGTCCAGCGACTACGACTCGCTGTATGTGCTCACCCTGACCTGGCACAACGGCAAGGCCAAGTTGCAGAGCCATGTGTACAAGCAAGGCCTGGATAACGGCGCCGAAACCTGCCCGACCTGAGGCATGCGTTGTCTGAGCTGGCCCCTTCGCGAGCAGGCTCGCTCCCACAGTAAATCTTCGGTGATCACAGGTTTTGTGTACGGCGCAGATCCAGTGTGGGAGCGAGCCTGCTCGCGAAGGGGCCGGCACAAGTTACATCACCCTCGCTGGCTGCCCCGCTCCCGCAAATACTCGAGAACTGCCCCCCGCTCCCCGGCAAACTCGATCCGCGCACCTTTCTTCTCCCGCTGGAACGCGTACATCGGATCGTAATACTCGCTCAGCAACCCTTCGATCCAGCCCCGGTGAAGATCCACCGCGCCACTGCGGTCCTGCTCCGCCAACGCCTCTTCCATCAAAACCAGCATGCGCCGATGACGTTCGCCGCCGAGGCGTTTCTGCACATTGTTCAGGCTCTCCAGCAACCGCTCGGAAAACAGTGCGAAGCCGTCATCGCCATGCACGTCGATGAATTCGGCGCACAGATCCACCACGTAATCGCGCAGGATCCGCTCGACCCGACCTTCCAGGCTGTCTTCCAGCCAGACCATCGGGAACTGCTGCATGCCCTGGTACAGCGGCAACGGCAATGCGCAACTGCCCACCGCACGACTTTCGTCTTCCAATATGAACTGCTCGATACCCCGGGCGCGTTTTTTCAGCACATCCACGGCCAGGCGGTTTTCGAAGTCGATGTTCGAAGGCTGGCCGGTGGCGCGCTTGCCGAAACTGGAGCCGCGGTGGTTGGCATGACCTTCAAGGTCCACGCTGTTGCCCAGTTGCGTGAGCACCTCGGTTTTGCCGGTACCGGTCATCCCGCCCAGCAGGACGAAATCGCACTGGGCAACCGCTTGATCGAGGGTGTCCAGCAGGAAGGTACGCATGGCCTTGTAGCCGCCGCCCACCCGTGGATAGTCGATGCCGGCCTCGTCCTTGAGCCATTGCTGGACAATCTGCGAGCGCAGGCCGCCGCGGAAGCAATACAGCAGACCGTCGGGGTGCGCCCGGGCAAAGTCGGCCCAGGCCTGGATGCGTTCGGCCTTGACCGCGCCCGATACCAGCTGATGGCCGAGCACGATGGCCGCCTGCTGGCCGTGCTGCTTGTAGCACGTGCCGACCCGCTGGCGTTCATGGTCATTCATCAACGGCAGATTGATCACACCGGGAAACGAACCCTTGTTGAATTCGACCGGCGCGCGCGCGTCCATCATGGGCCGGTCGTTGAGGAAGATGTCGCGGTAATCGGTGCAGTCGACGAACATCAAAACACCTCGACTGCGTTGCTCTGTCGCTCGACCAGTTCACCGATCGGTTCCAGGCTCAGGCCCAGGTCGGCGGCCACGGCAAGAAACTGCTCGTTGCCTTGCGGCGTTACGGCGATCAGCAGGCCACCGCTGGTCTGCGGGTCGCAGAGCACACGTTTGTGCAGCTCCTGAAGGCGTCCGAGCTTGCTGGCGTAGCTGTCAAAATTGCGCAGTGTACCGCCCGGTACGCAGCCCTGTTCGAGGTAATACTCGACACCCGGCAGACGCGGAACCCGGTCGTATTCAATGCGCGCCGTAAGCTGGCTGCCGTCGGCCATTTCCACCAGGTGCCCGAGCAGGCCGAAACCGGTGACGTCGGTCATCGCGGTCACGCCATCGAGCTTGCCGAAACGGCTGCCGGGCTTGTTCAGGGTGCACATCCAGTCCCGTGCCAGGCCGATGTCGGCATGGCGCAACTTGCCCTTTTTCTCGGCCGTCGTAAGGATGCCGATGCCCAGGGGCTTGGTCAGATAGAGCAGGCAACCGGCGGTGGCGGTGTCGTTGCGCTTCATGTGGCGCTTTTCCACCAGACCGGTGACGGCCAGGCCAAAGATCGGCTCGGGTGCGTCGATAGAGTGTCCGCCCGCCAGCGGGATGCCCGCTGCGTCGCACACCGAACGCCCACCGCGGATCACTTCCCGGGCGATTTCCGGCGCCAGCACGTTCACCGGCCAGCCCAGGATCGCAATCGCCATCAAGGGATCGCCGCCCATCGCGTAGATGTCGCTGATGGCATTGGTGGCGGCAATTCGGCCGAAATCGAAGGGATCGTCGACGATCGGCATGAAAAAGTCGGTGGTCGAGACCACACCGCGTTCTTCATCGATGGCATACACCGCCGCGTCGTCACGCGAGGCGTTGCCGACCCAGAGTTTCGGGTCGAGATTCTGCGCCCCGCTGCCGGCCAGGATCACTTCCAGCACCTGGGGGGAAATTTTGCAACCGCATCCGGCGCCGTGACTGTATTGGGTCAGGCGAATCGGCTCGCTCATAGGGTCACCTCTTGGAGTCTAGGTAACTAATCCTACAGCAAACGAGCCTTTTTCTTTGCAGGAGATGCGGTGGTGGATACTGCCCGCTCCCACAGGAGGTTGGGTTATGGCAGCAGGATCACCTTGTCACCGCTGCCCTGATTCACCTCGGCATAACGCGCCAGCCCTTCGGCCAATGGCGACTCGAACAAGCCCTGCGGCAACGGCAACAGGTCCTGATCGAAGAACTTGCCGAACTGGTCGAGCATCGCTGCACACGCTTGCACGCCGTACAGCAGCGAGTTGATCCCCACGACAGAGCCACCCTTGCGATACAACGCCAGGGCCGGCAGTTGCACGTGACCGTCCACTGGCGCGGCGATGATCGCAATGCGGCCGAACGCGGCCAGGGCCGGCACCGAGGCCGGCAGCCAGAATCCGGTGGTGTCGAAAATCACCTCGGCACCGCCGGCATAGACCGCGTTGACCTGGGCGGCGAGATCCTCGGGTTTATCCAGTTGCAGGGTTTGATAGCCCTGATCCTGCAAGTCCTTGACCTGCTCCGGACGCCGCGCGGCCGCCAGTACCCGGGCTCCGCGTACCTTGGCCAAAGCCAGCGCGGCACTGCCGACCGCCCCGCCACCGATGACCAGCACACGGGTTTGGGCCGTTACCAGGCTGCGCTCCAGCGCATCCCACGCCGTGGTGTACGGCACACCGAGGCTGGCAGCCTGGGCGAAGCTCAGGTGCGTGGGTTTGAGCGCCACGCCATTGGCCGGCAGCTTGACGAACTGGGCATGGGAACCGTCGGCGAAAAAGCCCAGTTCGCGGCCCGTGCCCCAGACTTCCTGCCCCATCAGCGCCTGCGGGCCGGCCACGACCACCCCGGCAAAATCCCGACCGGGAATCCGCGGCAAGGTGGTGTAGGGAAAACGTCCCAGCACGTTCTTCACATCGCTGGGGTTGAGGCCTGCGGCCTTGATCTCGACCAGCACTTCATCGGCGCCGGGAACAGGCGTAGGTACCTCCACGTAGCGCAGGGCCGAGAGATCACCGGTTTCATTGAATTGCAGAGCTTTCATGGGCGTATCCATCGAGTCGAAAAGGGTTCAGGAGATCCAGCCAGCCACCAGCTCACGCCCCATTGGCCAGAGCTTTTCGCCGGCGAGCATGCCGAGCAGGCCCACCAGCGCGATAGCCGGGGGTGCGGGGGAACGAAAATCCAGGGCGCCGTAAAGCAGTCCGACACCCAGACCAATCGTCACTGACAGGAGGTAGTTCATGGCAGATTCCGCAGCAATTGAGGTATGCGCCAAGTCTAGAGGGCGACGCCTTCGAGCATCGGCCAAGTACTTCTGAATGTCGGCCAAAGCCTGGCGTCGGCGAACTCAGCCCTGGCGTTGCGCCACAGGAAACTGCGAAGGGGCAACCCCCAGTTCACGCCGGAACATGTCACTGAAGCTGCTCGGCGAATAGCCCAGCTCCCGGGCAATCGCGCTGACCGCAATGCCCTGGATCAACCCGGCCACCGCCGTCGCCAGTTGCACCTGACGCCGCCACTCGGCGAAGCCCATGCCCAGGCCGTCCTTGAACAGCCGCGCCAGGGTGCGCACGCTGGCACCGGCGTTATCGGCATGGTGTTCGAAAGGAATATCCAGTGAAGGCGAGGCCATGACCGCCTGACACACATTCATCAATCGCCGGTCGGAATCGTCCGGCAGCGGGATTTTCAGCAGCGAGCGCCTGGCCCGCTTGAGTTCCAGCAGCGCCAGGCCCACCAGCGCGTCGTAATACTCGGGCGCTGCGTCGTTACCCTGCTCCACCAGCCCGACGATCAGCTCGCGCAGCAAGCCGCCGACTTCGATGACTTGCACACTGTCATCCAGGGTCGCTGCCAGGGACGGTCGCAGGTAGATATTGCGCATTTGCAGGTCGGACACCACGCGAATCCCGTGGGGCACGCCCGGCGGCAGCCACACCGCCCGCTGCGGCGGCACCACCAGCGCCTCATGCGGCGTCTCGACCCACATCACCCCGCTCATTGCATACAGCAACTGGCCCCAGACGTGCTCATGAGGCTCGATGTACAACCCACGCGGATAGGTACGAGCCAGCGGTTGCACCGGCACATCGGTGTCACTCAGGTCAGGCGGTGCGGCGAGGGCCATGGTCTATGTTCATTGGGGTTCGGGAGGATTCCATGGTAACGGGGCGCCGAACTTGTCGCCAGCAACCACCGGCATCCAACAATCCGAGTGAATTTTCCTGATGGCACGCGATCCTTTTATGTACAACAGGGAGGAACCGGGGCTTTATGAACAGTGCAAAATTATTCGTCATCGAGTACACACTCCATGGCACTCCGAAATCATTCATTATCCGCCTGGATAAAATGGATAACGCAGAAGCCTGGCATTGGGCGAGCTGTGACGCGGGGGTGGGGCGAATTCCCCGGTTTGGGCGCGAGAAAGTGCAAAAGACCAGCAAGCCGATGGCTGAAAAGTTCGGCGTGGAAAACGTCAAGTGGCGGCCGGCGAACTGATCACTGGCAACCGTCAGGTCCGGGGGAAGCGATATGAGTGCGACATCCGTCTACAGCCCTGCACAGCTGGACTACGGCCTGGACATGCAGTCCGGCCGCATCACCAAAAGCGCGGAATGCCGGATCGGACTGGAAGCGGTCGAAAATGACCCGTTCTGCTTCGCCGTACGCGTCCCGGCGCCACTGCCGGAAGGTCTGGAGCAAGCCAGCACCTTGGTGCTGAGGGTCGAAGGGCGGCGCTTGCAGGGCAGCGTTCGCCACAGCGAACGCCTGGAGGATGACAGCCTCAGGCTGGAAGTGGAGCCGGACTAGGCTCCACTTTTCATAGCTTGTCGCGAATGCCGTCAGCCATGGGAGCACTTGCAGCCTTTATGAGCGCACTCCTCGCCGTGCTCATGGTGCTTGGCGCAGGCTTCACAGCAGTAATGCTTGCCGTGACGGGCAATCGGATGTTCACCGAGTTTGCAGGAACATTTCGGACAATCGCAGATACTTTCACGGTCAATCATGGGTCTGACTCCTCTTGTGTGGTCGCCAGTGCTCATACGCACACCATAAGTGTAGGAGCTGCCGCAGGCTGCGATCTTTTGTGGCAAGGGAACTTGCTCGCCACAAAAGCTTTGATCAGATACGGAACTGCCCGACCAGGCTGCCCAGGCGCTGACCGAGCTCGGCCAGGCTGCGTGAAGTCTGCGCGCCGAGCTGGGTTTCGTCGGCGACGTTGTCCACCGCCACGGCAATCTGATGCACGCTGCGGTTGATCTCTTCGGCCACGGCGGTCTGTTCTTCAGCGGCGCTGGCGATCTGCGCGTTCATCGAATTGATGGTCGCGATCAACTGGGCCATGGTGTCCAGCGAAGCTCCCGCCTCGTTGGCCTGGGCCGAGGTACCGTCGCCCGCCTCGCTGGAGCGACGCATCGCCTCTACCGCCGACTGGGTGCCGGCCTGCAGGCGATCGATCATGCCCTGGATTTCCTGGGTGCTGATTTGCGTGCGGCTGGCCAGCGCCCGCACTTCATCGGCCACCACCGCAAAACCGCGCCCGGCCTCGCCGGCACGGGCAGCTTCGATGGCCGCGTTGAGCGCCAGCAGGTTGGTCTGATCGGCAATCGAACGGATCACCCCCAGCACGCTGACAATCGATGACACGTCTTTTTGCAGGCTGTCGAGGGACACACCGCTGCTGCGGATGTCGTCCACCAGCGCATGGATCTTCTCGATGCTGCCAGCCACCACCCGCTTGGCCGCCTGGCCTTCTTCATCCGTCTGTTGGGCTGCCACCGCAGCGTTCTGCGCGCTCTTGGCCACTTCCTGGGCCGCCGCCGACATTTCGTTGATCGCCGTGGCCACCTGATCGGTCTCATGGCGCTGACGCTCCATGGCCTGATCCGAACGATTGGCCTGGTCGGACACCTGGTTCACCAGCCCGGTCAGTTGCGAGGTCATTTCGGTGATCTGCCGTACCAGCCCGTGGATCTTGTCGACGAAACGGTTGAACGAGCCGGCCAGTTCACCGAGTTCGTCCTGGCTGGTGATGGTCAGGCGGCGGGTCAGATCGCCCTCGCCCGCCGCGATGTCGTCGAGGTTGGCTTTCATCAAATGCAGCGGACGCAGAATGGTGTTGGCCAGCAACATCCCGGCAGCGGCGATCACCAGCAACACCACGACCGCCACACCGACGATGCTCAGCACCATGCCTTGCATGCGCTCCTGGACCTTGTCCTGGACCACCGCCACTTGTGCTTCGATGCCGTCAAGATTGACCGAGGTGCCGACCGCCATGTCCCACTTGGGCAGGTATTCGGTGTAGCCGAGCTTGGGCACCAGCACCTGGGTGTTGCCGGGCAATGGCGAGCTGTACTGCAGGTAGTGCGTACCGTCCTTGGCGACTTTCACCAGGTCGCGGTTGACGTAGACACCGTTCGGATCGCGATTGTCCTTGAAGCTCTGGCCTACACCTTCGGGGCTGTTGGCCTTGAACAGGCGCACGGTGTTGGAGTCGTAGCCGAAGAAGTAGCCGTCCTTGCCATAGGTGATGCTCGACAGCAGCTTGATCACCTGGGCCCGCGCCGCCTCGTCGCCGGGGGTGGCCGCGTCATATAGCGGTTTGATCGTGGTCATGGCCACGGCCACGTAGCTTTGCAAGGTCGCCTTGGCATCGCTGAGCAGGCGTTCGCGGGTCTGCTCGACCTCCTTGCGGGCCTGTTCCTGAAGAATGAACAGCGTGGTCAGGCTGATGACCAGCGCAAACAGCAGCACCGGGAGGACGGCAAGGGACAGGACTTTGGCCTTGAGGCTCATGCGCATGACGTTCACTCTTTTGTTTTTGTTGGCGTGGTTAAAAGCTTTAACGGCATGCCAGGTCAAAAGTTGAACGCGGTCGGTCGGACCACTCCAGGTCCTTTGTGGGAGCGGGCTTGCTCGCGAAGAGGGAGTGTCAGTCACTATAAATGTTGTCTGACACGCCGCCTTCGCGAGCAAGCCCGCTCCCACAGGGGGCCGGGGTTACAGAATCATCGCGGCCACCCAGCCAAACGCCAGCAACGGCAGGTTGTAGTGCAGGAAGGTCGGGACCACGGTGTCCCAGATGTGATGGTGCTGGCCGTCGATGTTCAGGCCGGAGGTCGGGCCGAGGGTCGAGTCCGAGGCCGGCGAACCGGCGTCGCCCAGGGCACCGGCCGTGCCGACGATGCACACGATCGCCAACGGGCTGAAGCCCAGTTGCACGCACAGCGGCACGAAGATCGCCGCCAGAATCGGCACGGTGGAGAACGACGAGCCGATGCCCATGGTCACCAGCAACCCCACCAGCAACATCAGCAAGGCGCCAATGCCTTTACTGTGATCGATGTACGACGCCGACGACTCGACCAGCGTCTGCACTTCACCGGTGGCCTTCATCACTTCGGCAAAACCCGAGGCGGCGATCATGATGAAACCGATCATCGCCATCATTTTCATGCCTTCGGTGAACAGGTCATCGGTGTCACGCCATTTGACGATTCCCGATACCGAGAAAATCAGGAAGCCGACCAGTGCACCGATAATCATCGAATCGAGCAACAACTGAATGATGAACGCCGCGGCGATGGCCACCCCGGCCACCATCAGGCTCAGCGGGTTGTATTGCACCGCCACTTGCTCGACTTGCTCGATTTTCGCCAGGTCGTAGACCCGCTTCTTGCGGTAGCTGACAAACGCGATCAGCAGGCCCGCCACCATGCCCAGCGCCGGAATGCCCATGGCGTGGGTCACGTTGATGCCGCTGATGTCCACACCGCTGCGGGCGACGTTGGCCAGCAGGATCTCATTGAGGAAGATATTGCCGAAGCCCACCGGCAGGAACATGTAGGGCGTGATCAGGCCGAAGGTCATGACGCAGGCGATCAGTCGACGGTCCAGTTGCAGCTTGGTCAGCACATAAAGAAGCGGTGGCACCAGCAACGGAATGAACGCGATATGGATCGGCAGGATGTTCTGCGAGGCGATGGCCACGACCCAGAGCAGGCCAATCAGCAGCCATTTGACCTGGCCACCGCCGCTGGCGTGCTGGCGATCGACCATCGCCAGCGCCTTGTCGGCCAGCGCATGGGCCATGCCGGATTTGGCAATGGCCACGGCAAAAGCACCGAGCAAGGCGTAGGACAACGCCACCGTCGCCCCGCCACCCAGGCCACTGTTGAAAGCCTTGAGCGTCGCCTCGATGCCCAGGCCACCGGTCAGGCCACCTACCAGCGCACCGACGATCAGGGCGATCACCACATGCACGCGGGACAGGCTGAGCACCAGCATGATGCCGACCGCGGCAATGACTGCATTCATTTCGTAACCTCGTGACAAACGGAAAGAGTCCGGCCGGCAGTCTGCGTGAGCCGCCAGCGGATAACAGGAATGGGTTTTATTAGAGGGCGCGCACTTTGCCGCAGAGTCGGCGCGGTGTCAAAGCTCATGGGGGCTCTGAATGTGCAGTGGATTGCGATCCCCTGTGGCGAGGGGGCTCGCCCCCGTTCGGCTGCGTAGCAGTCGCGATCCAGACAACTCGGTATGACCGGACAATATAGGGGCCGCTTCGCGACCCAACGGGGGCAAGCCCCCTCGCCACAAAAAGCAGTTACAAACCTTATTCGAAACGCGGCATAAAGAAACCCGGATCGCGGCCGCTACAGTGCAAAGTCTCAGATATTTATCGAATAAGGACGCCTCCATGTCGCTCAGACAACTTTCCATTCAATGGAAAATCACCCTGCTGGCCGGGCTGTGCCTGGCGGGCATCGTGACCCTGCTGGTGGGTCTTTCGCTGTACCGCATGGAGCACAGCTCCGAGCTGGTGAAAGCCTCGAGCATGGAGATGCTGACCGAGTCGGCCCAGGCCCGGATCGAGTCCCAGGGCGAGAACCAGGCACTGGGGATTCGCCAGCAGTTCATGGACGCCTATCAGTACGGCCACGGTTTCTCCCGGCAGGTGCTGTTTTTGCGCGAGCAGGCCGAAAAGCGCTTCCTCGATGCCTTCGACCTGCGTGAAGACCTGACCCGCCAGGTCAAGTCGGCCCTGCAGGCCAATCCGGACCTGCTTGGCCTGTCCCTGGTGTTCGAACCCAACGGGCTGGACGGCAAGGACGACCTGTTCGCCGGCCAGGCGGAACTGGGCAGCAACGACAAGGGCCGTTTCGCCCTCTACTGGTCGCAGCCGACGCCGGGCAAGCTGACGTCCATGGCGCTGCCGGAAAAGGACATGGCCGACACCAGCACCGGCCCCAGCGGCGAAGCGGCCAACGCCTGGTTCACCTGCCCGCGCACCACGCTCAAGCCGTGCGTGATCGAACCCTACTTCTATGAGATCGACGGCCAGAACGTGCTGATGACCAGCATCGTTTTCCCGCTGATGGTCAACGGCAAGGTGATCGCCTCGCTGTCGGTGGACATCAACCTCAACAGCCTGCAAGCGGTCAGCCTGGGGGCCAGCAAGAAACTCTACGACGGCCAGACCAGTGTCAGCATCATCAGCCCGGCGGGCCTGCTCGCCGGCTACAGCCCGGACGCCAGCAAACTCAGCCAGCGCCTGGATGCCGTGGACAAGGCCAGCGGTACCGAACTGCTGCGCATGCTGGCCGCCAGCAACAAAACCGCCAGCCTGCACAGCCATGAGCAATTGAAAGTGCTGGCCCCCTTCCAGCCGATTCCCGGCGGCAAGTCCTGGGGCGTACTGCTCGACGTGCCGGAGAAAGTCCTGGTCGGCCCCGCCGAAGCCCTGAAAAAGCAACTGGACGACAGCAACACCGCCGGCACACTGGTCGAACTCAGCCTGGGCGTGCTCGCCGCGCTGCTGGGCCTGGTGCTGGTGTGGCTGATGGCCCGCAGCGTGACCAGACCGATTCTCGGCGTGGCGCACATGCTCGAGGACATCGCGAGCGGCGAAGGTGACCTGACCCGCCGCCTGGCCTACGACAAAAAGGATGAACTGGGCCAGTTGGCCGGTTGGTTCAACCGCTTCCTCGACAAGCTGCAACCGATCATTGCCGAAGTGAAACGCTCGGTGCAGGACGCCCGCAGCACGGCGGACCAGTCGTCTGCCATCGCCACCCAGACCAGCGCCGGCATGGAGCAGCAGTACCGCCAGGTGGATCAGGTCGCGACCGCCTCCCACGAGATGAGCGCCACCGCCCAGGACGTCGCCCGCAGCGCCGCGCAAGCGGCACACGCCGCCCGCGATGCCGATCAGGCAACCCGTCAGGGCCTGACCGTGATCGACCGCACCACCGCCAGCATCGACAACCTCGCCGCCGACATGAGCGCGGCCATGGTTCAGGTCGAAGGCCTGGCCGCCAACAGCGAGAAGATCGGCACGGTGCTGGAAGTGATCCGCGCAATTGCCGAGCAGACCAACCTGCTGGCCCTCAACGCGGCGATCGAAGCGGCCCGTGCCGGTGAGGCCGGGCGCGGTTTTGCCGTGGTCGCCGATGAGGTGCGCAACCTGGCGCGACGTACCCAGGAGTCTGTCGAAGAAACCCGTCTGGTGATCGAACAACTGCAAAGCGGCACGCAGGAAGTGGTGGGTTCGATGAACAACAGCCATCGCCAGGCCCAGGGCAGTGTCGAGCAGGTTGGCCAGGCCGTGACGGCGCTGCGCCAGATCGGCGACGCGGTGACCGTGATCAACGACATGAACATGCAGATCGCCAGCGCCGCCGAAGAGCAAAGCGCAGTGGCCGAGGAGATCAACAACAACGTGGCGACCATTCGCGACGTGACCGAGTCGCTGTCGGGCCAGGCCAATGAGTCGGCACGGGTCAGCCAGTCGCTCAACAGCCTGGCGAACCAGCAGCAGAGCCTGATGGACCAGTTCCGCGTCTGAGCCTTGCAAAATCCCCATGTGGGAGCGGGCTTGCTCGCGAAGGCGGTGTGTCATTCGAAATTTACGTCGACTGACACACCGCCTTCGCGAGCAAGCCCGCTCCCACATCTGTTTCTGCGCCCGGCGCAATGAAATGGTGGCCAGTGGATATCTGCCGCAAGCCGATTATGCTTCATGGAACCTTGCAGCTTTTTCTGGCGTCAACTTGAATGCAAGCCACGTAATCCGATGACTTCAGCCCCAGGGCCTGGGTACGGCAAGTGTTGGTGAGAACTCCGGCCTACAACAAGAGCACGACGGAGAATACTCATGGCAGCAATCGACAATACAACCACGGGCAGCGCGCCCAACCACGGGATCACCAAGGAGGAGCGCAAGGTCATCTTCGCCTCGTCCCTGGGCACCGTGTTCGAATGGTACGACTTCTACCTCTACGGCTCCCTCGCGGCGATTATCGCCAAGCACTTCTTCGCCGGCGTCAATGAAACCACTGCCTTCATCTTCGCCCTGCTCGCCTTCGCCGCCGGCTTCGCCGTCCGGCCGTTCGGCGCCATTGTGTTCGGCCGCCTGGGCGACATGATCGGACGCAAGCACACCTTCCTCATCACCATCGTGATCATGGGTGTCTCGACGGCCGTGGTGGGCTTGCTGCCCGGCTACGCGAGCATAGGCGTGGCCGCACCGATCATCCTGATCAGCCTGCGCTTGCTGCAGGGCCTGGCGCTGGGTGGCGAGTACGGCGGCGCAGCCACCTACGTGGCCGAACATGCCCCCAAGGGCAAGCGCGGCTATTTCACCTCGTGGATTCAGACGACAGCCACCCTTGGCCTGTTTCTTTCACTGCTGGTGATCCTGGCCTGCCGTACCGCGCTGGGCACGGAAGCCTTCGAAGCCTGGGGCTGGCGGATTCCGTTCCTGCTTTCGATCCTGTTGTTGATTATCTCGGTGTACATCCGCCTGCAACTGAGCGAGTCACCGGTGTTCATGAAAATGAAAGCGGAAGGCAAATCCTCCAAGGCACCGCTGACCGAATCCTTCGCCCGCTGGGACAACCTCAAGATCGTGATCATGGCCCTGCTCGGTGGCACCGCCGGCCAGGCCGTGGTCTGGTACACCGGGCAATTCTATGCGCTGTTTTTCCTGCTGCAGACGCTGAAGATCGACCCGCAGACCGCCAACTTGCTGATTGCCGGCTCGCTGCTGATCGGCACACCGTTTTTCGTCATATTCGGCAGCCTGTCCGACCGCATCGGCCGCAAGGGCATCATCATGGCCGGCTGCATCATTGCGGCACTGACTTACTTCCCGATCTTCCACGCGTTGACCCAATACGGTAACCCCGACGTGTTCGTTGCGCAGGAGAAGAACCCGGTCACGGTGGTCGCCAATCCCGACCAGTGCTCGTTCCAGTTCGACCCGGTAGGCAAGGCCAAATTCACCAGCTCCTGCGACCTGGCCAAGACCGTGCTGGCCAAACGGGCCATCCCCTACAAGAACGTCAACGCCGAGCCGGGCGCCGTTGCGCAGGTGCGCATCGGCGAGAAAGTGATCGAGAGCTTCGAGGGCACCGGCATGCCGGCCGCCGACTTCAAGGCCAAAAACGATGCCTTTACCGCCAATCTCGCCACTGCCCTCAAGGACGCCGGTTACCCCGAGAAGGCTGACCCGGCCAAGACCAACTACCCGATGGTGCTGTTGCTCCTGACGATCCTGGTGATCTACGTGACCATGGTCTACGGGCCGATCGCCGCCTGGCTGGTGGAACTGTTCCCGGCGCGCATCCGCTACACCTCGATGTCGTTGCCCTATCACATCGGTAATGGCTGGTTCGGCGGCTTCCTGCCGACGGTGGCGTTCGCCATGGTGGCGGCCACGGGGGATATCTATTACGGGCTGTGGTATCCGATCGTCATCGCGGTGATGACGGCTGTGCTGGGTATTTTCTTCATGCCGGAAACCAAGGATCGGGAGATTCATCACACCTGAAACTTGTCAGCCAATCAGTGAACCCCTGTGGGAGCGGGCTTGCTCGCGAAGGCGGAGTGTCAGCCGATACTGTCATCGACTGATACACCGCCTTCGCGAGCAAGCCCGCTCCCACAATGGATCTCAGTGTCTGGGTAATTCGATGACGACCTTCAACCCACCCCACTCGCTTTCCAGCAACGACAGTGTCCCGCCCCAGCTATCGACGATGTCGCGCACGATGCCAAGTCCCAGGCCATGCCCATGGGTCTGTTCATCCAGCCGTGTTCCCCGGCCGAACACCTGATCGCGACGCTCTTCGGGAATGCCCGGGCCGTCATCTTCCACACTGAGTTCAAACCCGTTCGCCAACTCGGCGACACTCACGCGAACCTCGGCATCCGCCCATTTGCAGGCGTTATCCAGCAGGTTGCCCAACAGTTCCAGCAGGTCTTCACGATTCCAGGGCAATTGCAGGCCGGCCGGAACGCGGTAGCTCAGCGCCAGGTGTTCGCCATGGATCATGTTCAGGGTTGCCAGCAACCCGGGGAGTTCGGCATCGCAATCAAACAGCGCGCCCGGCAGCGCATCACCGGATAACCGCGCACGATTGAGTTCCCGATTGAGCCGTTGCTCGACCTGTTGCAGTTGTTCCTTGAGGGTCTTGCGCAGTTGCGGGTGTGCCTCAAGCTGCTCGCTAGAGGCCAGGCTCAACAGCACCGCCAGCGGTGTTTTCAACGCATGGCCGAGGTTGCCCAGGGCATTGCGTGAGCGCTTGAGGCTGTCCTCGGTGTGGGCCAGCAAGTGGTTGATCTGCGCCACCAGTGGCTCCAGCTCCAGCGGTACTTGATCATCGAGTTGCGAGCGCTGGCCCTGTTGCAACTGCGCGATCTGCTCGCGGGCCTGTTCCAGTGGACGCAAGGCGCGGCGCACGGTAATCCGTTGCAGCAACAGAATCAGCAGCAGCCCGGTCAAACCCAGGCCCAACCCGAGCTGTTGCACGCGCCGGAAGCTTTCGCGTATCGGCGTGTAATCCTCGGCGACGCTGATGGAGATCGGCAACCCCAGGCGTCGATAGTCCGTACGCAGCACCAGCAACTGTTGCCCTTCCGGCCCCAGTTGCAGATCGTCGTGCAGGCCGGGGTGATCGAGCGCCGGCAGTTCCTGATCCCATAACGAACGGGAACGCCAATGGCCATCGGTGAAATCGATGCGGAAATAATGCCCGGAAAACGGCCGCTGATAGGCCGGCGACAGACGTCGTTCATCCAGTTGCAAGCCTTGCGGCCCGCGCACCAGCGCCGCCAACAGGCTCTCGCTGTCATTGCGCAACCCGGCTTCGAGGTAGCGCTGCAAACCCATTTCGAACAGCCACAGGCTGGTTTGCGCCAGCACCAGGCCAACGACCACCATCACGCTGATCAGGCCCAGGCTCAAGCGACGCTGGATCGATCTCACCGGGCTTGCCCGCCGAACAGGTAGCCCTGGCCACGTCGGGTTTCGATCACGCTTTTGCCGAGCTTGCGGCGCAAATGGTTGACGTGGACCTCCAGCACATTGGAATCGCGCTCGGTTTCACCGTCGTAGAGGTGTTCGGCGAGGTGGCTTTTGGAGAGGATCTGCTCGGGGTGCAGCATGAAATAACGCAACAGGCGAAACTCCGCGGCGGTCAGCTGAATGTCCGCACCGTCGCGGACAACGCACTGGCGACCTTCGTCCAGGTGCAGCCCGGCGGCCTGGAGCGTCGGCTGGTTGACCTGGCCATGGGAGCGGCGCAGCAACGCCTGGATGCGCAAAAACAGCTCTTCGGGATGAAAGGGTTTGGTCAGGTAATCGTCGGCGCCGGCCTTGAGGCCTTCGATGCGTTCGGCCCAGGAATCCCGGGCCGTGAGGATCAGCACCGGCGTGGACAGCCCCGCCGCGCGCCATTGCGCCAGCACCTCGAGCCCCGGCACGCCCGGCAGGCCGAGATCGAGGATGATCAGGTCGTAGGGTTCAGTACTGCCCTGATGCACCGCGTCGCGACCGTCGGCCAGCCAGTCCACCGCATAACCCTGACGGTTGAGACCGGCCAGCAGTTCGTCGGCCAGGGGCACATGGTCTTCCACCAGCAGCAAACGCATGGATCAGTCTTCCTTGTCTTTCAATAATCGGCCGTCAGTCGCATCGATGTGCAGCTCACGGACCACGCCTTCGGGCGTCAGCAATTCAACATCATAAAGGTAGATGTCGTGCTTCTCTTCGAGTTCGGCTTCCAGCAGTTTTGCACCGGGGTAGCGATCCATCGCTTGCTGCAACAGCTGCTCCAGCGGCAGGATCACGCCCTGTTGACGCAGGCGCAGGGCTTCATCCTGATCCAGGTCGCGGGCCATCACTGCCGAGCAAAATGCCAGAAGCAGCAGCGCCATTCGGCGTGCGAAACATCGATTGAGTAGAAACACCTTCATTACGAATCCTGATGATCCTTGAGTCACTGCCAGCTGACCGGGTCTAATGCGAGTGGTGTGAGCTTCTCGAAAGCCGCAATGGTACCAGCGTTGCGTCGGGGGGCCAGGCGAGCCACCTTAACCCGCTGAACTTAATTGAAACTGAATTGCCATCATTGGCCAAACCGCCCCCCCTGTAGGAGCGAGCCTGCTCGCGATGGACCTTGGAACGCCGCGGGGTGTCAGGTTACCAGCGTAATCGTTGACGACCATCGCGAGCAGGCTCGCTCCTACAGGGGATGTGGTGTTTATAATTCCCCGCTTGCCAACATTCGAGACCGGTATGACGGCCATCCACATCAAGTTTCCTTCCCTGACGCTCAAGGCCGGTCCGCGAGCTTTTGCGCGCATCCGTGAAAACGGCTTGAACGCCGCCGAGGTCGGCACCCTGCCCGGTGCGGCGGGCGGTCCGAAGGCGCTGGGGATTCAAGGGCTGGACCTGGCGCTGTTCGGCGAGTGGCTGCCGGCGGCACCGCGGGAGCGCTCGCTGATTGGTGCATCGGTGGGTTCCTGGCGCTTCGCCAGCGCCTGCCTGCCGGACGCCGCCGAGGGCATCCGGCGTCTCGGGCAGCTGTACACCGAGCAAAACTTTGCCAAGGGCGTGACCATGGCGCAAATCAGCCAGAGCTCGCGGCACATGCTCGATGACCTGCTCGACGGTCGTGATGCCGCGATCCTCGGCAACAGCGCCTACCGCCTGAACATCATGGTGGTCAAAAGCCACGGCCTGCTCGCCGACGACCATCGCGGTCGCCTGGGGCTGGGACTGTCCTCGGTCATTGCCGACAACCTGCGCGGCCGGGCGCGGCTGGCCCGGCACTTCGAACGCCTGATCATCCACGACCCGCGCCTGGCGCCGCCGGTCGACGCCTTGAACGACTTCCCGTCGCGCTTCGTCGCCCTCAATCCCGGCAATTTGCGCCAGGCCCTGCTGGCTTCCGGCTCGATCCCGATGGTCATGGAAGGCGTGCGCGACCTGCCGGGCGCCGGTGCCGGCACCTTCCGCGACGGCGGTCTGCTGGACTATCACCTGGACCTGCCCTACAGCGGCGATGACATCGTGCTCTACCCGCATTTCACCGACCGGGTGATTCCCGGCTGGTTCGACAAGACCCTGCCGTGGCGCCGCGCCTGCCCGGCCCGCTTGCAAAACGTGCTGCTGCTGGCGCCGTCGAAGGAATACCTGGCGCGCCTGCCCTACGGCAAACTGCCGGACCGTAACGACTTCAAGCGCTTCATGGGCGACGCCCCGAGCCGGCAGAAATACTGGCGCACCACCATGGAAGAAAGCCGCCGCCTGGGCGACGAATTCCTCGAACTGGCCGCCAACGGTCGCCTCGGCGAACGCTTGCTGACCCTTTAGTCAGGACAAACTGGTAAACTCGCCGCCTGCCCGAATCGCTGCGGCGAACGCCACCTGAACAGAGCTGAAAACACTGTGGAAATCTTCAAGGAATTTACATTCGAATCCGCCCACCGCCTGCCCCACGTACCGGACGGCCACAAGTGCGGGCGCCTGCACGGTCACTCGTTCAAAGTGGCGATCCACCTGAGCGGTGATCTTGACCCGCACACCGGCTGGATCCGCGACTTCTCCGAGATCAAGGCGATCTTCAAGCCGCTGTACGAGCGTCTGGACCACAACTACCTGAACGACATTCCCGGCCTGGAAAACCCGACCAGCGAAGTGCTGGCCAAGTTTATCTGGAACGAGATGAAGCCGTTGTTGCCGGAGCTCAGTGCGATTCGTATCCACGAAACTTGCACCAGCGGTTGCATCTATCGCGGCGAATAAAGATACCGCCCCCTTGTAGGAGCGAGCTTGCTCGCGATGGACGCCAGAGCACCGCGGGCTGCCAGATACCACGCGTAATCGTTGACGTTCTTCGCGAGCAAGCTCGCTCCTACAGGGGAACAGCGTTTTGTCAGAGAAATAAAGAACAGCCTTCATCGGCTGTTTTTTTATGCCTATGCTTTTTGCCTCTTCCCCCGCCAAGAGGACAAGCCCATGACTGACTGGCCACTGCCCCAGACCTATCGCTTCAAAGGGCACTCCGTGCGCTACGCCGTACGCGGCGATGGCCCGCCGCTGGTGTTCGTGCATGGCACGCCCTTCTCCTCCTGTGTCTGGCACCGGATTGCCCCGCATTTCATCGCCACGCACCGGGTGCACTATTTCGATCTGCTGGGCTACGGGCAATCCGAGAAAGTCGATGGCGACGTGTCCCTGGGTGTGCAGAACGAGTTGCTGGCGCAGTTGCTGGAGCATTGGGGCCTGGACCGCCCCGACGTGGTAGCCCACGACTTCGGCGGCGCCACCGCCCTGCGCACGCATCTGCTCAACGGCAAGGATTACCGCAGCCTGACGCTGATCGATCCGGTGGCGCTGACGCCCTGGGGTTCGCCGTTCGTGCAGCATGTGCGCCAGCATGAAGCGGCGTTCAGCGGACTGCCCGATTACATCCAGCGCGCCATCGTGCCAACCTATATTCGCGGGGCCATCCAGCGCGAAATCCCCGACGCCGAACTCGCCCCCTACGTTCAACCGTGGCTGGGGGAGCGGGGCCAAGCGGCGTTTTACCGGCAGATAGCACAGATGGACGAGCGCTATACCCGTGAGGCCGAAGGCTTGTACCCGACGATTCGCTGCCCGGTGCAGATTCTCTGGGGTGAAGACGATCAGTGGATTCCCATCGAACGCGGGCGGGCCTTGCAGCAGATGATTCCTGGGTCGCAGTTCCATCCGATACCCAACGCCGGTCATCTGGTTCAGGAAGATGCGCCCGAAGCCATAGTCGCGGCGCTGCTGCGTTTTCTGCCCCTGAACCAGTCTTCCTGACGGAACCAAAACCACTGTGGGAGCGGGCTTGCTCGCGAAAGCGGAGTATCAGTCGATGCATATGTCGAATGTACAGCCGCCTTCGCGAGCAAGCCCGCTCCCACATTTGGAACTGGCGGGGATCGCCACCACCGAGCTAACGTAGAGATATTGCCTACACGAATCGCTAAAAGGACCCGCCCGATGCACATCATCAACGCCCGTCTGCGCAACCAGGAAGGCCTGCATGAGTTGAACCTGGAAAACGGCCTGATCAGCAGCATCGCCCGCCAGATCGAGGCCCCGACCCTGGGCCCTGGCGACCTGGATGCCGGCGGCAATCTGGTGGTGCCGCCCTTTGTCGAGCCGCACATCCACCTCGACGCCACCCTCACCGCCGGCGAGCCGCGCTGGAACATGAGCGGTACGCTGTTCGAAGGCATCGAGTGCTGGGGCGAACGCAAGGCGACCATCACCCAGGAAGACACCAAGACCCGCGCCAAAAAAACCATCCAGGCCCTCGCCGCCCACGGCATCCAGCATGTGCGCACCCACGTCGACGTCACCGACCCGCAATTGACCGCGCTCAAGGCGATGCTCGAAGTGCGCGAGGAAAGCCGGCACCTGGTCGACCTGCAAATCGTCGCCTTCCCTCAGGAAGGCATCGAGTCGTACCGCAATGGTCGCGAGTTGATGGAAGAGGCGATCCGCATGGGCGCGGACGTGGTCGGTGGCATTCCGCATTTCGAGTACACCCGCGACCAGGGTGTCAGCTCGGTGAAGTTCCTCATGGACCTGGCCGAACGCAGCGGTTGCCTGGTCGACGTGCATTGCGACGAAACCGACGACCCGCATTCACGCTTTCTCGAAGTACTCGCCGAAGAGGCCCGCAGCCGCGACATGGGTTCGCGGGTCACGGCCAGCCATACCACGGCCATGGGCTCCTACGACAACGCCTACTGCGCCAAGCTGTTTCGCTTGCTCGGGCATTCGGGGATCAGCTTTGTCTCCTGCCCCACCGAGAGCATCCACCTGCAAGGTCGCTTCGACAGCTTCCCGAAACGCCGGGGCGTGACCCGGGTCAACGAGTTGCTGGAAGCGGGCATGAACGTGTGCTTCGGCCAGGACTCCATCGTCGATCCGTGGTACCCCCTGGGCAATGGCAACATTCTGCGGGTGCTCGAGGCCGGGCTGCACATCTGCCACATGCTCGGTTATCGCAACCTGCAAAGCGCGCTGGACCTGGTGACGGACAACAGCGCCAGGGCCATGAACCTCGGCGAGCGCTATGGCCTGGAACGCGGGCGGCCGGCGAACCTGCTGATTCTGTCGGCGGAGAGTGATTACGAGGTGATCCGCAGCCAGGGGTTGCCGCTGTACTCGGTGCGCGAGGGCAAGGTGTTGATGAAGCGGACGATGCCGGTGGTGGAGTTCAGTGAGCTGAGTTGAGTTTGGTGTTGACTGATCTGGCCTCTTCGCGAGCAAGCCCGCTCCCACAGTAGATTTGTGTCGTTCACAAAACCCTGTGGGAGCGGGCTTGCTCGCGAAGGCTATTTTGAAGTCAATCGATTAACCGAGCCGTACCAAACAGACTGACCCGACTCAACTCCCCCTGCTCCTCTTCCAGCAAGATCGGCGCCGTGCCACCCGGCATCGTCACCTTCACTTCCCCGGCCCTGACCCAACCCACGCGCCAGGCCGCACAGGCCACCGCACTGGCGCTGGTCCCTGACGACGCCGTCGGCCCCTCGCCGCGCTCGAATACCCGCGCGGCGATGTGTCCTTCGGACAAGCGCATCGCCCATTGCAGATTGATCCCCGCCGAACAAGGTTTGCCTGCACCGACCGGCATGGCGTAGGCAATTCGCATCAACCCGTCACCCAGCGCCGGTTCTCGCATCTGCTCGTTGCCCGGCAAGTCGTCGGCGTTTTCGACCAGCGTCACGCAATGCGGATTGCCGACCCGCGCGAACTGGCTGCGCGACCATGCGCCATTGAGTGCCGACAGCGGATTGACGTGGCTGAGTTCGCGGCCATTCAACAGCGCCGTTTCAACACCCTCGGCACTGACCGCCGACGGCCCGAAACCAGGCCGGCCAAGGTCGAGCCAGAAACCCTGCACGCCCTCGACTTCAGCCGCCTTCACCGAAGTCTGCCCCGGTGAAGGCGTGTCGGACTTGTCGTGGTGAACCCTGAGTAGACAGGCTTCGTCGCGGGGTAAAAGCCCTTGCTCGCTCAACGCCTGGGAAAAAATCGTCAGCCCGTTGCCACTGCGTTCGGCCAGGGTCCCGTCGGTGTTGACGATCAACAGGTCAAAGGGTGGCGAGGACTGGAACGGTCCGACCAGCAATCCGTCGCTGCGATGATCCTTGCTGCCGGCCGGTTGCGTGCCGGGTGCCCAGTTGCAGCAGGCTTCGATGGCCGCCGCAGCCCAAGCCTGACGAGTTTGTGCCGCATGGCTGGCCTGATCGGGCAAGTCGATGCCCTGGTGGCGCAATTCTTCGGGCGCTACCACGATGTAAATATTGCCCCGTGCATCGTACCTCTGCGCCATGGCGCCCTCCGTGTGTCATTGGAATGGCTCAACATATCGCGAAAAACAGCAGGGCTGTGCAACGATGTCGCCCTGTTTGACCGTAAAACTTTCCGGGCACTGATCGAACCCTCGCCGGTCGATCACTGTCCGTTGAGGACGTGACGTTTTTTGCCAGGGATTGATATGACCAGCCTCAACAGCCAGACCCCCTTCGTTCCCGGCCGCCTGGAACAGATGTCCACGCGCATCGCCTTTTTCATCGCCGGCTTCGGCATCGCCGCGTGGGCGCCGCTGGTGCCCTATGCCAAGGCCCGGGCCGGGCTGGATGAAGGCACCCTGGGTCTGTTGCTGCTGTGTCTGGGGGTAGGGTCGATCCTGGCGATGCCGATGGCCGGGATTCTGGCCACGCGTTTCGGCTGTCGGCGGGTGACGACCGGTGGGACCTTGCTGATCTGTGCCGCCCTGCCGCTGCTGGCCACGGTGTCATCGATTCCGGCCTTGATCGCGGCGCTGTTCATGTTCGGCGCGGGCCTCGGCACGGTGGATTCGACGGTCAACCTGCAAGCGGTGATCGTCGAGCGCGCCAGCGGCAAAAACATGATGTCGGGTTTCCATGGCCTGTTCAGCCTCGGCGGGATAGTCGGTGCGGCAGGCGTGAGCGGCTTGCTGGGCCTGGGGATTTCGCCGCTGGGGGCCACGCTGGTTGCGATCGTGATGCTGCTGATCGCCTTGGCCAGGGCCGTGCCGCACCTGTTGCCCTACGGCAGTGAGCGTTCGGGGCCGGCGTTCGCAGTGCCCCATGGCATCGTCCTGTTCATCGGCGGCATGTGCTTCATCGTGTTCCTCGCCGAAGGCGCGGCGCTGGACTGGAGCGCGGTATTCCTGGTACAGGAACGCGGCATCGACACGGCGTATGCGGGCCTCGGCTATGCGGCGTTTGCCTTGACCATGACGGCCGGGCGTTTGACCGGTGACAAAATCGTACGGCGGTTGGGCGCGACACGGGTGATTGTGTTCGGCGGGCTGACGGCTGCCGCGGGCTTGTTTCTGGCGACGTTCGCCTCGAGTTGGGAGGCGGCGCTGGTGGGTTACGCGTTGCTGGGCGCCGGTTGTTCGAACATCGTGCCGGTGTTGTACACCGCCGTGGGCAAGCAGACGGTCATGCCCGAGAGCATCGCCGTGCCGGCCATTACCACCCTGGGTTATGCGGGCATTCTCGCAGGGCCTGCGCTGATCGGCTTTGTCGCCCATGGCGCCAGCTTGAGTTTTGCCTTCGGGTTGATGGCGGTGCTGCTGGTGGCGGTGGCCATTGGCGGGAGGGTGTTGAAAGTCTGAATTGTGGCGAGGGGGCTTGCCCCCGTTCGGCTGCGCAGCAGTCGCAAATCGGTTAATGCGTTCTATCTGTAGAACTGAAGTTACCGGATTCGGGACCGCTTCGCGGCCCAACGGGGGCAAGCCCCCTCGCCACAGATGGGCTAGAACCCGACACTGGCCTGCACAAAGAACGTACGCGGCGCGCCGACGTACATGCCCGAGTTGTTGTCGCTGGAGCGGGTGAAGTACTGCTTGTCGAAGATGTTTTTCACCCCGGCACCCAGTTTCAGGTTCGACACCTGCGGGCCAAAGTCATAGCCGCTACGCACGTTCCAGGTCACGTAACCCGGAATATCACCGAACTGACCGTCGGCGGAGCCTTCGGTAATGTAGTTGCCGTTGAAACTGCCGTCGGCATTCACCCCGGTGCCCGGCGAGCGCTGTTTCGACTGGGCGAACGCATCGAGGTTCCAGGTCCAGCGGTTGATGTCGTAACGCAGGCCGGCGGTGGCCACCTGACGGGAGTAGAACGGCAGGTCACGGCCCTTGAAGCCCGGGATTTCACCTTCATAAGTGGCGCGGGTGTAGGTGAAACCGGCGTTGGCGGTCAGGCCGTCGAGGCGTGGGTCCAGCGCCGCCAGATCGTAGTGCACCGAGGTTTCGAGGCCCTGGTGCTTGGTCGCGCCGAGGTTGGTCCAGCCCACGTCATTGCTGATGTATTGCAGTTCGTCGTCGAAGTCGATGTAGAACAGCGTCACCTCACCGCCCCACACGTCATCGTTGTAGCGCGTACCGATTTCGTAGGTCTTGGCCTTTTCCGGCTGCAGGCCGTTGGCAGGCTCATTACCGATACCGCCCTGCCCCAGCTGGAAATACTGCAGCGCGCCGAACGAGGTTTCGTAATTGGCGAACAGCTTCCAGGCCTCGGACATGTGGTACATCACGCTCAGGGCCGGCAGCGGCTCGTTGCTTTCGATGCTGCGTTTTTTCTCCGGCACCGGTTTACCGGCATTATCGAGCACCGGGCGGTCATGCCAATCGGTGTTGATGTGCTCGAAGCGAATACCCGGGGTGACGGTCCAGTTGCCCACGTCGATCTTGTTATCGACGTAGACCGAATTGGCCTCGGTTCCACCGGTGCGGTCCTGATAGACATGGCCGTCCGCCCCCGGACGCACGACGGGCTCATTGTTGACCAGCGCCACTCGGCTGGCCTCTTCGTGCATGGCTTCCTTCAGGTAGCGATAACCGACGCTGACTTCCTGGGTGGTCGGGCCCACATCAAACACATGGGACACCCGTGGTTCGATACCGAAGGTGTAGTAGCTGCGCGGATAGGAGTTGAGTGTCTTCAGGTCACGAGAGGCGATGGTGCTGCCACGAAAACTGTCGGTGTAGTAAGTCAGCACTTCGGCCTGGGTGCGATCGTCGATCTGCCGCGCCCACTTGAACGACACATCCTTGCGACGGCCGCTGAAGCTGTCGTAGTCGCGCACCGACTGGAACGGGTCGGCGTCGTACTGCGCCTGGGTCAGGCCGCCGGGCATGTCGGCCTTGGCGTCGTAGTAGTGGAAGTTGAGGCTGAAATCGTCGACATCGGTCGGCGCCCAATGGGTCTTGAGGATCACGTCGTCGATGTCGTTGCCATTGTTGCTTTCACGGTAACCGTTGCCGTTCACGCCGGAGTACAACAGCGCCACGCCCATGCCGTTGTCGGCGGTGCCGCCCATGAACGCGGTGTCGATGTGTTTCCAGCCACCGTGCTGCGAGGTTTCCAGGGTGGTGCCGATTTCCGCAGAGGCCTGTTCCGGGATCGCACGGGTCACGAAGTTGATCACACCGCCGACGTTTTGCGGTCCGTAGCGCACGGAGCCGGCGCCGCGTACCACGTCGATGCTGTCGAGGTTGCCGGAGGAAATCGGTGCCATGGACAGTTGTGGCTGACCGTAGGGCGCGAACGCCGCCGGGATGCCGTCGATCAGCACGGTGGAGCGAGGCGACAGGCGCGAAGTCAGGCCACGCACGCCGACGTTGAGGGAAATGTCGCTGCCACCGGTGCCGTTGGCGTCCTGCACCTGCACGCCGGGAACCCGTTTCAACACCTCGCCGACGTTCATCGCGCCCTGTTCGACCATGGCTTCGCGGCGGACCACCGTTCGTGCACCAGGGTGGTTCTGCACCAAGGCGGCATCGGCGTCATCGAGCCAGTCGCCCACCACCTTGATGTCGGTCACGCCCAGCTCCAACGGGCCGTTGGCCGCCGAAGTCGGCGCCGGCATCAGAGTCACCGATCCTTCATCGATCTGGTATTGCAGGCCGCTGCCTTGCAGCAACTGGCGCAGTGCGTCTTCCGGAGAAATATTGCCGTCCACCGCCGGAGCCTGTTTGCCGGCGACCAGTTCAGGGCTGAAGAACACCTGAAGCGAGGTTTGCTGGCCCAATTGGCTCAAGGCTTGCCCCAAGGGTTGCGCCGGGATGCGGATGCCGTCGGCGGCAAAGGCCTGGGGCAGTGCAACGTTGACCGCCAGGGCGAGCGCCAGCGGCAACCAGGGGAATTTGTTGTTTTTAGCGGTGGAGTTATTCACGTCGAACGTAATCCTGTGGATCGCAAAAGTGTGCGTTTGTTAATGCAAACCAGTTGCAGTTGAACAGGAAGACGATGAACTCGAAAAAAACCTGAATTTTATTTTGAAATTATTTCCTGGCTGCCATCGCCAAGGGCGCGCACGGCCACCGGCAGAATGCTCGGCAAAGCCTTGAGCAGTGCGTCGGTGTTGTCGGACTTGAACACGCTGGTCAGGCGCAGATCGCCGACCGCTGCGCTGGCGACCTTGAGCGGTTTCTCCCGATAACGTGAGACCTGCTCGGCGACGTCGGCCAGGCGGGCGTTGTTGAACACCAGTTTGCCGCTGCGCCAGGCGGTCATTTCCGCCGGGTTGACGGCGTAGGCGGCCGCGACCTTGCCCTGGGCATCGACGTGGGTGCCCAGGCCTGCGGTCAGATGGATGAAATCGTGATCGGCAGCCTCGCGCCCCTGGACCTTGACCGTGCCCTGCTCCACCACCACCCGGGTTTCGCTGGCGCCACGGCGTACGTCGAATCGGGTGCCGGTGACCGTGACCTTGCCGCTGCCCGACTCGACCACGAAAGGCCGGCGGGTGTCGTGCTCGACACTGAACATCGCTTCGCCTTCACTGAGCTCAACGTGGCGTTGACCCTTTTCAAAACGCACCTGAATCCGGCTGCGGCTGTCCAGATCCACCGCCGAACCGTCCGGCAACGCCACATGGCGCCGCTCATTCAGGGCCGTTGAAAACTCAGCCGTGTAAGACGCTGGATGATTCAGGCTGCTGAACAGACCCAGGCCGAGCGCCACCGCGAGCACGCTGGCGGCTACCGCGTAACGCAGCACAGGGCGAGGTTTTTTCAGGGCTGGCGGGGTTTCACACAAGGCACGCAAACGCGCCGCCGGCAGCAAATCGGCGGCGCTCCACAAACCCTGGAGCACTTCGAATTCGTTTCGGTGTTGGGGGTGTTCGCCCAGCCAGGCCTGAAACCGGCGACGTACTTCGACATCGATGACAGGCTCCTGCAAACGTACAAACCATAGCGCCGCGTCATCGCGAACCGTTGTTTGCCCGCACGCACAATCACGAGTATCCATCATGGAAGTTCCTGTTTGGCCGGGGATAAGTCATCACACCGTATCGGCTTGGCGCAGGAGCTGCCGAAGGCTGCGATCTTTTGATCTTCGGCCACGCCAAGGCCGCCAAAAGATCGCAGCCTTCGGCAGCTCCGACGGGTAGGTTCATGGCCGCAGCACATCATGACTGCAACCCGTCCAGGCGATCGCGCAGGTGCCGAAGCGTGCGGATCATATACTTTTCCACCATGTTCTTGGACAGCCCCAGGCGTTCGGCGATTTCGGCCTGGGTCAGGCCCTCGATTTTCTGCCAGACAAACACCTTGCGGCAGTTGACCGGCAATTCGGAGAGCGCCCGTTCGATGGAATCAGCCAGCTGGATCGCGTGCATGAAATGCTCCGGGTCGCCGGTCGGCGACTCACTGAGATCGATCGCCTCTGACTCCATGGCGCCCCGCCGGTCCTCACGCCGATAACCATCCACGGCAATGTTGCGCGCGGTCTGGTGCAAATATGCCCGGGGCTGTTCCACCCGCGCCGAATCGGACTCAAGCACCCGCACGAAGGTATCGTGGGCCAGGTCCTCGGCCTGCTGACGATTCCTCAGGCGACGGGTCCAGGTACCAACCAACTCTTCGTAATGCTCGAAAAAGCCGTGTCTGCGGGGCAGCTTGAGGGTCATTGCGCTGTGCTGTGGAAACGGGGCGTGAATAGTAATGCTTCTTATTAAGCCAAAGCAATCGCCTCCCACCTCAAACACGGTCCCCCGTAACCCAAAACGCAAAAAGGCCGCTGACTGCTCAGCGGCCTTGTTCAATCCGACGGGTTACTCCGTCTTGCAGGTACCCTCGAAGCCGTCACTCAGAGGTCGGTAATTTCCTTGTGGCGAGGCACCAGCATCTTCATCACACTCCACGCCACCAGATAGGCCAGCGCGCAGACGGCGAACATGATCATGTAGCCGGTACGGATTTCACCCACCGATTTGTAGTAGTCGAACACCCAGCCACCGACCTTGGTCAGCAAGACTCCGCCCAGCCCACCCGCCATACCGCCAATGCCGACCACGGACGCGACGGTCTTTTGCGGAAACATGTCGGACACCGTGGTGAAGATGTTGGCCGACCAGGCCTGATGCGCCGACGCACCCACACCAATGAGCAACACCGGTACCCAGACACTGATGTGACCCAATGGCTGCGCCAGCAGCACGACCAACGGGAAAACAGCAATCACCAGCATGGCTTTCATGCGGCCGTCATACGGCTTGTCGCCACGTGCCATGAAATAGCTGGGGAACCAGCCGCCGCCAATACTGCCCACCATGGTCATGCTGTACAGCACGGCCAGTGGCACAACGATGGCTGCGCCTTTCAGGCCGTACTGCTCCGACAGGTAGGTCGGAAGCCAGAACAGAAAGAACCACCACACACCGTCGGTCATGAACTTGCCGAAGGCGAACGCCCAGGTCTGACGGTATTTCAGCAATTGGAACCACGAAACCTTTTTGCCGACGCCCGTCTGCACAGCGGCGCTGGCGGGGGAATCACTGCGGATGTGCGCCAGTTCCTGCGCCGACAGGCGCTTCTGCTGCTCTGGCTTGTCGTACAACACCAGCCATACGCCCATCCAGATAAAGCCCAGCATGCCGATCACGATGAACGCTGTCTGCCAGCCCCACAGGCCAGCGATCAGCGGCACCGAAATGGGTGCCAGGATCGCGCCGACGTTGGCCCCGGAGTTGAAGATGCCGGTGGCGAAGGAGCGTTCCTTCTTCGGGAAATACTCAGCGGTGACCTTGATTGCGGTCGGGAAGTTGGCCGATTCACCCACCGCCAGCACGGCGCGCGACAGCATGAAGCCGGCGATCGAGACCGGGATGACCGCAATACCCAGCGCGCTACAGATGGCGGCAATACCCTCGCCCATGGGTTCTGCAAAGGCGTGCATGACGGCGCCGGTCGACCAAATGCAAATCGCCACCACAAAAGCGGCCTTGGTGCCGATCTTGTCCACTACACGGCCCGCGAACAGCATGGAAATCGCGTAGGTGAACTGGAAGACGGCGGCAATGTTGGCGTAATCGGTGTTGCTCCAGCCAAACTGCCTCGACAGATCCGGCGCCAGCAGGCTGAGCACCTGGCGGTCGAGGTAATTGACGGTGGTTGCAAAAAACAACAATGCACAAATGGTCCATCGGTATTTACCGACAGACTGGCTGACGCGTTGCGCAGTAATGGGCTCGTTCAAGTTCATGGCATCACTTTATTGTAGATTTTGGGTGATGATCTCTCGGTGTAAAACGAGATCGATTGGGCCGCCGGGCTTCACTTCAATGCATCGGTCCACGACGAAACGGGCCATATTCCGCCGAGGGATCGGGCCAACTGGTTTCGGACAACTCATCAGACAACTCACTGGGAAACAGCGACTGATTGCTCAGCCTGCGTTTCTCACGCGAGTCAGTGACGGGTTGTCACGGGTAACGGGCGCAAGGGTGTGTGCACATAGAAGCCGATGGCTGAACACGGGAACTTCAGGGGCGAGAGGGAGGCGATTGGATTCATGTTGAGGTCGACACTCTTTTTATTTTTAGTTTAGACGTGCATGTCATATGTCGTCGTATGACTTAAGCAATTTATAGCCAGTCCCATGGGCCACTGTCAACAAGAAAACTCCTTAGACCTGAACGGCCTGACTGCCCTAAAAATGCGACATATAATCGAATAAACCCGTAAAACAGGCTCCTGGACACAGGTACCGCGACGCGTCGCTCGCTCCTTTGTGAGTTTTGAAAGGGGTCATCGACCCCTCACCGTTGTACGACAACCGACAGAAAAACAGTCAGAATCCGCCCGACTACGCTCAATCAGGCACAGATCCAAAGGTTTTTGGCAGGATTCCCAATGCAGCCATTCACTGGCTGTAGCAAAGTGCGGGCATGGCTGTTATCGGCTTTTCCGAAGGAACCCAGAATGTTCACCTCCCTTGCATTGCGAAACAGAAAACCGCTGGCCCGCCTCGCCCTGGCTATCACGCTCGGCACGCTTGGCCTGCCTTACTGGGCGGACAATGCCCAGGCCCACGGCGGTCATGCCGACATGGTGCCGCTGCAAGAGGGTCTGGAGGCCTTTGGTGCCACGGTGAAATGGGACGACTACGCCAACCTGTTCACCATTGCCAAGGACGGGGTCTATCTCAAGGTCAAGCCCGACAGCAAAGTGGCGATGCTCAACGGCAAGCGCATCGAGCTGACGGTGCCGGTGGTGTTCAAGGACCATAAGGCGTTCATGTCCACCGACTTCATCAACCAGGTGTTCCAGTCCGGGCTGGACAAGACCTTCGTCGTCGAGACCCGTCCCAACCCGCTCAATCCCTTGAGCGCAGCCGAGATCACCACGGCCGTGGACATCGTCAAGAAATCGGACAACTACCAGCCCGGTTTCCGCTTCACCGAAGTCTCGGTCAAGGCGCCGCCCAAGGATCAGGTGTGGAACTTCGCCCTCACCGGGCAGAACATCGCCCAGCCGCGCGAGGCCTCGATCGTGGTGCTCGACGGCAAACACGTGATCGAAGCGCTGGTGGATCTCGACACTAAAACACTCAAGTCCTGGAAGCCCATCGAAGGCGCCCACGGCATGGTCTTGCTGGACGACTTCGCAACGGTGCAATCGGCCGTCGAGAGCAGCCCGGAATACGCCCAGGCCCTGGCCAAGCGCGGCATCAACGACGTGAAGAAGGTCGTGGCCACGCCACTGACCGTCGGTTACTTCGACGGCAAGGACGGCCTGGCGCAGGACAAGCGCCTGCTGAAAATCGTCAGCTACCTCAACACCGGTGACGGCAACTACTGGGCGCACCCGATCGAGGGCCTGGTGGCGATTGTCGACCTGGAACAGAAGAAACTGATCAAGATCGAAGACGACGCGCTCATTCCGGTGCCGCTGAAGCCGACGCCGTATGACGGACGCGGACGCCAGGGCGTCGCAGTCAAACCGCTGGAAATCATCGAGCCCGAGGGCAAGAACTACACCATCAGCGGCAACAGCATTCACTGGCAGAACTGGGACTTCCACGTTCGCCTCGATTCGCGGGTCGGGCCGATCCTGTCCACCGTCACCTACGACGACAAGGGCAAGAAACGCAAGATCATGTACGAAGGCTCGCTGGGCGGCATGATCGTGCCTTACGGCGACCCGGATGTCGGCTGGTACTTCAAGGCCTACCTCGACTCCGGCGACTACGGCATGGGCACCCTGACCTCGCCGATTGCCCGTGGCAAAGACGCCCCGCAAAACGCCGTGCTGCTGGACGCCACCATCGCCGACTACACCGGCGCACCGACCGCGATCCCCCGCGCCATGGCGGTGTTCGAGCGCTACGCCGGGCCCGAATACAAACACCAGGAAATGGGCCAGCCCAACCTCAGCACCGAGCGCCGCGAACTGGTGGTGCGCTGGATCAGCACCGTCGGCAACTACGACTACATCTTCGACTGGGTCTTCCAGCAGAACGGCACCATCGGCATCGACGCCGGCGCCACCGGCATCGAAGCGGTCAAGGGCGTGAAAACCAAAACCATGCACGAAGACACCGCCAAGGAAGACACGCGTTATGGCACCCTGCTCGATCACAACATCGTCGGCACCACGCACCAGCACATCTACAACTTCCGCCTCGACATGGACGTGGACGGCGAGCAGAACTCACTGGTGGAAGTGAACCCGGTGGTGCTGCCCAACGACCGTGGCGGCCCGCGCACCAGCACCATGCAGACCGAAACCAAAGTGGTCGGTACCGAGCAACAGGCGGCGCAGAAATTCGACCCGTCGACCGTGCGCCTGCTGACCAACTTCAGCAAGGAGAACAAGGTCGGCAACCCGGTTTCCTATCAACTGATTCCGTACGCCGGCGGCACCCACCCGGTGGCCAAGGGCGCCAACTTCGGCAAGGACGAATGGCTCTACCACCGCCTGAGTTTCATGGACAAGCAACTGTGGGTGACCCAATACAACCCCGAGGAAAAGTACCCGGAAGGCAAGTACCCGAACCGCTCGGACAAGGACTCGGGCCTGGGGCAGTTCACCCAGGATAACCACTCCATCGAGAACACCGACGACGTGGTCTGGCTGACCACCGGCACCACCCACATCGCCCGCGCCGAGGAATGGCCGATCATGCCGACCGAATGGGTGCACGTGCTGCTCAAGCCATGGAACTTCTTCGATGAAACGCCGACCTTGAACCTCAGCGCACCGGAATAACCGCAAAAGATCGCAGCCTTCGGCAGCTCCTACATTGATCGCGTGTTAACCCGATCCTGTAGGAGCTGCCGAAGGCTGCGATCTTTTAAGGCGCCAACAGAAATCAGGCATACCGCTTGCGATACTCCCCCGGCGCAATGCCGAAACGCGACTTGAACGCGGTGGAGAAGTAGCTCGAATCGGAAAACCCCCACGAATACCCCAACACCGACAACTTCTGCTCCTTGCCCGATTGGCGCAGGGATTCGGCGCACAGGTCCAGGCGACGGTTCTTGATGTAGCGCGCCACCACCAGCCCTTTCTTGGCAAACATCCGGTACAGGCCACGGGTGGACATGCCGACTTCCCGCGCCAGCCATTCCGGGCACAGGTCTTCGGAGCGAATGTTTTCGTCGATGCAGGTGAGCGTCTTGCGGAAGATCCGCTCATGGGCATCGGTGCAGTCGTCCGCCTGGCTGATCGCCGGGCGCAGCAGACTGACGATCGCCTCGAGGGTCGCTTCGCTTTCCTGGCGGGTCAGGTGCTGCTGGCGGGTGGCGTCGAGGATCAGCCGGTGCGAGAGCATGGCGATGGGTGAGGTCGCGGCAATCCGGTGGCCGCACTTGACCTGGCTGAAGCGCAGGGTTTGCTCGACCAGTTGATACGGCAGGATCAGCGACAACTGCCGGGAGTTTTCGCCGTAGGTGAAATCGCTGGGCCGCGAGGCATCGATCAGCGTGATGTCGCCGGGGGACAGCAAGACCTTGTCGTCGCCTTGGGCCATGCCCGCCGTGCCGTCGAGCTGGAACACCGCGAAATACTTGCCGCCCTCGCCCGCCGCGACTTCCTGGGGCGTACGGTACAACCGCGCCTGGCACACGTCGACGAAACTGAGTTTGAGCGCATCGCTCTGGTATTCGCGGATGCGCCCGGCAAACTCGCTGCCCAGGGGTTGTGCGTTGAAGGCGCCACAGATCTGGTTGATCTGATGGATCCACTGGTCGAACCCATCATGGCGCTGTGCTGTTGTAGAAATCATGTCAGGCCTCACGCAGGCTTATTTTTATTGTCTACGTCAATCCACACGACACCGGATGCTTCGAGTCTCCTGAACCGCACCACTCCCTGAACAATGACGTGCTACTTCAGTCCGCCAAAACGCCGATAGAAGCTTTCACCGACATCCGGCAACGGGCCATCGGCCGTTTCCAGCGCAGCGTTCAGCCATTCTTCGGCCTTGGCGTAAATCAAACGGTAAATGTTGCGACACAACTGGCGAGCGGCGCGGCCTTCCCAGTCGCCGGGCAGCAACTCGTCCGGCAGTTGCGGGTCGCGCAGCAGCAGCTTGCGGTACTCGTGAATCAACAGCACCCGCGCCAGGAAGCAGTCGGCCGGTTGCAGGTTTTCCTGCTCGCGCAGGGCTTGCCACAGCGGCCGGAACAACTGGATGAACTCGCTGTAATGCGCGGCCAGCTCCTCGATGTTCCAGCTCTCGCGTACCTGCAGGCGCAGGGCCTTGGAGGCCAGCACGTCCTGGGCGGTGGTCTCGAAGACGATGGTGTCCTCCTGGGCGCCGAGGTCGAGCAGGGTCGCGTTGACGTCAGAGCGGTCGCTGCGCGGACAGGCCAGCACCACCGGCGAAATCGCGCCGAAGCCTTGCCATTCCAGTTCCTCGCGCACCTGTTTGCGTTTGTCCTGGGTCAGTTGCGAAAGCATCACCAGGCACCAGGAACCGTCCCAGGACGGCATCGTGGTGCTGTAGACCCGCTTGAAGGCTTTGTCGAAACGGCGACGACCGGTGCCCGTCAGGCTGTAGTAACTGCGGCGACCGACTTTCTCGGCGGTCAGCCAGCCTTCCTTGGTCAGGCGAAAAATCGAAGTGCGGATCAGCCGTTCGTTGATGCCGATGGGTTCGAGCAACTGAATCAGGCTGCCAAGCCACACGGTGCCGCCATGGGGTTCGATGGCATCCCCGTACAACGTGATGATCAAGGAACTGGCGCGGATCGGCGTCTGCTCCTGGAAGCGGGTAATCAGGTGGTTCAAGGGAGTCAGGGACGACATGGGCGTTCCGTGCAAAAAAAGAAAAGGAATATACCGAAAGCTAATGGGTTAATCCCGATCCCTTGTGGGAGCGGGCTTGCTCCGGGCGGCGATCCGACGAAGGCGGTATGTCAGTCGATAAATTTGTCGTCTGACACTCCGCTTTCGCGAGCAAGCCCGCTCCCACAGGGGACCTGTGTTCACGAAACACTGCCTTTTGGCCGCAACCCACTGTCGCTGATACGCGGGCGATCCGGTTCCGGTTCGCTCAGCGGCTCGCACACCTGCATCTGCTCGAGGCAACGCTGGGCCAGTTGCTGATACTCCCGGGTGCCGGCCTGTTTCCACGCCACTTCCTGATCGCTGAGGCTGCGCTTGATGCTGGCCGGTGCGCCCATGACCAGCGACTGTTCCGGGCATTCGAAGCCGGCCTTGACGAACGCCGCCGCCGACACGAATGAACGCGGGCCGATCCGGGCGTTATCCATCACCACCGCATTCATGCCCACCAGCGCATCGGCGCCGATCCGGCACCCGTGCAGCACCGCGCCGTGGCCGATGTGGCCGTTGCGCTCCACCACCGTGTCGCTGTCGGGGAAACCGTGCATCACGCAGGTGTCCTGCAGGTTGGCGCCCTCCTCCAGCACGATCCGCCCGAAGTCCCCGCGCAGGCTGGCCAGCGGCCCCACATAGCAATGCGGGCCGATGATCACATCGCCGATCAATACGGCAGACGGGTGCACATAAGCGCTCGGGTCAACCACCGGAGTCAGGCCATCAAGGCTGTAGCAGGTCATGGCAGGTTCCTTCGCAAAGCGATGCAAATAATGACCTATTTTGTATCACATCACTTTTACCAGCACAAAGACTAAAAACCGTATCACTTGAAACGCACCTTTCCGACGAAGACCAACGCGCCCGTTAAAACGCTATAAAACCCAATAAACTCGAGGAAAAACTCGTTATCAGCGCCCCTTTACCAGGAAGACAACAAATCGAAATCCACACAATTAAGACACATTAAATCTATTTTTGTATTGCATTTGCGTATCACGTTGTAGCTATACTTGGGCAAAACCGGCCCCCGAGGCCGATCCAATAACGAGCCGGCACCACGCCGAGCGTGCACCCTGAGGGCATCCGCCATGCCTCTGACCCTTGCCGTCGAATTGATCGAGCCTGGCGTCCGCCTGATTACCCTGCAGCGCCCGCAAGCCCTGAACGCCTTGACCACCGAATTGCTGGGCGAGCTGGCCGCTGAACTGAACGCCGCGCAAGCCGACCCCGACACCCGCGTCGTGGTCCTCACCGGCAGCCGCAAGGCCTTCGCCGCCGGCGCCGACATCAAGGAAATGGCCGAACGCAACCTGGTCGGCATCCTCGACGACCCGCGCCAGGCCTCGTGGCAAACCATCACCCGCTTCAGCAAACCGCTGATCGCCGCGGTCAACGGCTTCGCCCTCGGCGGCGGCTGCGAACTGGCGATGCACGCCGACATCATCATTGCCGGGGAAGACGCACGCTTCGGCCAGCCGGAAATCAACCTCGGGATCATGCCCGGCGCTGGCGGCACCCAACGTCTGCTGCGTGCCGTCGGCAAATCCATGGCCATGCAGATGGTCCTCACGGGTGAGCCGATCGACGCCCGCCAGGCCCAGCGCGCCGGCCTGGTCAGCGAAGTGACTCAACCGGAGTTCACTGTCGAGCGCGCCTTGCACATCGCCCGCGGCATTGCCGCCAAGGCGCCACTGGCCGTACGCCTGGCCAAGGAAGCGCTGCTCAAGGCCATGGACACAGACCTGGCCAGCGGCCTGCGCTTCGAGCGCCACGCCTTCACCGTGCTGGCCGGCACCCGTGACCGCGACGAAGGCATTGCGGCCTTCCAGGAAAAACGCGCGCCGACCTTCACCGGCCAGTAATCCAACGAATTCGAACGACTGCCAAGAGAACGCCCAGACCATGAACTTCGAACACATCCTGTTTTCCATCGACGCCGGCGTCGCCCTGCTCAGCCTCAACCGGCCAGACCAGCTCAACAGCTTCAACACCCAGATGCACGGCGAAGTGAAAGAAGCACTCAAGCAAGTGCGGCAGAACCCTGACGTGCGCGTTCTACTGCTGACCGGTGAAGGCCGCGGCTTCTGCGCCGGGCAGGACCTGAGCGACCGCAATGTCGCGCCGGGCAGTGCTGTGCCGGACCTGGGCGAATCCATCGAGAAGTTCTATAACCCGCTGATCCGCCAGTTGCGCGACCTGCCGCTGCCGGTGATCTGCGCGGTCAACGGCGTCGCCGCCGGTGCCGGCGCCAACATTCCGCTGGCCTGCGACCTGGTGCTCGCGGCGCGTTCAGCCAGTTTCATCCAGGCGTTCTGCAAGATCGGCCTGATTCCCGATTCCGGTGGCACCTGGACCTTGCCGCGCCTGGTCGGCATGGCCCGCGCCAAGGCCCTGGCCTTGCTTGGCAATCGCCTGAGCGCCGAACAGGCCGAACAATGGGGCTTGATCTACCAGTGCGTGGACGACGCCGACCTGCGTGACGAAGCACTGAAACTGGCCCGCCACCTCGCCACTCAACCCACCTACGGCCTGGCTCTGATCAAACGCAGCCTCAACGCCAGCCTGAGCAACAGCTTCGACGAACAGCTGGAACTGGAGCGCGACCTGCAACGCCTGGCCGGGCGCAGCGAGGACTATCGCGAAGGCGTCGGCGCCTTCATGGAAAAACGCACCCCAAGCTTCAAGGGGCGCTGAGTCATGACCGCATTGAACACCTCCGCACGCATAGCCGTGATCGGCGCCGGGGCCATGGGTGCCGGCATCGCCCAGGTCGCGGCGCAAGCCGGCCATCCGGTGTTGCTGCTGGACAACCGTCCCGGCGCGGCGGCGCAGGCCATCGAAGGCATCGATCGACAACTGGGCAAACGGGTCGAGAGCGGCAAGCTGTCCGCCGAGTCGCGCAGCGCAACCATTGCCCGCCTGCAAGCGGTGGAAGCCATCGAAGCCCTGGCCGATTGCGAGCTGATCATCGAGGCCATCGTCGAGAACCTCGAGGTCAAGCGCGCACTGTTCCGCCAGCTCGAAGGCATCTGCGGCGAGCACTGCATTCTCGCCAGCAACACCTCGTCGCTGTCGATCACCAGCATCGCCGCGCAGCTTGAACATCCAGAACGCTTGCTCGGCCTGCACTTCTTCAACCCGGCGCCGGTCATGGCGTTGGTGGAAATCGTCTCCGGCCTGGCCAGCGATCCCGTCCTGGCTGAGTGCCTGTACGACACCGCCAAGGCCTGGGGCAAAAAACCGGTGCACACCCGCTCCACGCCGGGCTTCATCGTCAACCGCGTGGCCCGGCCGTTCTATGCCGAAAGCCTGCGAATGCTGCAGGAAGGCGCGGCCGACTGCCCTACCCTGGATGCATTGATGCGCGAAGCCGGCGGCTTTGCCATGGGCGCGTTCGAGCTGACCGACCTGATCGGCCACGACGTCAACTACGCCGTGACCTGCTCGGTGTTCGACGCCTATTACCAGGACACGCGTTTCCTGCCGTCGCTGATCCAGAAAGAACTGGTGGACGGCGGACGCCTGGGACGCAAGAGCGGCCAGGGTTTCTACTGCTACGCCCAAGGCGCGGAACGTCCGCAAGCGGCTGAAATCAGCAGCGATGCGAAAGTCGAGGTCTGTGCCGTGGAGGGCGACCTCGGTATTGCTCAAGGTTTGCTCGCACGCTTGCATGAACAAGGCGTCGAGATCGTCCAGCGTGATGGTCAAGGCTTGCTGCGAGTCGGTGATGCCGTGCTGGCCTTGAGCGATGGACGCATGGCCTGTCAGCGGGCTCGCGATGATGGCCTGCGTAACCTGATCCTGCTGGATCTGGCGTTCGATTACGCGAATGCCAAACGCATCGCTATCAGCCATGCGGCCGGCATCGATCCGCAGGCCCTCGAACAAGGCGTGGCCCTGCTGCAACGGGCCGGCCTCAAGGTCAGCCTGCTCAGCGACAGCCCGGCCCTCGCCGTCCTGCGCACCGTGGCGATGCTCGCCAACGAAGCCGCCGATGCCCTGCTGCAGGGCGTGGCTTCGGCCGCCGACATCGATCTGGCGATGCGCGCCGGGGTCAACTATCCACAGGGTCCGCTGGCCTGGGCCGATGCCATTGGCCTGTCGCACATTCTGAACGTGCTGGAAAACCTGCAAGCCAGTTACGGCGAAGAACGCTACCGGCCGTCGCTGCTGCTGCGCCGTCGCGTCGCCGAAGGGAGAACATTCCATGACTAACCATGAAGCCATGACCCTGGCCAGTGAATGCGCGCAATCGCTGTTCCAGCGCGACGCCGCAAGCCAGGCCATGGGCATGCGCCTGCTCTCGGCCGGCCCCGGTTGCGCGCGAGTGGGCATGACGGTGCGCGCCGACATGGTCCAGGGCCACGGCACGTGCCACGGCGGCTACCTGTTCGCCCTCGCCGATTCGGCGTTCGCCTTCGCCTGCAACAGCTACAACGAGGCCACCGTGGCCATCGGTTGCAGCATCGACTACATCGCCCCGGCCCGCCTGGGTGACACGCTGAACGCCGACTGCATCGAGCAGAGCCGTTCCGGGCGCACCGGCAACTACGACGTACGTATCGAAAACCAACAGGGCCAGTTGATCGCCCTGTTCCATGGCAAATCCTACAAAGTGCGCGGCCCGGTGCTGACGCAGGAGACCCCGAATGAATGACGCACTGATCATCGACGCCGTCCGCACCCCGATAGGCCGCTACGCCGGGGTCCTGAGCAGCGTGCGCGCCGACGACCTCGGCGCGGTGCCGCTGCGCGAACTGCTGCGCCGCCACCCGCAAGTCGACTGGAGTACCGTCGACGACGTGATCTACGGCTGCGCCAACCAGGCCGGCGAAGACAACCGCAACGTCGCGCGCATGTCGGCCCTGCTGGCCGGGTTGCCGGTCAGCGTGCCCGGCACCACCCTCAATCGCCTGTGCGGCTCCGGGCTGGACGCGGTGGGCACGGCTGCCCGGGCGATTCGCAGCGGCGAGACCGGGTTGATGCTGGTCGGCGGCGTGGAATCGATGTCCCGCGCGCCGCTGGTGATGGGCAAGGCCGAGCAGGCATTTTCCCGTTCGGCGGAAATCTTCGACACCACCATCGGCTGGCGTTTCGTCAATCCGCTGATGAAAAAGGCCTACGGCATCGACTCCATGCCGGAAACCGCGGAGAACGTCGCCGAACAGTTCAACATCTCCCGGGCCGACCAGGACGCCTTCGCCCTGCGCAGCCAGCAGCGTGCAGCGGCCGCCCAGGCCAATGGGCGCCTGGCGAAGGAAATCGTCGCCGTGGAAATCCCGCAGCGCAAAGGCCCGGCCAAAGTGGTCGAGCACGACGAACACCCACGCGGCGACACCACGCTCGAACAGCTTGCCAAACTCGGCACGCCGTTCCGCGAAGGCGGTAGCATCACCGCCGGCAACGCCTCCGGAGTCAACGACGGCGCCTGCGCGCTGCTGCTGGCCAGCCCGCAAGTCGCCAAGCGCCACGGCCTGACCGCCCGTGGCCGGGTCGTGGCCATGGCCACCGCCGGCGTAGAACCACGGATCATGGGCATTGGCCCGGTGCCGGCCACGCGCAAGGTACTGGAAGTGGCCAACCTGAGCCTGGCCGACATGGACGTGATCGAGCTCAACGAAGCGTTTGCCGCACAGGGCCTGGCGGTGCTGCGCGAGCTTGGCCTGAGCGACACCGATCCGCGGGTCAACCCCAACGGCGGCGCCATCGCCCTCGGCCACCCGTTGGGCATGAGCGGCGCGCGACTGGTGACCACCGCCCTGCATGAGCTTGAGGAACGTAACGGCCGCTACGCCCTGTGCACCATGTGCATTGGCGTCGGCCAGGGGATCGCGCTGATCATCGAGCGTCTATCCCACTAAAGAATCGCGATTCCCGAGGAGCCGAGAGGTATCCTTGGGGCATGCACTCAAAGCCCTTGTGCAAAAGGGCTGGAACACAAAAACAATTCGAGTGAACACATGAACATGCCAATTGCCCAAGCCGTGCTGAACCCTGTGCTGGACCCGCTGGAAACCGCCAGCATCGACGAGCTGCGCCAGCATCAGCTGGAGCGCCTGCGCTGGAGCCTGAACCACGCCTACAACAACGTGCCGCTGTACCGTCAGCGTTTCGATGCGCTGGGCGTTCACCCGGACGACATCAAGTCCCTCGACGACCTGGCGAAATTCCCTTTCACCACCAAGTCCGACCTGCGCGACAACTACCCCTACGGCATGTTTGCCGTGCCGATGAACGACATCGTGCGCCTGCACGCGTCCAGCGGCACCACCGGCAAACCGACCGTGGTCGGCTACACCCAGAACGACATCGACACCTGGGCCAACGTGGTGGCCCGCTCGATCCGCGCCGCCGGTGGCCGCCGTGGCGACAAGGTGCACATTTCCTATGGCTACGGCCTGTTCACCGGCGGCCTCGGCGCACACTACGGCGCCGAACGCCTGGGCTGCACGGTGATCCCGATGTCCGGCGGCCAGACCGAAAAACAAGTGCAACTGATCAAGGATTTCCAGCCGGACATCATCATGGTCACGCCGTCGTACATGCTCAACATCGCCGACGAAATCGAGCGCCAGGGCATCGACCCGCACAAACTGGCCCTGCGCCTGGGCATCTTCGGCGCCGAACCCTGGACCGCCGAACTGCGCAGCGCCATCGAGGCGCGCCTGGGCATCACCGCCCTGGACATCTACGGCCTGTCGGAAATCATGGGGCCGGGCGTCGCCATGGAATGTGCCGAAACCAAGGACGGCCCGACCATCTGGGAAGACCACTTCTACCCGGAAATCATCGATCCGGTCACTGGCGAAGTACTGCCGGACGGCCAGATGGGCGAACTGGTGTTCACCTCCCTGAGCAAAGAAGCCCTGCCGATGATCCGCTACCGCACCCGCGACCTGACGCGCCTGCTGCCGGGTACCGCGCGACCGATGCGACGTATCGACAAGATCACCGGACGCAGCGACGACATGCTGATCATCCGTGGGGTCAACGTGTTTCCGACACAGATCGAGGAACAGGTACTCAAAGTCAAACAACTCGCCGAGTGCTATGAGATCCATCTGTATCGCAACGGCAACCTGGACAGTGTTGATGTGCATGTCGAGTTGAAGGCTGAGCACCAGCACCTGAGCGAAGAACAGCAGAAGGCTGTTTGTGGGGAATTGAGCAAACACATCAAGACGTATATCGGGATCAGTTCGCGGGTTGTTTTGCAGCCGTTTCATTCGATCAAGCGGTCGGAGGGCAAGGCTTGCCACGTGGTGGATAAACGTCCTAAAGCATGACTGCTGCACCCTTTATGGCCCCGCTTATTGCGGGGCTTTTTTTTGCCGGGGCTTTGCTGACTCTGGAGCCGAGCACAATCCCTGTGGGAGCGAGCTTGCTCGCGAAGGCGGCCTGACTGCCGGCCTGTCTTTTTTTGATTACGTACATATCCGTTTCTTCGGTAACGGCCTCCTATGGTTCCGCTCTTACAGCGGGTCACTTTGAAAAGCGCAAAGTAACCAAACGCTCTTGCCCCTGACATTCGGTGCCTCGCTGTGGCTCGGCATGCCCTCGCTCCGGTCCTGCTCCGTGGGCCCGCCGCCATCGGCCATCCATGGCCGGGGGCGGCTAACCCGGCATCCATGCCGGGTTGCCCACTGCGCAGAACCTGCGCTCGGCCTCACGAGGGGGCGTACACCGCAACAGCGTCCGAGGCGGCCTACCGGCCGGCCTGTTCGCGGGTTTCGTTCGTCTGTGAGGTACCTAGTCGACTGGCAGACCGCCATCGCGAGCAGGCTCGCTCCCACAGTTGATCCGGGTATGCCTGCGAGAGATTGGTCGGCTGGCAGGCCGCCTTCGCGGGCAAGCCCGCTCCCACAATTTGAACGGTGGGCATCAGCAAGATCTTGGTCGGCTGTCAGGCCGCCATCGCGAGCAAGCTCGCTCCCACAGAAAAGCAAAGACAGAGCAGCCCACACCACGCCGCTCTTCACCACTCAACAGGCCGAGCGTTAGCTCGCCTGCAGCTCTTGATCTTGATCCACCCGCCCCCTCGGCAGGCTGAGCGCAGGTGTTCATCCGGGGATGGGCGCGCAGCGCCGTTCGACGCAGTCGAACTCATTGCATGTAGGTCGAAGCGAAGCCGACCGGAGGGCAATGCCCCCGGATGAATGCCGGAGCGAAGGAACCCCGAGCCTTAGCGAGGGGCCGTACGTTCGGGGCGAGCGTTTTTTTGGTTACTTTTTTTAGGCGCTTGTAAAAAAAGTGACTCGCCGTAAGGGCGAAACCGCCAGCCGCCATTACCGCAGGAATGGATATGTACGCGGTCAACAAAAGACAGGTCGGCTGTCAGGCCGCCTTCGCGAGCAGGCTCGCTCCCACAGGTGGCCCGCCCCAAAAAGCGCCTACCCACCCAAAGCGATACAAAAAACAAATACGACACGTCATTTTGTGTTTGATATTAAATTCTGTATCGCTTATAAAGTCCCCATGCCCCAGAACAGATTCAAGGCGGGAACTCAAAAATGTACGCACAGCTCGTAGAAACAGGCGTAAAGCGCATCAAGGACCTCTCGGAAATGTCCGAACAGGAACGCGCCTTCCAGGAAAAAATCGATTCAGAAATCAAGATCGAAGCCAAGAACTGGATGCCAGATGCCTACCGCCAGACCCTGATCCGGCAGATCTCCCAGCACGCCCACTCCGAAATCGTCGGCATGCTGCCCGAAGGCAACTGGGTCACCCGCGCGCCGTCGCTCAAACGCAAACTGCAACTGATGGCCAAGATCCAGGACGAAGCCGGCCACGGCCTGTACCTGTACAGCGCCATGGAAACCCTCGGCGCCGACCGTGATGAAGAGATCGCCAAACTGCACAGCGGCAAGGCCAAGTATTCGAGCATCTTCAATTACCCGACGCTGAACTGGGCCGACATGGGCGCGGTGGGCTGGCTGGTGGATGGCGCGGCGATCGTCAACCAGGTGGTGCTGCAGCGCACCTCCTACGGCCCGTACTCCCGGGCGATGATCCGCATCTGCAAGGAAGAGAGCTTCCACCAGCGCCAGGGCTACGAAATCCTCCTGACCATGATGCGCCACGGTAACCAAGCGCAAAAAGACATGGTCCAGGACGCGATCAACCGCCTGTGGTGGCCGTCGCTGATGATGTTTGGCCCGAGCGATGAACATTCGCCGAACAGCGCGCAATCCATGGCCTGGAAGATCAAGCGCCAGAGCAACGACGAACTGCGCCAGCGCTTCATCGACCAGACCATCCCGCAGCTGGAACTGCTGGGCTGCACCTGCCCCGACCCGGACCTGAAGTGGAACGCCGAGCGCGGCCACTACGACTTCGGCGAAATCCAGTGGAACGAATTCTACGAAGTGCTCAAGGGCAACGGCCCGTGCAACCAGGAACGCGTCGCCGCCCGCCGCAAGGCGATCGAAGACGGCGCCTGGGTTCGCGAAGCCGCCGTCGCCCACGCCCGCAAAAAACAAAACAAGAACGCCGCGTAAGTCAAACCGCCCCTTTAGGAGCTGCCGAAGGCTGCGATCTTTTGATCTTGATCCTCGGCGGCTTCAAAGCCGCTAAAAGATCGCAGCCTGCGGCAGCTCCTACAGAAGCCGGCGATCCCATGCAGGAGCTGCCGCAGGCTGCGATCTTTTGATCTTCCGCCCCGCCAGCAAAAACCGAACAGATGTGGAGTAACTGAAATGTCCGAGTGGACCCTCTTCGAAGTCTTCGTGCGCAGCAAGCACGGCCTGAACCACAAGCACGTCGGCAGCGTGCATGCCGCCGACACCACCATGGCCATCGAAAACGCGCGCGAGCTCTACACCCGTCGCAGCGAAGGCGTGAGCCTGTGGGTGGTGCCTTCGGCATTGATCACCGCCTCGTCGCCGGATGAAAAAGACCCGCTGTTCGACCCGTCGGACGACAAGGTCTACCGCCACGCCAGCTTCTACGAGCTGCCGGCCGAAGTCGGGCACATGTGAGGTCGACCATGGACAACAAGACTGATCTGATCGAATACCTGCTGCGCCTCGGCGACAGCGCCCTGATCCAGGGCCAACGCCTGTGCCAGTGGTGCGGCAAGGCACCGGCACTGGAAGAAGAGCTGGCACTAATGAACGTCGGCCTCGACCTGGTAGGCCAGGCGCGCAACTGGCTGGAATACGCCGCCGAACTGCTGGACGACGGCCGTGACGCCGATCACCTGGCGTTCCGTCGTGACGAGCGCGCTTACCGCAATCTGCTGCTGGTGGAACAACCCAACGGCGACTTCGCGGTGACCATGCTCAAGCAGTTCCTCTACGACGCCTGGCACTTGCCGGTGTTGCAGGGCTTGAGCCAGTCCAGCGACGAACGCATCGCCGGGATCGCCGCCAAGGCAGTAAAGGAAGTGACCTACCACCTGCGCCGCTCCGGCGAGTGGATCGAACGTCTGGGCGACGGCACCGAGGAAAGTAATCGACGCATGCTCGCGGCGATTCCCGAGGTCTGGCGCTTCACCGTCGAGCTGATCGCCGCCGACGACAGCGAGCAGCGCCTGTGCGACGCCGGCATCACCCCGGACATCGCCAGCGTGGCCGCCCAGTGGCAAGCCAAAGTCGAGCAGATCTTCGCCAGCGCCACCCTGCCCGTTCCCGCTGCGCCGAGCTATTTCTACCTGAATGCCCGCACGGGCCTGCACAGCGAACACCTGGGCATCCTGCTGGCCGAAATGCAGTGCCTGCCACGAGCGTACCCCGATGCAACCTGGTGAGCTGATCGCCAGCGACCTCGGCGCCCGGCCGGTGGGGCCGACCGACCTGGCCGCCGCCTGGGCGATTCTGGCTGAGGTCATGGACCCGGAAGTGCCGGTGGTCAGCGTGGTTGACCTGGGCATCGTCCGCGACCTGGACTGGCAGGCCGGCCACCTTCACGTGGTGGTCACGCCGACCTACTCCGGTTGCCCGGCCACCGAAGTGATCGAGAGCGACATCCGTGACGCCCTGGAACTCGCCGGATTCAAGGCGCCGCAACTGGAGCGCAAGTTGACCCCGGCCTGGACCACCGACTGGATCAGCGCCAGCGGCCGTGAACGCCTGCGCGCCTACGGCATCGCACCGCCCGAGGGCAGCACCAGCAAGCGCAGCCTGCTCGGCGAAAGCCCGCAGGTTGTGTGCCCGCAATGCGGCAGCGCCCACACCGAGGTGCTCAGCGAGTTCGGCTCCACTGCCTGCAAGGCGCTGTACCGCTGCGTCGATTGCCGGGAACCGTTCGACTATTTCAAGTGCATCTGAGCGGCGAATCGGCCGTCCCAGCTGGAGAACAACAATGAGCAAATTTCACAGCCTGACCATCAAGGACGTGCGCGCCGAGACCCGTGACGCGGTGTCCATCGCCTTCGAGATTCCGCAACACCTGCAAGACAGCTTTCATTTCACCCAGGGCCAGCACCTGGTGATGCGCACCCAACTGGACGGCGAAGAAGTACGCCGCTCCTATTCGATCTGCACCGGGGTCAACGACGGTGAATTGCGTATTGCGGTCAAGCGTGTGGCCGGTGGACGCTTTTCGGCGTTTGCCAACGAACAGCTCAAGGCCGGGCACACCCTGGAAGTGATGCCGCCTGCCGGGCATTTCTGCGTCGAACTCGACCCGGCTCGCCACGGCAACTACCTGGCCGTGGCCGCGGGCAGCGGGATCACGCCGATCCTGTCGATCATCAAGACCACCCTGGAAACCGAACCCCACAGCCGCGTCACCCTGCTGTACGGCAACCGCTCCAGCTCCGGCGCGCTGTTTCGTGAGCAGCTGGAAGACCTGAAAAACCGCTACCTGCAACGCCTGAACCTGATCTTCGTGTTCAGCCGCGAGCAGCAGGACGTCGACCTGTACAACGGCCGGATCAACGCCGAGAAGTGCGAGCAGCTGTTCACCCGCTGGCTCGACGTCAAGGCGCTCGATGCCGCGTTTATCTGCGGCCCGCAGGAAATGACCGAGACCGTGCGCGACAGCCTCAAGGCCAAGGGCATGCCAGCCGAGCGCATCCATTTCGAACTGTTCGCCGCTGTCGGCAGCGAGCAAAAACGCGCCGCCCGCGAAGCCGCCCGCCAGGTCGATGCGGCGGTCAGCCAGATCACCGTGATCAGCGACGGCCGCGCCCTGGCCTTCGACTTGCCGCGCAACAGCCAGAGCATCCTCGACGCCGGTAACGAGCAAGGTGCGGAACTGCCCTACTCGTGCAAGGCCGGTGTGTGCTCGACCTGCAAGTGCAAGGTCATCGAAGGCGAAGTGGAAATGGACAGCAACCACGCCCTGGAAGACTACGAAGTGGCCGCCGGCTATGTGCTGTCGTGCCAGGCGTTCCCGATCAGCGACAAGGTGGTGCTGGATTTCGATCAGCTTTGATCGGCCCGCACCGTCCCCCTGTAGGAGCGAGCTTGCTCGCGATGGTCGTAAACGATGACGCGGGTTGCCTGATACCCCGCGGCGATCTCAGGTTCATCGCGAGCAGGCTCGCTCCTACAGAGGTCGCGCCGTACTTGCTTCACCCCCACAACAAAAACAACAAAGGAGAGTCACCATGAGCCCGCAAGAAATAGAACTCATCCGCCAGCACCCGGACTTCATCCAGCTGGTTCGTCGCAAACAGAAGCTGTACTGGTCACTGAGCCTGGCCATGCTGGTGATCTATTACGGCTTCGTGCTGCTGGTGGCTTTCTCCCCTTCTACCCTCGGCCAATCCCTGAGCGGCGGCGTGACCACCGTGGGCATGCTGGTGGGTGTCGTGATCGTCGGGCTGGCCTTCGCGCTGACCGGGTTTTATGTCTATCGCGCCAACAACGTGATCGATCCTTTGAATGAAAAACTCAAGCAGGAGTGCGCCCGATGAGCCGCCTTCTTGCCTTGCTCCTGCTGCCGCTGGCGGTGGTCACTGATATCGCGGTGGCCGCCGATGGCGTCTCCCGGCCGCTGAACTGGAACGCCATCGGCATGTTCCTGGTGTTCGTCCTGTTCACCCTAGGTGTGACGCGCTGGGCGGCACTTCGCACCCGCTCCGCCGCCGACTTCTACACCGCCGGTGGCGGCATGACCGGTTTCCAGAACGGCCTGGCGATTGCCGGCGACATGATCTCGGCCGCCTCGTTCCTCGGCATATCCGCGATGATGTTCCTCAATGGCTACGACGGTCTGCTCTACGCATTGGGCGTGCTGGCCGGCTGGCCAATCATCCTGTTCCTGATTGCCGAACGCCTGCGCAACCTGGGCAAGTACACATTTGCCGACGTGGTGTCCTATCGCCTGGAACAGACCCCGGTGCGCCTGACCTCGGCCTTCGGCACCCTGACCGTGGCGCTGATGTATCTGGTGGCGCAGATGGTCGGCGCCGGCAAGCTGATCGAGTTGCTGTTCGGCATCGACTACCTCTATGCGGTGATGTTGGTCGGCGTGCTGATGGTGTTCTACGTGACCTTCGGCGGCATGCTCGCCACCACCTGGGTGCAGATCATCAAGGCGGTGATGCTGTTGTTCGGCACCAGCTTCATGGCGTTCATGGTGCTCAAGCACTTCGGCTTCAGCACCGAGGCCATGTTTGCCGGTGCCACCGCCGTGCATGCCAAGGGCAACGCGATCATGGCCCCCGGCGGCTTGCTGTCCAACCCGGTCGATGCGATTTCCTTAGGGCTTGGCATGATGTTCGGCACCGCCGGCCTGCCGCATATCCTGATGCGCTTCTTCACCGTCAGCGATGCCAAGGAAGCGCGTAAAAGCGTGTTCTACGCCACCGGTTTCATCGGCTACTTCTACTTGCTGCTGATCATCGTCGGCTTCGGCGCCATCGTCATGGTCGGCACCGATCCGGCGTTCCGCGACGCCAGTGGCGCGATCATCGGCGGCGGCAACATGATCGCCGTGCACCTGGCCCAGGCGGTAGGCGGCAACCTGTTCCTCGGCTTCATCTCGGCGGTCGCCTTCGCCACCATTCTGGCGGTGGTTGCCGGGCTGGCACTGTCCGGCGCCTCGGCGGTGTCCCATGACCTGTATGCCTGCGTGATGCGCAAGGGCCAGGCCACGGAACAGCAGGAAATGCGCGTGTCGCGAATCGCCACCCTGTGCATCGGTGTGCTGGCGATCATCCTCGGCCTGCTGTTCGAGTCGCAGAACATTGCCTTTCTCTCGGGCCTGGTGCTGGCCATCGCCGCATCGGTGAATTTCCCGGTGCTGTTCCTCTCGATGTACTGGAAAGGCCTGACCACCCGCGGCGCCGTCCTCGGCAGCCTGTCCGGCCTGGTCTCGGCGATTGTCCTGCTGGTGCTGAGCCCGGCGGTGTGGGTCAACGTGATGCATCACGACAAGGCGTTGTTCCCGTATTCCAACCCGGCGCTGTTTTCCATGAGCCTGGCGTTCTTCAGTGCATGGCTGTTTTCCGTCACCGACACCTCGCCCCGTGCAGCCCTCGAGCGCGGTCGTTATCTGGCGCAGTTCATCCGCTCGATGACCGGTATCGGTGCCACCGGCGCCACCAAACACTGAATTTTGGCAGGGAATAAAAATAATGAAGCCCGCACGTAACGCACCTCGTGAATCACTGTTTTCGCTGGCCGCCGCATTAAGCCTGCCCATGTTCGCCCCCAGCGCCATGGCCGACTTCATCGGCGACAGCAAGGCCCGCATCGATATGCGCAACCACTACATCAACCGCGACTTCCGTCAGCACAACGCGCCGCAATCCAGGGCCGAGGAATGGGCCCAGGGTTTCACGGCGCGTGTCGAATCCGGATTTACCGACGGCACCTTCGGTTTCGGTCTCGACGCATTGGGGGAGCTGGGGCTGAAGCTTGACTCCAGCCCGGATCGCCGTGGCACCGGGCTGCTGCCGTTTGGCCCGCAGAGCCATGAGCCCGACGACGAGTACAGCGAGCTGGGCCTGACCGGCAAATTGAAAGTATCCAAAAGCGTGTTGAAGCTCGGCACCCTGCAACCCTTGTTGCCCGTGGCGACTTACAACGACACGCGCCTGCTGGGTTCGACCTTTGAAGGTGGCTTGCTGACCAGCCAGGAAATCGACGGCCTGACGGTGAATGCCGGACGCCTGACCAAGGCCAACCTGCGGGACTCTTCCAGCAACGATGACATCGGCTACGGCGCCGCCACCAGCGATCACTTCGACTTCGGCGGCGGCAGCTACGCGTTCAGTCCACAACTGAACCTGAGCTACTACTACGGCAAGCTCGATCAGATCTATCGCCAGCAATTCGCCGGACTGCTGCATACGCAAGCGCTGGGCAACGGCTTCAACCTGCGCAGCGATGTGCGCTACTTCGACAGCCGGGGCGACGGCGCCGAACGCGCCGGGCGTATCGACAACCGCAACTTCAACAGCATGTTCACGGTGTCCCACGGTGCCCACAAGGTCAGTGCCGCCTACCAGCAATTGTCCGGCGACAGCGCCTTTCCGTTCCTCAACGGCGGTGACCCCTATGTGGTCAACCTGGTGACGTTCAACACCTTTACCCGCGCCGAGGAGGATTCCTGGCAGCTGCGTTACGACTATGACTTCGCGGCGCAAGGCATTCCCGGCCTGACCTTCATGACCCGCTACACCGACGGCCGCCACGTCAAGGCGGGCAGCGTCGACAACGGTCGCGAATGGGAGCGTGACACCGATATCAGCTACGTCATCCAGAGCGGTGTGCTCAAGAACGTCAGCCTGCGCTGGCGCAACGTGACCTTCCGTTCCGGCAACGGCTTGACGACCGACCTCGATGAAAACCGCTTGATCGTCGGCTACACCCTGGCGCTTTGGTAATTCCGAAAGGGCGCGGTCGCGGCCGCGCCACAACCCCTCATCACCTGGAGCAATCGTGATGCCCTCTTCACCTGCAACTCTGCAAAGCTTCATCGCCGGTCGCTGGATCGGCCAACACGGCGCACAAATCCTGCGCAGCGCCATCGACGGCCATGAAATCGCCCGTACCCATGAAGAACGCCCGGACTTCGCCGAAGCCATCGAGCACGGCCGTCGCCAGGGCATCAGCGGCTTGATGGCGCTGGACTTCCAGCAGCGCGCCCAGCGTCTCAAGGCCCTGGCCCTGTACCTGAGCGAGCGCAAGGAACAGCTCTACGCGATCTCCCACCACAGCGGCGCGACCCGTGCCGACAGCTGGATCGACATCGAGGGCGGCAACAGCACGCTGTTCACCTATGCCAGCCTCGGTTCGCGGGAACTGCCGTCGGGCAACGTCGTCCACGAAGGCCCGGCGCTGCAACTGAGCAAAATGGGCACCTTCGCCGGTACCCACATCCTCGTGCCGCGCGGTGGCGTGGCCGTGCACATCAATGCCTTCAATTTCCCGATCTGGGGCATGCTGGAGAAGTTCGCGCCGAGCTTCCTCGCCGGCATGCCGTGCATCGTCAAACCGGCCAGCGCCACCAGCTACCTGACCGAAGCCGTGGTGCGCCTGATGGATGAATCCGGCCTGCTCCCGGCGGGCAGCCTGCAACTGATCATCGGCGGCACCGGCGACCTGCTCGACCGCCTGCAGGGCCAGGACGTGGTGACCTTCACCGGTTCCGCCGACACCGCAGCCAAGCTGCGGGTCAACCCGAACCTGATCCGCAACTCGGTGCCGTTCACCGCCGAAGCTGACTCGCTGAACTGCGCGATCCTCGCCCCGGACGTGACCCCGGACGACGAAGAGTTCGAGCTGTTCATCAAGGAAGTCGCCCGGGAAATGACCACCAAGGCCGGGCAGAAATGCACCGCCATCCGCCGCGCCATCGTACCGGCCAAACACATCGACGCAGTCGCTACCCGCCTGCGTGATCGCCTGGCCAAAGTGGTGGTCGGCGACCCGTCGGTGGAAGGCGTGCGCATGGGCGCACTGGCTTCCCACGATCAGCAGAAGGACGTGGCCGAGCGCCTGGAAGCCCTGTTGCAGAGCAGCGACATGCTGTTCGGTGCGCGTGACGGTTTCGAACCGCGTGGTGAACATGTCGACAAAGGCGCGTTCTTCGCCCCGACCCTGTTGCAGGCCCGTGACCCGCATGCCGAGGGCGGTGCCCATGACATCGAAGCGTTCGGCCCGGTCAGCACCCTGATGGCCTACGACGATCTCGACGAAGCCCTGGCGCTGGCCGCGCGCGGCAAAGGCAGCCTGGTGGCCAGCCTGGTGACCAAGGATCCGCAGATCGCTGCCAGGGCGATTCCGGTGGCGGCAGCCTGGCACGGGCGCCTGCTGGTGCTGGATCGCCACTGCGCCGGCGAATCCACCGGTCACGGCTCGCCGCTGCCACAACTCAAGCACGGCGGCCCGGGCCGTGCCGGCGGCGGTGAAGAACTCGGCGGCCTGCGCGCGGTGAAACACTACCTGCAACGCGCAGCGGTGCAAGGTTCGCCAACCATGCTGGCAGCAGTCACCGGCGAATACGTGCGTGGCGCCAAGGTCATCGAAACCGACGTGCATCCGTTCCGTCGCCATTTCCAGGACCTGCAGATCGGCGAGTCGCTGCTGACTCACCGCCGCACCGTCACCGAAGCCGACCTGGTGAACTTCGGCTGCCTGTCGGGCGACCACTTCTACATGCACTTCGACGACATCGCGGCCAAGGAATCGCAATTCGGCAAGCGCATCGCCCACGGTTACTTCGTGCTGTCGGCGGCGGCCGGGTTGTTCGTATCCCCAGGCGTCGGCCCGGTGCTGGCCAACTACGGCCTGGACACCCTGCGCTTCATCAACCCAGTGGGCATCGGCGACACCATCCAGGCGCGCCTGACCTGCAAACGCAAGATCGACCAGGGCAAGAAGAGCCCGCAGGGGATTCCGCAAGGGGTGGTGGCGTGGGATGTGGAGGTCACCAATCAGTTGGGTGAACTGGTGGCCAGTTATGACATTTTGACCCTGGTGGTCAAGCGCGAAGATTGATCAGAAACCCCGGTTGACCACAGATCTCGTGGTCAACCGCCACCCCCTGTGGGAGCGAGCTTGCTCGCGATGAGGGAGTGTCAGTCAACATCAATAGTGCCTGACAGTCCGCCATCGCGAGCAAGCTCGCTCCCACAGTTCGTTCTCTGTCGAACTTCAATTTTGTGCTCACTGGCTCCCACAGGGCTGAGGTGATCCAGGCGTCAATTGGCGTAGGACATTTCTGTTTTTCCTAGGCTTCGGTCATGCCCGTTGTGCCTCACCCACAACTCACTCCCCCCGTTTTGCGGATACAAGTTCCACAGGTCCTAGGACATTTCCGGGCAAGGTCTTCGGAGATTTCCTTCGAATTGTGGCGATCTGCATGAACTGGTTTGAAAGGTGCTCAATCGATAGTCTTTGGTGGTCACTGAATTTCAGTGGCGGGGTGTAGGAACCTCCAGTTTCCCTAGTACCACGTTGGCGCCAATTACCTGGTTTGCGGCCGTTGAAATGCGTCCGTAAGATCAGCTGCGGCGGCTATGTACGGGCACGCTTCGGCGTGGTCGAGGTGCTAGGGACTCGATATTCCTACCCCGTACATGGCTGCCACCCTAGCCCGTAGGAAGGCTTTCGGTAGCTTCGATTTTCCTTTCCTAGAGTTAGAAAGCATGAAAACCATTCATCCCGATCCACCCTACGAAAAACCAACCCCACACCCCAACAACCGCTTCATGGCGCTCACCAGCAATTGCAGTGAAATGCCCACCCTCTTCGTCGACACCCACGCACCGCTCGACATCCTGATGGACGCCGCCAACTACCAAATTCGCGCCGTCACCCAAGTGCTGGAAAACCTGTCCATGCGCGGCTCGATCGAGTGCGAATCCTTCATCCTCAGCGACTTTTCATTGCTCTGCGCCATCCCGTTGCGCGATGGCTGTGATGTGCTGGATGTGGTCGGGCGACGGTTGCGGGCGCGCTGACCAACCCTGTACGAGCGAGCCTGCTCGCGATGGAGGCCAACGATAACGCGGGCGGTCTGACAGTACGCGTCGTCTGGAGGTTCTTCGCGAGCAAGCTCGCTCCTACAGGGTTATCGGTGTGTCAGGTGATCAATGCCTGCGCAACCACTCGATAAACAACGCAAACAACTCCGACTGCGACCCCACCTCCAGCTTCAGGTACAGGTTCTTGCGGTGCATGCGCACGGTTTCCGGTGAGATGTTCATCTGGCTGGCCGTGGACTTCACCGAATGCCCACGCAATACCATGTGCGCCACTTCCCGCTCGCGCTCGGTGAGCAGTTCACAACCGAAGTTCTCGAACGCGGCCTGAACCCGATGCTTGAGATCGTCGCGCAGTCCTTGCTCGTCATCACGCTCGATCCCGGCACTGCGCAGCAGCCCACGCTGGCTGAACTCGCTGATGAACTCACGCACCAGCGGTTCCACGGCTCGCAGCAGGTTCAACTGTTCGTCGCTCAGGCATTCACCGCCGAAACCCTGATAGAGGCTGACGGAAATCTTCGTGTCATTGCCGGTATCGACGATGTAGTAGCTGTCTTCCGAACAGCCCGCCTTCAGGTAATAGGATTTGTAGTAGTCACTGTCGAAGAAGTTGTCCGGGGCGATTTCCTCCAGGTGATAGAAGCCTTGCGCCAACCCCTGCTCCACCGCCAGGCAGAACGGGTCGAGCAAATAGCCCCCGGAAAAATAGCGCTCAAGAATCGAGACCTGATACTCCTGGGCAATCCCGCGCTGATGCAGCAGCTGTGGTGCGCGGTCCTTGCGCTCCAGGCTGATCATCATCGACTCCACGGACACCAGCTGCGCCAACGCTGACGCCAGGTACTGCAGGGCGTCGGGCTCATCGACATGGGCGAATGCCTCGCGCATTCCCCCATGCCATTTGTGCAACGCCCCGAAGGGCATCGCGATCAGCGTATCGTCGTCTGGTTTGCTCATGCCCCGCAGTCTAGCGGGTGCGCAGGCCCTTGGTAATAGCCTGTTCAGCGAGTTCATTGGCCGAAGTACTGGCCGCTCTGCTCAAGCTCGGCCGCCACTTCGAGAATGCATGTACGCAAGGTCTCGACGATCTCATCGACCTGGGCAAACGTCAGGATCAGCGGTGGCGACATCACGTTGAGGTGCATGATCGGCCGCACCAGCAACCCCCGGGCCTGCGCCCGCACGTGGATCTTCTCGCCGATGTTGATCTCGTCGGGGAACAGCGCCTTGGTGCGTTTATCGGCGACGAACTCCACGCAGGCCATGAGTTTCTGGCAGCGCACATCCCCCACCAGCGGCAAGTCGCGCAGGGTGGCCAGGCGCTCTTCCAGATAAGCGCCCACCGTGTCGACATGGGCCAGCAGGTTTTCCCGCTCGATGATTTCGATGTTCTTCAGCGCCGCAGTGCAGCAGACCGGATGGCCGCTGTAGGTGAAGCCGTGGGTGAAGCAGCGGCCCTTGCCCGGCTCGGCGATGATCTTCCAGATACGCTCGGAAAAGATGCACGCGCCCAGCGGCAGGTAAGCCGAGGTCAGGCCCTTGGCGGTGGTGGTGATGTCGGGCTGCACGTCGAACACATCCCAGGAAGCGAAGAACTTGCCGAGGCGCCCGAACGAGGTCACCACTTCGTCGGCGACGAACAGGATGTCGTAGCGCTGGCAGACGTCCCACATGCGCTTGAGATACCCCCGGGGCGGAATGATCACCCCGCCCGAGCCCATGATCGGTTCGGCAAAGAAACCGGCGACCTTGTCCGCGCCAATCGAGAGGATCTTGTCTTCGAATTCCTTGACCAGGAACTCGAGGAACTGCGCCTCGTCCATGCCGTCCGGCGCGCGGTACGGGTTGGGGTTGGAGACGTGGTGGATCAGCGGGTTGGCGTAATCGAACTCCGGCACCCGGTCGGCAGCCTTGTTGCCGATCGACATGGTCAGGGTGGTGGAGCCGTGATAGGCGTTGAACCGGGCGATGACGTGTTTCTTTTCCGGCTTGCCGCGGCAGTTCTGGTAGTACTGGATCAGCCGGTACGCGGTGTCCACGGCGGTGGAGCCGCCGGTGGTCAGGAACACATGGTCGAGGTCGCCGGGGGCCAGGCTGGCGAGTTTTTCGCACAGCTCGATGGCGACGTTGTTCGACATGTCGGAAAACGGATTCGAATAGGCCAGCTGGCGCACCTGGTCGGCGATGGCCTCGGCCATTTCCTCGCGGCCCAGGCCGATGTTGGTGCACCACATGCCGCCCACCGCATCGAGAAAGCGGTTGCCCTGGGTGTCGTAGATGTAGGCGCCATCGCCGGCAACGATGTTCAACGAGCCTTGTTCGGCGTGTTCGTCGAACATGTGGTAGCCGTGCATGTGATGGGCCTTGTCGGCCTTGACCAGCCGGGACTCGTCCGCTGGGGAGAAAACGCTGCGTGTTGGCGTCGCCATAAATGAACCTCTAACCGAAATGACTCACGATCGAACAAATCAGATGCCGCTTTTCACAGTGCTCCAGACCCGGGTAATCGCCCGCATGTCCTTGGCGTCCTGGGTCTTCTGCGGGAACAGGCGCTTGCGGGTCTGTGCATCGGGGTAGATCGCCGGGTTGTCGCGCACTGCGGCGTTCAACAGGGGCGTGGCCGCCGCGTTACTGTTGGCGTAATTGATGTAGTCACTCACATCCGCCATCACCTGCGGCTGCATCAGGTATTCCAGGAATTTGTGCGCATTGGCGACGTGCGTCGCATCGGCCGGGATGTACAGGTTGTCGAACCAGATCAGCGAGCCTTCCTTGGGGATGAAGTACGCCAGGTTGATCTGCTTCTTGGCTTCTGCGGCGCGGGCCATGGCCGTGGCGTAGTCGCCGGACCAGGTCATGGCCATGCACACATCGCCGTTGGGCAGGCTGGTCAGGTAGTTGACCGAGTCGAATTTGCGGATGTAAGGACGCACCGACAACAGCAAGTCCTGGGCGGCCTTCAAATCCTCCGGCGCGGCGCTCCTCGGGTCGCGTCCCAGGTACGTCAAGGCCATGGGGATGACTTCGGTCGGCGCATCGAGCAGGGTCACGCCACAGTCGGCGAAGCGCGAGACGATCTTCGGATCGAAGATCATCGCCAGCGAACCGATCGGCGCGTCCGGCATGCGTTCCTTGATCTTGTCGACGTTGTAAGTCACGCCGTTGCTGCCCCAGGTGTAGGGCGCCGAGTACTGGGTGCCGGGGTCATAGCCCTGTAGATCCTCGAGGATTTGCGGGTCGAGGTTGGTCCAGCCCGGCAGCTGTTTTTTGTCCAGTGGCTGGAACACCTTGGCCTTGATCAGGGGTGGCGCGAGCGAGGCGTTCAACACGATCAGGTCATAACCGGAATGGCCGGTGAGCAACTTGGCCTGCACCGTTTCATAAGAATCGAAGGTGTCGTAGACCACCTTGATACCGGTGGCCTTTTCGAAATCGGCGATGGTTTTTTCACCGATGTAATCCGCCCAGTTATAGAGCCGCAGCGTATTGCTCTCTTCCACTTGTGCGGCGTAGGCATGAAAGGTCAGCGGTACAACAAACAGACTGGAAATCACCTTAAGCAGTGTCTTGCCCATAGCAAATGCACCTTATAGCGAGTTCGGCTCTGGATGAGCGGATGCCTCCACTATTGGTCGATTGGCCGGGCGGAACCATACCCCGAATGGGTGTGTGTCGTTTTTGGCACACCGGCATGGCAAAAAGCGGCAGCGCAGTTGACCCGTTTTGCCATAGATCGGGATTTGTCCGGCGCTTAAAGTGGCAGCCTGAACCGACCCTGCGGAGCCTGCGATGACAGATTTGATCAAACACGAGCAACGCGACGGCGTGTTGACGCTGACCATCGACCGCCCGGACAAGCTCAACGCGCTGAACAACGCCATGTACACGCAACTGGCCGAGTTGTTGCTGGCCGCCGACGAAGACCCGCAGACCGGCGTGATCATCCTCACCGGCGGCCCGGCCTGCTTCACCAGTGGCAATGATCTGGTGGATTTCCTCCAGCATCCGCCCACTCATCTGGACGCCCCGGCGTTTCGCCTGATGAAAGTCGTCACGCACCTGCAAAAGCCGCTGATCGCGGCAGTCTGCGGGGCGGCCATCGGCATTGGTACTACGTTGCTGCTGCATTGCGATCAGGTGCTGGTCACCCGCAACGCCAAGCTGCGCATGCCGTTCGTCAATATCGGCCTGTGCCCCGAATTCGGTGCCAGCCTGTTGCTTCCACGCCTACTCGGCCACGCCCGCGCCGCGAGCCTGCTCCTGCTGGGCAACGGCCTGGACGGCAACGACGCGGTGAACTGGGGCATCGCCAACGAAGCCTTCGATGACGGCGAGCAATGCCTGGCAGCGGCCAGAAAAATCGCCCAGCGCTTTTTGGCCCTGCCCCAGGAGGCCTTGCGCCAGTCCCGGCAATTGATGAAACAGGCGACGCTGCCGGAACTGGAAGCCACCCTGCGCGAAGAAAACACGCTGTTCATCCAGCGCCTGAATACCGACGAGGCAAAAAACGCCTTGAACGCCCTGCTCAATCGCAGTACAGACAAGAATCCACCGAAAGGAAACCAGCCATGAACACTCCAGAAATCTACGTCGTCAGCGCCGCCCGTACCGCCATCGGTACGTTCGGCGGTTCGCTCAAGGACGTGCCCCTGGCCGACCTCGCGACCACGGCCGTGAAAGCCGCCCTGGAGCGAGCCGCCGTGGACCCGGCGCTCGTTGGCCATCTGGTGATGGGCAACGTGATCCCGACCGAAACCCGCGACGCCTACATCTCCCGCGTCGCCGCGATGAACGCCGGCATCCCGAAGGAAACCCCGGCCTACAACGTCAACCGCCTGTGCGGTTCGGGCCTGCAAGCGATCATCAACGCCGCCCAGACCCTGATGCTCGGCGATGCCGACATCGTCGTCGGCGCCGGCGCCGAATCCATGAGCCGTGGCCCGTACCTGATGCCGTCCGCCCGTTGGGGTTCGCGCATGGGCAACGCCCAGGTCATCGACTACATGCTCGGCATCCTGCATGACCCCTTCCATGGCATCCACATGGGCATCACCGCCGAAAACGTCGCCGCGCGCAACGGCATCACCCGCGAAATGCAGGACGCCCTGGCCCTGGAAGACCAGAAACGCGCGGCACACGCGATTGCCAACGGCTTCTTCAGCGAGCAGATCGCGACCGTGGAAATCCAGGATCGCAAAGGCGTCAAACTGTTCAGCGTCGACGAACACCCGCGCGCCACGTCCCTGGAGCAGTTGGCAGCCATGAAGCCGGCGTTCAAGAAGGACGGTTCGGTCACCGCCGGCAACGCCTCGGGCCTGAACGACGGCGCCGCCGCGCTGGTCATGGCCAGCGGCAACGCGGTCCAGGCCAACAACCTGAAGCCACTGGCACGCCTGGTCAGCTACGCCCACGCCGGTGTCGAACCGGAATTCATGGGCCTGGGCCCGATCCCGGCCACCCGCCTGGCGCTCAAGCGCGCCGGCCTGACCGTCGCCGACCTGGACGTGATCGAAGCCAACATCGCCTTCGCCGCCCAGGCCTGCGCCGTCAGCCAGGAACTGGACCTCGACCCGGCCAAGGTAAACCCGAACGGCTCGGGCATCGCCCTGGGCCACCCGGTGGGCGCGACCGGCGCGATCATCGCCACCAAGGCCATCCACGAACTGCACCGCACCGGCGGCCGTTACGCGCTGGTGACCATGTGCATTGGCGGCGGCCAGGGGATTGCGGCGATTTTCGAACGCGTCTAAGCAATAGCCGTAAAAAGGCCGGTGATCGCGCAGATCACCGGCCTCTTTCATTCCGGTAAACCAGTAGCGCTCCCACAGTGGTTCTCTAGCGCACGCAGAATCTCCTTCTCTCTCTGAACCAAGCACCTGACGACCGGCAGCAAAAACCATTTGCCACAATATATTACATGCATCATATTACAGTCATCATAATTAAACGCCGCCTGACAGGTATCCCTCCATGACCAGCATGTCCACCGTAGAACCCGACCTGGACGCCCCGGTGAAACCGGCAAAACGCCCCCTGCTCAAGCGCCTGCTTCTGCCAACAATGGGCATCGCAGCGTTGGTATTGGCCGGTGTATATGGCGCGCATTGGTGGACGGCCGGGCGTTTCATCGAAGAAACCGACGACGCCTACATAGGCGGTGACGTAACGGTGATCGGGCCAAAGGTGGCGGGATATATCGACGAAGTGCTGGTGACCGACAACCAGAAGGTCAAGGCCGGCGATGTGCTGATCCGTCTCGATTCGCGCGACTACCGTGCCAACCTGGCCAAGGCCGAAGGCGCAGTGGCCGCCCAGGAGGCCTTGCTGGCCAACCTCGACGCCACCGAACAACTGCAACAGGCTGTCATCGGCCAGGCCCGCGCCGGCATCGACGCCGCCGGTGCCGAAGCCACCCGCTCGCGGGATGACGATGCCCGCTACAAAAAACTGGTGTCCACCAACGCCGTCTCGGTGGAAAGCGCCCAGCGGGCCAACGCCACGTTCAAGACGGCCCAGGCGCAAAGCAACCGCGCCCAGGCGGAATTGCTGGCCGCGCAACGCCAGTTGAATGTGATCGACACCCAGAAACAACAGGCCCGGGCCGCCTTGATCCAGGCCAGGGCCGAGCGCGATCTGGCGCAACTGAATGTCGGCTACACCGAACTGAAGGCACCGGTTGACGGCGTGATCGGCAACCGTCGGGCACGGGTCGGCGCCTATGCCCAGGCCGGCTCGCAATTGCTCTCGGTGGTGCCGGCCAGCGGTCTGTGGGTCGACGCCAACTTCAAGGAAGACCAACTGGCGCACATGGTGCCGGGGCAACGGGTGGTGATCCGTGCCGACGTGCTGTCGGGTCAGGAATTCCACGGTCACCTGGACAGCCTCGCCCCCGCCAGCGGTTCGCAATTCAGCGTATTGCCACCGGAAAATGCCACCGGCAACTTCACCAAGATCGTGCAGCGGGTGCCGGTGCGGATTCACCTCGACCCGGCCGACAGTGTGCTCGGCCACCTGCGTCCAGGGTTGTCGGTGACCGCTGAAGTGGACACACGCAAGGCGCCTGATGCGCCAGCCGTGGCCAGCGCGCCATGAGCCGCGCCCTCGCCGCCCCGGCGCAACCGTTCAATGCCGCGACCATGGCGACGGCCACCAAGGTCTTCGCCTTTGCCAGCATGTGCATCGGCATGTTCATTGCGCTGCTGGATATCCAGATTGTCTCGGCCTCGTTGCGTGACATCGGCGGCGGACTCTCCGCCGGCACCGACGAAACCGCGTGGGTGCAAACCAGTTACCTGATCGCCGAGATCATCGTGATTCCGCTGTCGGGCTGGTTGTCCCGGGTGTTTTCCACACGCTGGCTGTTCTGCGCATCGGCGGTGGGCTTTACCCTGACCAGCCTGCTGTGCGGCGTGGCCTGGAACATCCAGAGCATGATCGCCTTCCGTGCCCTGCAAGGCTTTCTCGGCGGTTCGATGATCCCGATGGTGTTCACCACGGCGTTCGTGTTCTTCACCGGCAAGCAACGGGTGATCGCCGCCGCGACCATAGGCGCCGTGGCGTCACTGGCGCCGACACTGGGGCCGGTGATCGGTGGCTGGATCACCGACATCTCGTCCTGGCACTGGCTGTTCTACATCAACCTGGTCCCCGGCATCTTTGTCGCCGTGGCCGTGCCGATGCTGGTGAAAATCGACCAGCCGGAACTGTCGCTGCTCAAAGGCGCGGATTACTTGAGCATGGTGTTTTTGGCGCTGTTCCTCGGCTGCCTGGAATACACCCTCGAAGAAGGCCCGCGCTGGAACTGGTTCAGCGATCGCACGATCCTGACCACCGCCTGGATCAGCGGCCTGGCCGGGCTGGCGTTCATCGGCCGGACCCTGCATGTGGCCAATCCGATTGTCGATCTGCGCGCCCTGAAGGATCGCAATTTTGCCCTGGGCTGCTTCTTCTCGTTCGTCACCGGCATCGGCCTGTTCGCCACCATTTACCTGACACCGCTGTTCCTCGGCCGGGTGCGTGGCTATGGAGCGCTGGACATTGGTCTGGCGGTTTTCTCCACTGGAGTGTTCCAGATCATGGCGATTCCGCTGTACGCCTTTCTGGCCAACCGCGTCGACCTGCGCTGGATCATGATGACCGGCCTCGGGCTGTTCGCGTTATCGATGTGGGATTTCAGCCCGATCACCCATGACTGGGGAGCCAGGGAGTTGATGTTGCCGCAAGCCTTTCGCGGGATTGCCCAGCAACTGGCGGTGCCGCCCGCGGTGACGCTGACCCTCGGCGGCCTGGCACCGGCGCGGCTCAAACATGCCTCCGGGCTGTTCAACCTGATGCGTAACCTGGGTGGGGCTATCGGTATCGCCGCCTGTGCGACCATTCTCAACGACCGCACCAACCTGCATTTCACCCGGCTGGCGGAAAACCTCAACAGCACCAACGAGGCCCTCAACCAATGGCTGTCCCAGGTCGGCAACAACTTCGCCGCCCTCGGCCAGAGCGGTGACGCCGGGGTCGCCGCCAGCCTGCATCAGCTATGGTTGCTGACCTACCGCGAAGCCCAGACACAAACCTATGGCGACGCGTTTCTGATGATCGGGGTGTGTTTCGTCATCGCCACGGCGATGGTGCCCTTGATGCGCAAGGTGCAACCACCGGCCGCGCCGAGTGCCGATGCCCATTGAGGCATCGGCGGTTTGTGGAACATCAGGCCTGAGGCGTTTTACGGAAGCCGACCGCCAGGCGGTTCCAGCTGTTGATGGTGCTGATGGCGACTGTGAGGTCGACCATTTCCCTGGGCGTGAACTGTGCGCTGACCACTTCGTAGTCTTCGTCCGGGGCGTGGGTCAGGCTGAGCTGGGTCAGGGATTCGGTCCACAGCAGCGCAGCACGTTCACGCTCGGTGAAAAACGGCGCCTCGCGCCAGGCCGTCACGGCGAACAGACGACGCGGGGTTTCGCCACCCTTGATCGCATCGGCGGTGTGCATGTCGATGCAGAAGGCACAGCCGTTGATCTGCGAAGCGCGCAGCTTGACCAGTTCAATCAGGTTTTTTTCCAGCGGCAGCTTCGACACTGCGGTTTCCAGGGCGATCATCGCCTTGAGGGCGTCGGGGCTGGCAGTGTAGAAATCGATACGGGGTTGCATGACGTGCTCCAGGGCAAGTGGGTGTGTCGCTACGTTAGTCCCTCGGTTGGTCTGCACAAATAGCCAATATTCCAGAAGTCGAGGAGGCCATTGGCGCGGGTGTGATGGGTTTCACTCTTCACTTTTGGTGAATTCACTGCCGTCATCGCGAGCAAGCTCGCTCCCACAGGGAAATGCACTCAAATGTGGGAGCGAGCTTGCTCGCGATCCGCGCAGCGGCCATTCACCACCGAGCTCAAACCCGATTGCGCAACCACCGCAGAAAGCCCTTTTTCTCCATCGCCACCGGCAGCTCCTGAGTCAGGATTTTCGCTTTTTGCAGCCGGTAATCGAGCAAGGCTTTCATTGCATTATTGATGTCGTGACGGGCATCCAGGCACGGCTTGAGGTAGGACTTTTCGATGCGGTACAGGCCACAGAATGTCTTGGCGGTAAACTGCGCAGGCAGCGCGCTGTCGGTGAGAATACCCGCCTCGCCGATCACCTCCCCCGGCCCCATGCGTCCGGATTCGTAGGGCGTTCCGTGACGCATCAAGGTCACCGAGATCACGCCGGATTCGATAATGTACAAGTGATCGCTGACCTCCTCCGCTTCCAGGATCACCTCTCCGGCGCGAAAGGTTTGCAGGGTCATGTTCTGGCTGAACGTATCTTTCTCTTCCTGACGCAGGGTGGAGAAAATCGGAGAGCTGTCCAGCAAGGCACGTTTGCGTGTCGAGTTGATCGGCGGGCTAGGCTCCACGCTCGACAACAAATTGACCCCGGAGGCCTGCAAGTGCCGGTAAGCCAGATCGTACAGCTGATTGCGCACCGAGCGTTTCTCATCCATCGACGCGACAAACCCGCTGATTTCGTAGATCGCTCCGGTGTTGCTGGACGTTTTCAGGCCAACGCTGGGTGACGGTTTATCCAGCAGCGCACGGCAACCTTGCATGGCCCGCTCCAACGCGTCGATCACCGTGTTCGGCCTAGCGTGGGGGCTCACTTCCAGGGATACGGAGATACCGAACATGTCGTTCGGCCGGCTGAAATTGATGATCTTGGCCTTGGCCGCCAACGAGTTGGGAATCACCGCCATGCAGCCCTGGGAAGTTTGCAGGCGCGTGGCGCGCCAGTCGATGTCGGTCACCTTGCCCTCCATGCCGTCGATGGAGATGTAATCATCGAGTTGATAGGGCTTGGTGGTGTTGAGGACGATCCCGGAGAACACGTCGCTGAGAGTACTTTGCAACGCCAGGCCGACGATGATCGCCAACGCGCCGGAGGTGGCCAGCACGCCCTTGACCGGCAGTTCCAGCACATAGGCCAGGGCCGCAATCACCGCGATCAGGAAAATCACCGCGCCGAGCAAATCCTGGAGCAAGCGCCCGGTATGCCCGACCCGTTGCATCATCACCGCGCCGATCAGCACGGTCAGGGTCCGCGCGCCGAACAACCACCAGCCGATCTGCAAGCCGGTGGCGGCCAGGTGCAATGGCACGTTATCGGCCCAGGGCGGCGGCTCCATCGGGTTCAGGCCTTCGTTGAACAACAGGAGGCTGAACAACGAGAAAATCACCACCCGCACCAGCAGCCGCCAGGCACTGCCCGCGGCGCTGAGCAAATACCACAACCCGAGATCGATCAGGATCAGCGCCATGGCGCAGATCAAAGGGTGTTCAGTGAGCAATGACAGCATCAAGCAACTCCATCCAGGGCCAATGACGCGAAGATCGCATGGAATGGCACTAGTGTAGGAGCAATTGATTTCGCTGGATGAACACGTCTCGATGGACACCAAAAAAACTGTGGGAGCGGGCTTGCTCGCGAAGGCGGTGTGTCAGGCAACGTTTATGTTGTTTGACACACCGCTTTCGCGAGCAAGCCCGCTCCCACAGGGATCGTCGTAGCTGGACTATTTGCTGTTGGTCAGCGTGCTGTAGCTGGTCATCAGGTTGCGGTAGTCCGGAATATGGTTGGAGAACAGTGTGCCCAACCCTTCGACATCGTTACGCCAGTCGCGGTGCAGTTCACAGGCCAGGCCGAACCAGGTCATCAATTGCGCGCCCTGGGCGGTCATGCGGCTCCATGCCGATTCGCGGGTCAGTTCGTTGAAGGTGCCGGACGCGTCGGTGACCACGAACACATCAAAACCTTCGGCCAGCGCCGACAGTGCCGGGAACGCCACGCAGACTTCGGTCACTACGCCGGCGATGATCAGTTGCTTCTTGCCAGTGGCCTTGATCGCCTTGACGAAATCTTCGTTGTCCCAGGCGTTGATCTGGCCAGGGCGAGCGATGTACGGCGCGTCGGGGAACTGCGCCTTGAGCTCGGGCACCAGCGGGCCGTTGGGGCCGGTTTCGAAACTGGTGGTGAGGATGGTCGGCAGCTTGAAGTACTTGGCCAGATCAGCCAGGGCCAGCACATTGTTCTTGAAGCGATCAGGATCGATGTCGCGGACCAGTGACAGCAGGCCGGTCTGATGGTCCACCAGCAGAACGGCGGCGTTTTCCTTGTCCAGACGCTTGTAGGAAGTGGTCATTGCAGTAATCCTCGCAGGTTATCGATGCCGATTGGAGATCGGCGTGGGGCAGCCGGTTAGCGCTGGGAATCCAGCGCCTCGTGTTCGTTCGCCACTTGCTGGGCCTTGAGATAGCTCTCGATCAGCAATTGATAATGCGGCATGGCCTGGGCGTAGACAGCGGCCCACTGCTCAGCATCGGGGCGGTTCCACGAGCCTTGCAGCTCAGAGAGCGTAGCCATGATGTCGATCGGCACCACCCCGGCCTGGGCCAGGCGGGCAACGGTCAGGTCAGTGGCCAGTTTCGAGTGGTTGCCGGAGGCGTCGACCACCGCAAACACCTTGTAGCCTTCATGCACGGCGGCGATGGACGGGAACGCCAGGCATACACTGGTCAGGGTGCCGGCGATCACCAGGGTTTTCTTGCCGGTGGCTTTGACCGCTGCGTGAAACTCCGGGTTGTCCCAGGCATTGATTTCGCCTTTGCGCGCCACGTACTGCGCATGGGGTGCGGCCTCGTGGATTTCCGGGATCAACGGCCCGTTCGGTCCTTGCGGAACCGAGGCAGTGGTAATCACCGGCATTTTCAGCAAGGTCGCGGCCTTGGCCAGGGCAATGGCGTTGGCGCGCAGTTGGGGCACGTCCATGTCCTTGACGATCTGGAACAGTCCGCTCTGGTGATCGATCAACAGCATCGCGCTGTCATTGGGATCGATGGTCGGTTTCTGGCCGTTGAAGTTGGCCGCGTAGACAGTACTCATGTGCGTTTCCTCTTTCTTTTGGGCAACAGCCATCCCTGGCCTGAAAACCGGCCTACTCATCCTGTGTAGAGTCGGGTGTTGAAGCGCTGCGAATTAAGCGTGCATCCGGCCGAAGCGGCCGGACTGGAAGTCGGCGAAGGCCTGGTGGATTTCTTGCTCGGTGTTCATCACGAACGGCCCGTGGCCGACGATCGGCTCATCGATCGGCTCGCCGCTGAGCAACAGCACCACCGCGTCTTCGCTGGCTTCGAGGGTCATCTGATCGCCCTTGCGATCGAACAGGGCGAGTTGCCCCTGGCGCACCGATTCCAGACCGTTGACCTGAACCGTGCCACGCAAGACCACCAGTGCGGTGTTGCGCCCTTCATGCAGGTCAAGGGTGAGCAACTTGCCGGCATTCAAACGAATGTCCCACAGGTCGACCGGGGTAAAGGTGCGTGCCGCGCCCTTGTGGCCGTCGAACTCACCGGCGATCAGGCGCAGGCTGCCGGCGTTGTTTTTCAAGGCGATGTTCGGGATGTCAGCATCGAGAATCGTCTGGTAGCCGGGATCGGCCATTTTGTCCCTGGCCGGCAGGTTGACCCACAGTTGCACCATCTCCAGGGTACCGCCGCTTTTGGCGAATGCGTCGGAGTGAAACTCTTCGTGCAGGATCCCCGAGGCCGCGGTCATCCATTGCACATCGCCGGGGCCGATCTTGCCGCCGCTGCCGGTGGAGTCCCGGTGCTCCAGTTCGCCCTTGTAAACGATAGTCACGGTTTCAAAACCACGATGAGGATGCTGACCAACGCCACGTCGCTCGGTGGTCGGGGTGAATTCAGCGGGGCCGGCGTGATCGAGCAACAGGAACGGGCTGATGTGTTTGCCCAGGTTGTCGTAGGAAAACAGCGTGCGAACCGGAAAACCGTCGCCAACCCAATGGGTCCGTGGACTGGTGTAGATACCGATGATGTTTTTCATGGTGTCTCCTGATGAGGGGGTGAAGCCATGGACAAAGCTTAAAACCGTGACCTTTTCTGCGCTAGACTGCAAAAATCAGCTTTAGCGTTCTATTTGGAGAACGATGGTGGAAGACCTCAACACCCTCTACTACTTCACCCAGGTGGTGGAGCATCACGGTTTCGCTGCGGCCGGCCGGGCACTGGACATGCCCAAGTCGAAGCTCAGCCGACGCATTGCCGAGCTTGAAGAACGCCTCGGCGTGCGCCTGCTGCACCGCACCAGTCGGCATTGCTCATTGACGGAAATCGGCCAGGCGTATTACCAGCGCTGCCTGGCCATGCGGGTGGAGGCGGAAAGCGCCGCCGAACTGATCGAACGCAACCGCTCCGAGCCTCAGGGCATAGTGCGTATCAGTTGCCCGACGGCGCTGCTCAACACCTGGGTCGGGCCGATGCTGACCCGCTACATGCTCAAGTACCCGTTGGTGGAAGTGTTCATCGAGAGCACCAACCGCCGGGTCGACCTGATTCACGAAGGCATCGACATTGCCCTGCGGGTACGCTTTCCACCGCTGGAAAACACTGACATGGTGATGAAGGTGCTGGGCAACAGCACCCAAAGCGTGGTCGGCAGTCCGGCCTTTTTATCGCGCCTGTCGACACCGGCCTCCCCGGCCGACCTCAGCGGCATGCCGAGCCTGCACTGGGGCGCGGCGCAACGCGAATATCAGTGGGAACTGTTCGGCGCCGATGGCAGCACGGCGATGATCCGGCATGCACCGCGCATGGTCACCGATGACCTGTTGGCCTTGCGCCATGCGGCGGTCGCCGGGATCGGCATCGTGCACCTGCCCAGCGTGGTGGTGCGCGATGAAATCGCTGCCGGGCAACTGGTGGAACTGGTGCCGGGCTGGGCACCGAAGAGCGGTGTGATCCATGCAATCTTCCCCTCGCGTCGGGGGTTGCTGCCGTCGGTGCGCACCTTGATCGATTTTCTCGGGGAGGAATTCAGTCGCAGTGATATTGCCTGATGACAGCGGCAAGTTGATTGGGGCGCAAGGGTAAGGTTTCAAAACCGCGGCGCCCCTTTCGCGAGCAAGCCCGCTCCCACAGGGAAATGCATTCCAAATGTGGGAGCGGGCTTGCTCGCGAAGGCGTCGGATCAGACACCCTAACCCAACCAGACTGCCGATGATTCTTGATTTACGGTAAACATTGCTTTGCCCATCCAGCGGTTTTTCTCACGGATGCAGGCGCGGATACTGCCGCCCATTCCCACTGCAACCTCTGGAGTCATCAATGTCCATTCCCGCCTTCGGCCTGGGTACGTTTCGCCTGCAAGGCCAGGTGCTCATCGATTCGGTGAGCACCGCCCTGGCGCTCGGTTATCGGGTGATCGATACCGCACAAATCTACGAGAACGAAGCCGAGGTCGGCGAGGCTATCGCCGCCAGCGGCATCGCCCGGGAAGACCTTTTCATCACCAGCAAGATCTGGGTCGCCAACCTGGCCGGTGATCGACTGATCGACAGCCTGAAGGAAAGCCTGGACAAACTGCAGACCGATTATCTGGACCTGACCCTGATCCACTGGCCGTCGCCGGACGATCAAGTGCCTGTCGCAGAGTTCATGGGCGCCCTGCTCGAAGCCAAACGCATGGGCCTGACCCGACAGATCGGCGTGTCCAACTTCACCCTCGACCTGATGAAACAGGCGATTGCAGTCATTGGCGCCGAGCACATCGCCACGAACCAGATCGAACTGCACCCCTACCTGCAAAACCGCAAGGTCGTCGCGTTCGCGCAGAGCCAGGGCATTGGCATCACGTCCTACATGACCCTGGCGTACGGTGAAGTCCTCAAGGACCCGCTCATCCAGCAGATCGCCGAACGCCTGCAAGCGACGCCGGCTCAGGTCACCCTCACGTGGGCCATACAATCGGGTTACTCGGTGATCCCGTCGTCCACTCGCCGGACCAACCTGGAAAGCAACCTGAAGGCTCGCGAACTGACCTTGAGCGAGGCCGACATGGCCTTGATCGCAACACTGGATCGCGGCCACCGTTTGACCAGCCCCAAAGGCATCGCACCGAACTGGGATTGATCCTCAGTCCTGCTCGAGACGCTGGTCCAGGCGGGCCATGGCTTGCTGCAACTGGTCGACAGCTGCGTCGATCAGTGCCGCGCGGCCGTCATTGCACGCCCGCTCCAGTTGTTCGCAACAGTCAACCAGGCCAAGCGCTCGCACCATCAGCGCCCCGCCCTTGATCCGGTGTGCCAGCGTCTGCAAACCCGGGCGATTGCCGCTGGTGTGCAAGGCCAGCAAATGCACGCGGTCCTCGCGGTTGGTCAACGCCAGATCGTGCAACAGTTGATCGATCAGCTCACGATCCGATTCCGCATAGCGCTCCAGCCCGCTCAAGTCGAACTCAGCCAAGCCTGGATTGTCATTTGCCGCCGGGGGAGCGCTGGAAAACCGCTGGGCCAGCCACGCCTGCAAATCCACCAGGCGAATGGGTTTGAACAGGCAATCGTCCATGCCCGCCGCCTGACACCGGGCTTTCTCCTCGGCCTGCGCATTGGCGGTAAAGCCCAGGATCAGCGTCGGCGACAGCCCCTGCAGCCGCTCTTGCTCACGTATCTCGCCCGCCAACTCGTAACCGCTGAGCACCGGCATGTTGCAGTCGGTAATGACCAGTTCGAAACTCTGTTCGAAACCCTGTCCGCGCCACTGTTCAAGCCCCTGCGCCCCATCCTCCGCCAGCACCACACTGTGGCCCAGATAGCTCAGCTGCCGCGAGAGCAGCAGGCGATTGGCCGGGTAATCGTCGACCACCAGGATCGACAACGCCCGGGTCGTGAGCTGCGCCGAGTCCTGGGGCATCTCCCCCGCGGGCAACGCTTGCAGGGCGGGCAGCACCAGGCTGATGTCCACCCGGGTGCCGCGCCCAAGCTCACTGTCGAGATGCAACTGCCCGCCCATCATTTCGCACAGGGTGCGACTGATCACCAGGCCCAGGCCGGACCCTTGCCGGGCAGTCTGCTGATTGTTATCGGCCTGCACGAACGGGCTGAACAGGCGTTGCTGGTCAAAAGCACTGATGCCGATGCCGCTGTCCTCGATCCGCACGCTGACGGCGAGATGCGCCGGAGCTTGCGGCCGCACTCGCAGTGTCAGGCTCACCTGGCCCTCACGGGTGAACTTGATGGCGTTGCTCAGCAGATTGGACAGCACTTGTTTGAAGCGCACGGGATCGAGCATCACATCGCGGTCACTGTGTTCGGCGAGCTCGACCCGCCATTGCAGATTCTTCTGAATCGCCACCCCTTCGAACACCCGACAGACCGACACCACCAACGCATGCAGGTTGACCCGCTCCGGCGCCAGCGACAAATGCCCCGACTCGATCCGGGCGACGTCCAGAATGTCGCCGATCAAATCCAGCAACTGCTGCCCGGCGTTGGACGCCACCTCAATGGCGGCGCGGTCGATCACCCCTTCATCGGCCCGCTTCAGCGCCAGTTCGAGCATGCCGATCAAGGCGTTCATCGGTGTGCGGATCTCATGGCTCATGGTGGCCAGGAACGTGGTCTTGGCCCGGTTGGCGTCGTCCGCCGCGTCCTTGGCTTCCTGCAATTGCCCGAGCAATTGCTGACGCTGGCGAATCTGCCGCCGTTGCCAGACGATCCCGGCCAACGCGAGCAACAGCAAGACACCCGCCAGCGCAAACGCCTGCACGATCGCCTGTCGGTGTCGCAGCCAGTAACTCTGCTCGACCATCGAGTCATACCGCCAGGGCTGGGTCAGCTCGTCGATTTCTTCGGGCGGGATGCTGAGCAGCGCCTTGTCCAGGATCGAATGCAGTTCAGTGGCCTCGCGACTGGTCGCCAGGGTGCTGCGGGCGGGGTCGGTGCCCACGGTGCTGGTCACTTGCAGGCGATCGCGATACTGACGGGAAATCAGGTAACGGGCGCTGATCAACGAGTTGATGCCGCCGTGGGCCTTGCCCTGGGCGACCATTTCCATGGCGTCCGTCGACAGTGGCGCATCCACCATCTGGATCTGCGGGTAATGCTTGCGAAGATACTCACCGGCAATGTTGCCCTGGGTCAACGCCAGCGTCCTTCCCGCCATGTCATCCAGCGTCCTGGGGCTGTCTGCGGCTACGCGAGTCACCAGTACCGAAGGGCTGCTCAGAAACGCCCGGGTGAACAGCAGTTCATCTTCACGCTGGGAACTGAGGCCGATACCGGCCAGCACATCGATCTGTCCATTCCTGATGCCGGTCATCATCTCCGCCACCGACTTCATGCCGCGGATGTCAAATTGCAGCCCGGTGCGCAAACTGATTTTCGCCAGCACATCGACACCGATGCCGCGAAACTTGCCTTCGCTGTCGATAAATGAAATCGGCGGGATATTTTCGTTGATCGCGACCCTCACGCGCGGGTGGCGTTCGAGCCAGAGCTGTTCGGCCACGCTCAATTGCAATGACTGGGTGCCGGGGATAGACACCCCGTTTGCCCCCCAACGACGCAGGATGTTCATTTTTTCATTGGTGGTGATGGCCGCCAGCGCCTTGTTGACGATGCGCAACAGCGAATCGTTGTCACGGGCCATCGCAAAGGCAAAACGCCCGGACTCCATGGGCGAGAAATCGGTCAGTTGCACGTTGTTCAGGTAGTTCTTGCTGATCAGATAGTGGGCATTGATCGCATCGCCCAGGTAGACATCGGCCTGGCCGAAAGCCACGGCCCCCATCGCCGCCAGCGTCGAGGGAAACAACTGGACCTGCGCCCTGGAATAGAACTGTTGCACGCTGTATTCGGGCAAGTAGTGATACAGCATCACCAACCGCTTGCCGGCCAGAGTCGGGTCGAGCACAGGAGGGAAATCGGTACGCGTGACCAGCACCGGCTGATCGACCGCATACGCGCTGGACATTTGCAGCTGCGGATCTTCGGCTTCAAATCGATTGGCCGTTCCCAGCAGGTCCGCCCGCCCTTCCTTGATGGCCTGCACCGCGTCGGCTCGCGACGGATAACGTTGCACCTCTACGACGACGTTCAACAATTGTTCGAGCAACCCGGCGTAATCGGCTGTGAGGCCTTCGAACACCTTGCCCGCCGTATTGAACTCGAAGGGGGGATAGTCCGGCGCCGAGACAGCCAGCACCAATCGGCCCTTTTGCTGCAGCCAGCGCAATTCGGTGTCCGACAAACCGGCGCTCAGGCCTTCGGCACTCGAGCGTCCCAACAAGGTCAACGACTGTTGCGCACAGACAGTCGATGCCCAGAGAAGCAGGCCCGTCAGCGCCCAACCAGCCAGCCGTCGGAATACGTTCATTCAGATCAGATGATTGCGCAGGGCGAAATCCCTCAGGTGCACCGACGAGCTCATGTTGAGCTTGAGGGTGAGTCGGGTCTTGTAGGTACTGACAGTCTTGTAGCTCAGGTGCATGATCTCGGCGATTTCCAGGTTTTTCGAACCCCGGGCCAGGTATTGCAGAATGGTCAGTTCACGATTGGAGAGCTTATCGATCAGCTGCTTTTCACTGCGTTGCAACTCCCCCATCGCCACGGAACTCGAAGGGATCTGGGCGAAATAGGTGTAGCCGGCCATCACCGAATTCACCGCCGCCTTCAGGTCATCCAGGTCCTTGCTCTTGGAAACATAGGCCACAGCCCCCGCACGCATGCAGCGATCCTGATAAAACTGCGCCTCCAGCGAGGTGAACACCACCACGCGACATCGGGTGTTTTCGGCCTTGATGCGATCCATCACCTCAAGCCCCGCCACACCGGGAAGGCCCAGATCAAGCAGCACGACATCTGGTTGATGCTCCCGGATCAACGACAGGACCTCGTCGCCACGGGAGGCCTCGTAAATCTGCTTGAATCCTTCGCCCTTGAGTACGAGTTTGATCATGGAGCGAACCACCGGATGATCTTCCACAATCAGTGCTGACTTCATGACAACTCCCGTGCAAAACAACACGATCGGGCAAAAAATGCCCTCCAGGCACCGCAGCAGATGGGCACAACGCTGCGCATAGACTTTTGCATGGAAGGCTGGAAAGAACTACCTGACAGAAATGACAGTTCCGACGAACGGTAACCCACAATCAATGGCGCGCATCAACTGCGTAATCGACGCCAGGTCAGGCAGAGCGGCCTGGCTGACCTGGACCTTGCCCGTGACGGGTGGCACCCGCGCCTGCGGGTCATTGAAGATAAACCCGTGATAAACCTGCGGGTTGTCGGCCAGAAAACTGAACAGGTCCAGCCCTTCGCTGGCCATCGCCCCATTGACGAGCACCAGGTCCAGAGGCTCACCCGCGTACTCCACCAGAGGAAGAAGCTCGTCGAGGCTGTGCACCGGTGCCACCCGAAAGTAGCCGAGCTGGTTGAACAGCCGCTCGATCCGCAGGCGATTGAAGTGCTGCGCATCGGCGATCAGGATGCGCAAGGATTTATCCGGCAAGGTGACCTCCAAAAGGATGTCGGTTTCAAGAGGTCGCAAAGACTACGGAAGACCCTCCTAGGTTTATGTAGGAATATTCCTAAATAAATGCCGGTTAGTCTGACGCTTGCCAGGGAAACCTTGGTCCTCATTCCGTAGTACTCGGACTCCAGAACGCCTGCACCACCAGGGTGGAGGTCGATATCCGTGCCACCAGAGCATCCAGTTCATCACCGTCGACCGAGGTGGTCGCCAGGGTGGCTTCGATTTCGATTTCATCCGTGCCGAAAGCATGCACATCGACATCGCTGGCCGGGTAGTTGCTGCGGTCCAGTTCGGCTTCGAGCAAGGCCAGCACGGTTTTCTGCTGCGTACGCCGGGCGATGACATAGACGATGTTGGTGACTTCCGCCGAAATCACATCCAGCGGCTGACGGTTGATGTTGTTTACGATCGGCCGCAGCAAGGTGTTGGCCGCGAGCACGAACAGCGTGCCGAGCAAGGCCTCGGCCAGGAGGTCGGCACCGGCGCAGGCACCGACCGCCGCCGAGGTCCAGAGGGTGGCGGCCGTATTGAGGCCGCGCACATTGCCCTCTTCGCGCATGATCACCCCGGCACCGAGAAAACCGATGCCGGAAACCACATACGCCACGACCCGCACGGCGCCTTCAGCACCGGCGAGCCGGTTGGCCATGTCGACGAAAATCGCCGCGCCCACCGCCACCAGCACGTTGGTGCGCAGGCCCGCGGTGCGCTGCCGGTACTGGCGCTCGAAACCGATCAGGCCTCCGAGGATGAAGGCCGCGCTGAGACTGACCAGGGTGTCGAGCAGGGAGGTCAGGTTGAGGTTGTTGATGGCTTGCATAAAAACTCCTTAAGAAACCCACGATCCCCTGTGGCGAGGGGGCTTGCCCCCGTTGGGTTGCGAAGCGACCCCAAGACTGAAAAACGCGGTGCTTCCAGTAAACCGTGCTCTCAGGTTTTGCGGTTGCTGCGCAACCGAACGGGGGCAAGCCCCCTCGCCACAAGGGTTATGCGGACACTCCTTATTGCCAGCCAAACCGCCGAATGTAGAACCCCTTCACCGCCTGGGTCAGCGCCATGTACGCCAGCAGGATCACCGGCAGGAACACGAAGTACAGCGATGGCAATGCCTGCAGCTTGAAGTAGTGCGCCAGCGGGCCCATCGGCAGGAAAATCCCCACGGCCATGATCAACCCGGTCATCACCAGCAACGGCATGGCCGCGCGGCTTTGCAGGAACGGGACCTTCGGCGTGCGGATCATGTGCACGATCAGTGTCTGGGTCAGCAGCCCGACCACGAACCAGCCGGACTGGAACAGGGTCTGGTGATCCGGGGTGTTGGCATCGAACACGTACCACATCAAGGCGAACGTGGTGATGTCGAAGATCGAACTGATCGGCCCGAAAAACAGCATGAAGCGCCCGACATCCGCCGGCTGCCAGCGCTGCGGTTGCTTGAGCATCTCGTCATCGACGTTATCGAATGGAATGGCGATCTGCGAAATGTCGTAGAGCAGGTTCTGCACCAGCAGGTGCATCGGCAGCATCGGCAGGAAGGGGATGAACGCACTGGCCACCAGCACCGAGAACACGTTGCCGAAGTTCGAACTGGCGGTCATCTTGATGTACTTGAGCATGTTGGCGAAGGTCCGGCGCCCTTCCAGCACGCCCTCCTCCAGCACCATCAGGCTCTTTTCCAGCAGGATGATGTCGGCCGCCTCCTTGGCAATGTCCACGGCACTGTCCACGGAAATGCCGATGTCGGCCGTGCGCAGGGCCGGGGCGTCGTTGATGCCGTCGCCCATGAAACCGACCACATGGCCGTTGCCCTTGAGCAGTCGGACGATGCGCTCCTTGTGCGACGGCGTCAGTTTGGCGAAGACGTTGGTGGTCTCCACGGCTTTCGCCAGCTCGGTGTCGCTCATGCGTTCGATGTCGTTGCCCATCAGCAGGCCCTGCTGCTCCAGGCCGACTTCGCGGCAGATCTTCGCCGTCACCAGTTCGTTGTCGCCGGTCAGCACTTTCACCGCCACGCCGTGGGCCGCCAGCGCCTTGAGGGCCGGCGCGGTGCTTTCTTTCGGTGGATCGAGAAAGGCTACGTAACCGATCAGCGTCAGGGCCTGTTCATCGGCCAGGCTGTAGGTGTCGCGGCATTCGAACATCGGCCGCGCGGCAACCGCCACCACCCGCAGGCCCTCGGCGTTGAAGGTGGCCGTGACCTGACGGATGCGTTCCAGCAGTTCTTCGCTCAAGGCTTCATCGACGTCGCCGTGACGCACCCGCGAGCACACCGCCAGCACCTCTTCCACCGCCCCCTTGCAGATCAGCAGGTGCGGTTGATCGCGCTCGGCGACCACCACCGACATGCGCCGGCGGGTGAAGTCGAACGGAATCTCGTCGACCTTGCGAAACGCCGTGCCGACTTTCAGTTCACGGTGGATTTCAACGTGTTCGAGCACCGCCACATCCAGCAGGTTTTTCAGGCCGGTCTGGTAGTAGCTGTTGAGGTAGGCCATTTCCAGCACGTCATCCGAGTCGTTGCCCCAGACGTCGACGTTGCGCGCCAGGAAAATCTTGTCCTGGGTCAGGGTGCCGGTCTTGTCGGTGCACAGCACGTCCATGGCGCCAAAGTTCTGGATCGCGTCGAGGCGTTTGACGATGACTTTCTTGCGCGACAGGAACACCGCCCCCTTGGCCAGGGTCGAGGTGACGATCATCGGCAGCATTTCCGGGGTCAGGCCCACGGCAATCGACAGCGCGAACAGCAGCGCTTCGGTCCAGTCGCCCTTGGTGAAACCGTTGATGAACAACACCAGCGGCGCCATCACGAACATGAAGCGGATCAACAGCCAGCTGACTTTGTTGACGCCGGTCTGGAACGAAGTCGGCGCGCGATCCGTCGCACCGACCCGTTGGGCCAGGGCACCGAAATAGGTGCTGTTGCCGGTGGTGAGGATCACCGCCATGGCCGTGCCGGACACCACGTTGGTGCCCATGAACAGGATGTTGTCCAGGTCCAGCGGGTTGAGCGTGTCACGGTCCTGCTGCCGGGAAAACTTTTCCACCGGCATCGATTCGCCGGTCATGGCCGCCTGGCTGACGAACAGGTCCTTGGCGCTGAGCACCCGGCAATCGGCGGGAATCATGTCCCCGGCAGACAACACGATCAGGTCGCCCGGCACCAGTTGTTTGATCGGCAATTCGATGCGCTGCGCGCGGTGCTCCTCAAGGTCCCGGCGCATCACGGTGGCCGTGTTGCTGACCATGGCCTTGAGGGCATCGGCGGCCTGGTTGGATTTGGTTTCCTGCCAGAAGCGCAGCAAGGTCGAGAGCACCACCATGGAGAAAATCACGATGGCGGCTTTCATGTCTTCGGTCAGCCAGGAGATGACCGCCAGCAGCGTCAGCAGCAGGTTGAACGGATTCTTGTAGCAGTGCCACAGGTGCGTCCACCAGGGCAGCGGTTGTTCGTGCTCGACTTCATTGAGGCCGAACTGCTCGCGCAGGGCATCGGCTTCAGGTTCGCTCAAGCCATCGGTGTGGGAGCCGAGTGTGTTGAGCAACTGGCCAGGGTCGCTGCCGGCAGCGGTTACCAGGGTTTGCGCCAAGGTGGGCGGGACTTCACGGCTGACCGTGGTGTCGGTGAAGGTTTCCAGCAACGCCAGGCGACGGAAGTGCCGGGCGATGTGGCGGTTACGCAGGAAGCCTGCGAAGAATTCCTTGAGGGTAAGTTTCATGGCTGGTGCCCCTTTGGTCAGCCGGGAAACCGTCGAGCAGGCAGGTCCACGCCTTTGCCGCCGGAACAACCGGCAAGGCAAGGCCTGGCGCGCCGGTCACGAATGACAGGCGTGTCGATAGAGCGGCGGCCACGACAAAAAGTCGAAACCACGCACTGTTCAGCGTCGATGAGAGGGACGTCGGGACATGGCCGGGACGGGCCATGATCAGGATGCCGCTGCTCGCTTGTCGGCGAGACAACGGCACAGGAGACTGCGCGTTATCTGGCCGAGAAAATGCCGGTTACCGAGACCGGCCGACAACTGTCACTCGAACAAGTACCCACTGTGGGTCTCCGTAATGGATGAAAACGCGCGAAGCTTACGCCCCGATGTTTGGAGAGTAAACCCGTTACAAAGTCTTGCAGGGGGAAACGCGGGGTTCTTCAGGAAGGGTTCAGGAATCAATATTTGCGGTGTTCTTTCCGGCCCCTTCGCGAGCAAGCCCGCTCCCACAATTGATCTGCGAACACAGGGCAAAATGTGGGAGCGGGCTTGCTCGCGAAGGCGGCCTGTCAGGCGCCGAAAAACTTAGCTCGCGGTCGCCAACAACAGATCCACCACCGAGCGCCCATGCCCGCGATGCTTGCCGTGCTCATACAACGAACCGGCAATCTCATCGGCACGGATCGGCAGGATCGACAGCAAGGTGTCGCTCAGCCCGTGGCTGGCCTGGCAAAAGCCCTGCATATAGAGGCCGGCCTTGCAGCGCTCGTCGGTGATCAGTTTGTAGTTGCGGTCGACTTCAAAGTCACCGAGGTACTCCCCCAGCGGCGCCAGCAGCTTGCGGTGCATCTGCCGCTCGTAACCGGTGGCCAGGACCACGGCATCGTAGTGACGCACCGAGACTTCACCGGTGGCGTTGTTGCGCAGCACCAGTTCGACGCCGCGTTCGTTGGCGATGGCCTTTTCGATCGTGGTCAGGGTATGGAACGCATGGCGGGCGATCCCCGAGACCTTCTGCCGGTAGAAGATGCCGTAGATGCGCTCGATCAGATCGATGTCCACCACCGAGTAGTTGGTGTTGTGGTACTCGTTGACCAGGCGCTCGCGCTCGCTGTCGGGCTGCTGGAACACCAGGTCGGTGAACTCCGGCGAGAACACTTCGTTGACGAAGGGGCTGTCGTCGGCCGGCTTGAGTGCCGAGCCGCGCAGGATCATGTCCACCTGCACCGACGGAAAGCTGTCGTTCAAATCGATGAAGGCCTCGGCGGCGCTCTGCCCGCCACCGATGATCGCAATGCTCATCGGCTGGTTGTTCACGCACGGCTGCTTGGCCATCTGCGCCAGGTACTGGGAATGGTGGAACACCCGGCCATCATCCTTGAGCGCCTTGAACACTTCGGGAATACGCGGCGTGCCACCGGCGCTGACCACCACCGAACGGGTGGTGCGTACCTGTTGATGGCCGCTCGCATCACGGGAAATCACCCGCAATGCCTCGACCTGATGGTTGTGCAGCACCGGCTCGATGGTCAGCACTTCTTCGCCGTAGCGACTTTGCGCCGTGAACTGCCCGGCAACCCAGCGCAGGTAATCGTTGTACTCCATGCGGCACGGATAGAAGGTGCCCAGGTTGATGAAGTCCACCAGGCGCCCGTGGGCCTTGAGGTAATTGACGAACGAATAAGGGCTGGTCGGATTGCGCAGGGTCACCAGGTCCTTGAGGAAGGAAATCTGCAACTCGCTCTGGGTCACCAGGGTGTTGCCGTGCCAACGGTAGTCGGCCTGCTTGTCGAGAAACAGCACATCCAGGTTGCCCTGGCTCGCCCCGCGCTCTTGCAGCGCGATGGCCAGTGCCAGGTTCGACGGGCCGAAACCGACGCCGATCAGGTCGTGAACGAGGGGCGATGCAATAGCCTGTGTCATTTCCAGTGTCCTCTGGATGTTCCCCGCAACAGCGGGACATTGAACCTAAGTGACCTGACAGGCCTTGGGCCGCACAACAGGTCGTCTGTTGAGTAGGAACGAGGACAATGGAACTAAATTTAACGGGGCTTGATGAATCCCGCAGGATCAGTGGCCTTCCCACTGACGCATCCGCGCACGGCAATGCTTCATGGCATTGACGATGTGCTTTTCCACCAGCGCACGGGAAATGCCCAGTTGCCCGGCGATTTCCAGATGGGACAGGCCCTCGATCTTGCGCAGCAGAAAACTCTCGCGGCACAGCCGTGGCAGTTCGGCCAGGGCACGCTGGAGCATGTCCAGGCGCTGGCCGTGATCGAGAACCTTGTGCGGTGAAGGTATGAAGCTGCTTTCTTCGCTGTCGAGTACGTCCAGTGGCTCGGTGCGCCGCAAGGCGTTGCGCCGATGGTCATCGACGACCAGGTTGAGAGCGGTGCGATAAAGGAATGCCCGGGGCTGCTCGATCGGTGTATCGCTGGAACGCTCCAGGACCCGCAGGTAAGCGTCATGCACCACATCTTCGGCCACCTGACGGTTGCCCAGCCTGGCGTTCAGGAAACACACCAGCTCGCGATAGTAGTTTTCCAACATGACTCCCGTCCGCACGGGGGTGCGGTTGCTGTCCTTGAGCCGCTTCGGCGACCGCTGGAACACGCAGTGGCACGATAGTGGCAATTTGAGAAGTGTAATTTATAGTAATTCTCATATAGATTTAAAGTACTGCTTCACCGTGCGCGGTAAATAGTCACCTCCACTGTAGGAGCTGCCGCAGGCTGCGATCCTTTGATCTTCAGCGTGATCAGCCACCTCGAAGGTCAAAAGATCGCAGCCTGCGGCAGCTCCTACAGGTGTTACGTCGTGTGTCCGGGGCTAAATTCCCGGGGGCTTTCATCGTACTAAGGACAGCTCCCCGTCTCTGCCCGGACGGGCCGATTTCCCAAGGCCGGAACCCTGCATGAAACGCCCCCGACAGACCCGACGCGCCCTGCTTGCAGCACTTTGCCTGATCCCCGTGGTGGCCGTAGCCGCCTGGCAGTTCATCCCGCCGGGCCGCGACCAGTTCACCACCGTCCAGGTCAGCCGCGCCGACATTGAAAGCAGCGTCACCGCCCTGGGCACCCTGCAACCGCGGCGCTATGTCGACGTCGGCGCCCAGGCCTCCGGGCAAATCCACAAGATCCACGTGGAAGTCGGCGACCGGGTCAAGGAAGGCCAGTTGCTGGTGGAAATCGACCCGTCCACGCAACAGGCCAAACTCGATGCCGGACGCTTCTCCATCGAAAACCTCAAGGCGCAGCTGCAGGAACAGCGGGCGCAACACGAACTGGCCCGGCAGAAATACCAGCGCCAGCAGAACCTCGCCGCCGGCGGCGCCACCCGGGAAGAAGACGTGCAGACCGCCCACGCCGAACTGCGCGTGACCCAGGCGCGCATCGACATGTTCCAGGCGCAGATCCGCCAGGCCGAAGCCAGCCTGCGCAGCGATCAGGCGGAGCTCGGCTACACGCGGATTTATGCACCGATGGCCGGCACCGTGGTGGCGCTGGATGCCCGCGAGGGCCAGACCCTCAACGCCCAACAGCAGACACCGCTGATCCTGCGCATCGCCAAGCTGTCGCCGATGACCGTGTGGGCCGAGGTCTCGGAGGCCGACATCGGCCACGTCAAACCCGGCATGCACGCCTGGTTCACCACCCTGAGCGGCGGCACCCGGCGCTGGACCAGCACCGTGCGGCAAATCCTCCCCGTGCCGCCCAAGCCCCTGGACCAGACCAGCCAGGGCGGCGGCAGCCCCGCCAGCACCAGCAAAAGCGGGAGTGCCCGCGTGGTGCTGTACACCGTGCTGCTGGACGTCGACAACGCCGACAACGCGCTGATGGCGGAAATGACCACCCAGGTGTTCTTCGTCGCCAACCAGGCGCAGAACGTCCTCACCGCGCCCATCGCCGCCTTGCAAACCGGCGCGCAGCCAGACCTGCAGACCGCGCAAGTGGTCGCCAAAAACGGCAGCATCGAACAGCGCAACGTGCGCACCGGCATCAGTGACCGCCTGCGGGTGCAGATCCTCGACGGCCTGCAAGAAGGCGATCACCTGTTGATCGGCCCGATCGACGGGAGTGGCGGCTGAATGCAGACGCCCCTGATCGAACTTTCGGACATCCGCAAAGCCTACGGCGGTGGCGACGCGCCTGAAGTTCACGTATTGCGCGGCATCGACCTGTCGATCCATGCCGGGGAGTTCGTGGCGATTGTCGGCGCTTCCGGTTCCGGCAAGTCGACGCTGATGAACATCCTCGGCTGCCTCGACCGTCCGACCTCGGGCGAATACCGTTTCGCCGGGGAAAACGTCGCCGCCCTCGACAGCGACGAACTGGCCTGGCTGCGGCGCGAAGCCTTCGGTTTCGTGTTCCAGGGCTATCACCTGATTCCATCCGGTTCGGCCCAGGAAAACGTCGAGATGCCGGCGATCTATGCCGGCACCCCGGCCGCCGAACGCCACGCCCGCGCCGCCGCCCTGCTCGACCGCCTCGGCCTGGCTTCGCGCACCGGCAACCGCCCCCACCAGCTTTCCGGCGGCCAGCAGCAACGGGTGTCGATTGCCCGTGCGCTGATGAACGGCGGCCACATCATTCTCGCCGATGAACCCACCGGCGCCCTCGACAGCCACAGCGGCGCCGAGGTCATGGCCCTGCTCGACGAGCTGGCGAGCCAGGGCCACGTGGTGATCCTCATCACCCACGACCGCGAAGTGGCGGCCCGGGCCAAACGCATCATCGAGATCCGCGACGGCCTGATCATCAGTGACTGCGCCGCTGAAAACCCGACCGCGCAAAACTCGGCCAACCCCGGTGCGCTACAAGCCGTCGACCTGCGCAAGCGCTTGAGTGAAGGCGCCGAAGCCACCGGCGCCTGGAAGGGCGAATTGGTCGACGCCGTGCACGCGGCGTGGCGGGTGATGTGGATCAACAAGTTCCGCACCGCGCTGACCCTGCTCGGGATCATCATCGGCGTCGCCTCGGTGGTGGTGATGCTGGCCGTCGGTGAAGGCAGCAAGCGCCAGGTGATAGCGCAGATGGGCGCGTTCGGTTCCAACATCATTTACCTCAGCGGCTCGGCGCCCAACCCGCGTACGCCGATGGGCATCATCACCCTCGATGAGGTCGCGGCGATTGCCAGCTTGCCCCAGGTGATGCGGATCATGCCGGTCAACGGCCAGGAGGCCGGAGTGCGCTTCGGCAACCTGGATCACATGAGCTATGTCGGTGGCAACGACACCAACTTCCCGGCGATCTTCAACTGGCCAGTGGTCGAAGGCAGCTACTTCACCCATGCCGATGAACAGAACGCTGCGGCGGTCGCGGTGATCGGGCACAAGGTGCGGACCAAGTTGCTCAAGGACGTGGCCAACCCGATCGGCCAGTACATCCTGATCGAAAACGTCCCCTTCCAGGTGGTCGGCGTGCTCGCCGAAAAAGGCGCCAGCTCCGGCGACTCCGACAGCGACGACCGCATTGCCATCCCCTACTCCGCCGCCAGTGTGCGCCTGTTCGGCACGCACAATCCCGAGTACATCGCCATCGCCGCCGCCGACGCGCGCAAGGTCAAGGAAACCGAAAAAGCCATCGAGCAATTGATGCTGCGCCTGCACGACGGCAAGCACGACTTCGAACTGACCAACAACGCCGCAATGATCCAGGCCGAGGCACGCACGCAAAACACCCTGTCGCTAATGCTCGGTTCGATTGCCGCCATTTCGCTGTTGGTGGGCGGGATCGGTGTGATGAACATCATGCTCATGACCGTGCGCGAACGTACCCGCGAGATCGGTATCCGCATGGCCACCGGTGCGCGCCAGCGCGACATCCTGCGCCAGTTCCTCACCGAGGCGGTAATGCTCTCGGTGGTGGGCGGCCTCACCGGCATCGCCCTGGCGCTGATCGTCGGTGGCGTGCTGATTTTCAGCGAAGTGGCTGTCGCGTTCTCCCTGATAGCGGTGCTGGGCGCCTTCGGCTGCGCCCTGGTCACCGGTGTTGTTTTCGGCTTTATGCCGGCCCGCAAAGCTGCCCGACTTGACCCGGTCACGGCCCTTACCAGTGAATGATCGATTGATGAAGCCGCCACTCAGTGTATTAACCCTGTGCCTGCTGCTCAGTGCCTGCGGCACCCCGGCCCAGCGCCCCGACAGCGGCATCCAGCCGCCGGCCGCCTGGCAATCGCCGCACACCGCAGGCGCTGTCCATGACAACCAGCAATGGTGGAACCGCTTCGGCAGCCCGCAACTGGGTCGCCTGATCGAACAGGCGCGGCTCGGCAGTTACGATTTGGCCGCCGCCATCGCCAGAGTGCGCCAGGCCCAGGCCGACACGGTCATCGCCGGCGGCTCGCAACTGCCGGAGGTCAAGGCCGGGGCCAATGCCAATCGCCAGAAGCTGATGCGGGGCAACGGCTACAGTCAGCTCGATGCCGACAGCGATAACGACGCCGTCGACTACTTCAATGCGAACCTGGTGGCCAGCTACGAAATCGATTTTTGGGGCGGCCAGCAGGCCAGCCGCGACAGTGCGCAATTCAGTCTGAACGCCAGCGAGTTCGATCAGGCCACCGTGGAGTTGACCTTGCTCAGCGGGGTGGCCAACAGTTACGCGCAAGCCTTGTCGTTGCAGGAGCAGAGCCGCATCGCCGAGTTGAACCTGGCCAATGCGAAAAGCGTGCTGAAACTGGTGCAGACCCGCTTCGATTCCGGCTCGGCCACAGCCCTTGAACTAGCTCAGCAAAAAAGCCTGGTGGCGGCGCAGCAACGCCAGCTACCGCTGGTGCGGCAACAGGCGGAAGAGGCGCGAATCAGCCTCGCCGCCCTGCTCGGCCGCCCGGTTCAGGCACTGTCGCTGGGGCAGGAACGCTTCGATCAACTGACCTGGCCGGCCATCGACGCCGGGGTGCCCAGTCAATTGCTCAGCCGCCGTCCGGACATTGCCCGGGCTGAGGCGCAACTGGCCGCCGCCCAGGCCGACGTCACCGTCGCCCGGGCCGCCATGCTGCCCACCGTGACCCTCACCGCCGAAATCGGCTCCGGTGCCGACCGGGCCGACGATATCCTGCGCAGTCCCTTCTACAACCTCAGCGCCGGGCTGCTTGCGCCGGTGTTCAACAACGGCCGCCTCGGCGCCCAGCGCGACAAGGCCACGGCGCGCCAGCAAGAACTGCTGGAAACCTATCGCGGCGCGATCATCAACGGCTTCGCCGACGTCGAAAAAGCCCTCAACAGCATTCGCGGGCTGGATGAACAGCGCGGCTGGCAGAGTGAAGAACTGAGCCAGGCACAGACCGCGTTCAACATCGCGCAAAGTCGTTACCAGGCCGGGGCCGAGGATTTGCTGACGGTCCTGGAAACCCAACGCACACTGTATGCGGCGCAGGATTTGAACGTGCAACTGCGCTTGTCGCGGATGCAGGCGAGTATTGCCCTGTACAAGGCGTTGGGTGGGGGGTGGCAGGTTCTTTAATCGCGGTGTCTGTCAGGACGCCTTCGCGAGCAAGCCCGCTCCCACAGTGGATCTTCAGTGAACACAAAACCTGTGTACGACCCAGATCAAATGTGGGAGCGGGCTTGCTCGCGAAGGGGCAGGAACATTCAACTTCAATCCCCCTTCTTTCTCGATTTGACGGTAACGCAGTTATCAAGCCTGGCTCTGTTTAGCCTTCAGATTGCGTGCATACCACGGCCGCTGCGGCACCTTGCGGAACAAATCCTTCAGCTTCTTCTCGTCCTCGCCAAAGGTAATGCGCAACGCCAGCTTCATGGTTTCCGGGTCCATTTCCACTGACTTGCCCGCCTGCAACCCCGGCGTGGTGCTGCAGCCATGGGTGACCGGGCCGAGCCACGGGTCATCGATTTCGACCCAGCGCCCCGGCGCAAACCAGGGCACGCCATTGACCTGCAGCCGACTGACCTGCCCCGGGTGGAAGCGCTCGTGGGCGCGGAACCAGTCCTCCAGACGATCGTCGATCCAGCCGTGGAAATGCCAGAACACCGGGTTCACATGGGAGGAAAACGGGTCGCCGAGGAAATCGTTTTCCGCAGCGAACCAGCGCGCGGAAAAGTCTGCCGGATCCCGGGCAAAGGGCACCGGCTGACCGTTGGACGGATCACGCGGCACCGAAGCCCAGCGCATGTGCAGCCAGTCGTGCAGGCCCAGTTCAACCTCCGAGCCGAACTGGCCGAGGGTCAGCGTCGACAGATAACGCGGATCACGGTAGCGCGATTCCCAGACCTGGAAATTGCTGTGATACGTCTCGCCGGTCTTGATGTCACTGACCCATTGCGTGTAGTCGTCATCGTCCTCGGCCAGCCAGGTCGGCGGCAGCGCGGTGCCGTCGTGGTTGTCGAAGTACCGGGCGAAGCCGGGCCGGTCCCGCGCCAGCTCCGGCTGCGGCAACGGGAAGTGCGTCCAGGACGGCAAGTCCTGCATCGAACGCGCCGTGCCAAGCATGTGCCGGTGCATGAAGAAAAAGTCCACGCCCGAACCGTTGCGATCCTTGCGTACACCTCGGCCATCGCGCTCCCTGTCTCGCGGACCGGGTTGCCAGCCGAGCCCGCGCAAGGCGCCGCGTTGGTCTTCGGAGAGCTTGTGCCATTTGTCCCGGGAGGCATGCCAGAGCTGGTGGAACAAACGGTGCTCCGGCGATACCAGCCAGGCCAGCAGGGTCGGATTGAGGCCGCTGCGTTCACGTGCTTCAGGGAATACCCGCTTGACGGCAATGAAGCGATTGTCCTGGGCCGTCAGCATCAGCGGGCGCTTGAGGTCCAGCACGCGCCCACTGAGACTGCCGCTGCCGGCGTTACCGAAACCGGCCCAGACCTCATCCAGGGTCATGTCGAATTCGTATTCGCAACAGCCGCTGGCGCCCAGCAGTCGCCACCCGAGTTGCTTCGGGTTGGCCCCGGACAGATCGCCGAGCACCCGGTAACGGGGCTCCTCGGCGGAGCGCAAACGCTCGGCGGTGTCGAGGAAGCCAACCACGCCACGACCTTTGTGACCGATGTCGAGAAAGACCTCCAGCCCCTCCTGGGGCAAGCCTTCGAGACCGGCGTCACGACCTTCGAACCGAATCTGCCAGACCCCGCGCAAGGCATCCGCCAACCGCTGGCCGGCCACGTCCGCCACGTCGAACGAGGCTTCGTCCGGGGTGATCGCAGGGTCCGGTTTGGTCAGTTCGCGATGCCCGTAGTACGCCGCAGGCACGGCGGCACCGGTCAGCGCCAGACCCGCGAGGAACCATCGTCGAGAAATCGTCATTGCCCTACCTGTGTCAGCCATGGAGCAGGCTTTATCCAAGCTAGAACGTTTGTTGTGCCGCAGAATTTAAGAGCTTCGTCGGAACGCCGCCCGGAGCAAGCCCGCTCCCACATTGGAATGCGGTCACCTGTGGGAGCGGGCTTGCTCGCGAAGAGGCCGGCACAAACAACTAAATTCTCAGCCCAGCCACTCGTTCCCCCCAGATAGCAAAGGCCCCCGCGCCTGCCCCCCGACGGCGAACCTGACTGAGACGGCAATGACAAAACCACGTTCGAAAAAGGCTCTTTTCATCGGCTTTCCGCTGGCCCTGGCGATCAGCGCGGGGGCAGGCTTCGCGGTTTGGGACTACTGGTTCAGGGACAATCCCGGCTACCCGGTGAAGGTGATGAAACAGGCCGATCAACTGCAGGAGCGTATCCTCTCGTTCGACAGCCACATCACCATACCTATGGACTTCGGCACCGCCGGCAACGAAGTCGACAAGGACGGCGAAGGCCAGTTCGACCTGGTCAAGACCGGACGCGGGCGCCTGTCCGGGGCGGCGCTGACGATCTTCGGCTGGCCGGAAATCTGGAACGGCCCCAACGCGCCCCATCGCCCGACCGCCGGATTCGTCGACGAGGCCCGGCACGAGCAGGAAACCCGCTACAAGATCATCAGCGCGATGGTGCGCGACTTCCCCCATCAAGTCGCCATCGCCTACACCCCCGACGACTTCCGTCGCCTGCACGGCGAAGGCAAGTTCGCGATCTTCATCAGCATGCTCAACGCCTACCCGCTGGGCAATGACCTCAACGCCCTGGACAAATGGGCGGCGCGCGGCATGCGCATGTTCGGCTTCAGCTACGTGGGCAACAACGCCTGGGCCGACTCGTCGCGGCCCCTGCCATTCTTCAATGATTCGCGGGACGCCCTCGGCGGGCTGTCGGACATCGGCAAGCAAGCGGTGCAGCGTCTCAACGACCTGGGCGTGATCATCGATGTGTCGCAGATGTCGACCAAGGCCCTGGAGCAGGTCGCGCACCTGAGTCGCACGCCGATGGTCGCCTCGCACTCGGCGCCGCGCGCCCTGGTGGACATCCCGCGCAACCTCAGCGATGGGGAAATGCAGTTGATCAAGAACAGCGGCGGCGTGGTGCAGATTGTCGGTTTCCCGACCTACATCCGCCCGCTGAGCCAGGCCACCCAGGACAAGCTCAACGACCTGCGCGCGCGCTTCGACCTGCAACCGCTGCAAGGCCTGGAGATGGCGCTGATGCCGGGTGACCCGGTGATCACCGTCTGGCCCGAGCAGCGTTTTGGCGAGTACGCCAGCCAGCTCTATTCGATCCTCGACGAAGAACCCAAGGCCAGCCTCAAGGATTACGGCGACGCGATCGATTACGCCGTGAAAAAAATCGGCATCGACCACGTCGGCATCAGTTCCGACTTCAACGATGGCGGCGGCCTCGACGGCTGGAAAGACGTCAGTGAAGCCCGCAACGTGACCGCCGAACTGATCAGCCGCGGGTACAGCGAGGCCGACATCGCCAAGCTCTGGGGCGGCAATTTCCTGCGGGTCTGGGACCAGGTGCAAAAGTCCTCCCGGCCCGTGGTCCAGAACTGATTTTCTCCTTTTGCCAAAGCGAATCGACCCCATGACCAACCGTCGTTCATTCCTCAAGCAGGCCGGCATTCTGGCGGCCGGCATTCCCCTGGCCTCGGCCGTGAACCTGCCGGCACTGGCCGCCGCCCCGACACCCTTGCCCAAGGACAAATGGGACCAGTTGCGCCAATTGTTCACGCAGGACCCGAACTACCTGCACTTCGCCAACTTCCTGGTGACCTCGCACCCGCGTCCGGTGCGTGAAGCCATCGAGATGCACCGCGCCAACCTCGATCGCAACCCCGGCCTGGCCATGGACTGGCATCGCGGCGAAACCGAACGCCGCGAAGAAGAGGTGCGCGTCTGGGCCGGGCGCTATTTGAAAGCCAAACCGTCGCAGATCGCCCTGACCGGCAGCACCACCGAAGGCCTGGCGATGATCTACGCCGGCATCCACGTGCGCCCGGACCAGGAAATCCTCACCAGCGAACACGAGCACTACGCCGCCAACAGCGTGTTCGAATACCGTACCCAGAAGGACGGCACCCAGGTTCGCAAGATCAAATTGTTCGAAGACCCGTACAAGGTCTCGACCGCCGAAGTGCTGGCCGCGATTGAGCGCAACATTCGCCCCGAGACCCGCGTACTCGGCATGACCTGGGTGCACTCCGGCAGCGGCGTGAAGCTGCCCATCGGCGAGATCGGCAAACTGGTGGAAGAGAAAAACCGTGGTCGCGAGGAAAAGGACCGCATCCTCTACGTGATCGATGGCGTCCACGGCTTCGGCGTGGAGAATGTCGACTTCCCGGACATGCACTGCGATTTCTTCATCGCCGGCACCCACAAATGGATGTTCGGCCCACGGGGCACCGGGATCATCTGCGCCCGTTCCGACGAGCTCAAGGACGTTACCCCGACCATCCCGACCTTCTCCGAAGCCACGCAGTTTTCCACGGTGATGACCTACGGCGGCTATCACTCGTTCGAACACCGCTGGGCATTGACCGAAGCCTTCAAATTGCACCTGGACCTGGGCAAGGCCGAGGTCGCGGCACGCATCCATGACATCAACAGCTACCTGAAAAAAAGCTTGCAGCAGCACCCGTCGGTGGAACTGGTCACACCCCTGTCACCGGAGTATTCCGCCGGTTTCACCTTCTTCCGCATCAAGAACCGCGACTGCGAAGAAGTCGCCAATTACCTGATGGATCAGCGCGTGGTGTGCGATGCCGTGGACCGTGATGTCGGGCCGATCATTCGAGTGTCGCCGGGGTTGCTCAATACCCAAGCGCACATCGACAGGTTGATGGAACTGCTGGCCAGCCGGCTCTGACCCACCGCTTTCAAGGAGCGAGAACCCGTATGAAAAGCCCCCTCAAAAACATCGGCGCCCTGATCCTGCTGGGTTTGCTCGGCAGTACCGTGCCAGGCTTGGCCCTGGCCTATACGGCGCCATTACCGGGCAAAGTCTTCAAGGATTGTCGTGACTGCCCGGAAATGGTCGTGCTGCCCGCCGGCACCTTCACCATGGGCACCCCGGACGACGAAGTCGGCCGCGAGCCTGATGAAGGCCCGATGCATGAGGTGACGTTCGACCAACCCTTCGCCATGAGCCGCTACCAGATCACCGCCGGCGAATGGAACCAGTACATGAAGGAAACCGGCATCACCCTGCCCGATGGCGACACCCGCCCCGGCCGCGCGTGCACCAACGGCAAGCCGAGCTACCCCCAGGGCCCGCGCCAGCCGGCGGTGTGCATGAATTTCACCGAGGTCAGCGCCTACGTCGCCTGGCTGTCGATGAAAACCGGCCAGCACTACCACATCGTCAGCGAAGCCCAGCGCGAATACGCGGCCCGTGGCGGATCGACGGGCGCGTTCCCCTTCCCGTTCGACCCCGGCACCGAGTACAGCATCGCCACCCACGCCAACACCTACGGCCCGACCGACGGCTACAGCTACAGCTCGCCGGTCGGCAGCTACCCAGCGAATGCCTTTGGCCTATATGACATGCACGGCAACGTCTACGAGTGGATCGCCGACTGCTACCACCCGGACTACGTCGGCGCGCCCACCGACGGCAGCGCCTGGACCGAGCCCGACTGCGACACCCTGCGCATCCGTGGCAACGACTGGGGCGAGGCACCGGTGTTTTCCCGTTCGGGCAACCGCAACGACATCGACCCGCAGACCCGTGGCGACTGGATCGGATTCCGTGTAGTACGCAGTCTCTAACCTCCCCCTACCCCTTGTGGGAGCGGGCTTGCTCGCGAAGGCGTCGTGTCAGCCAACATCAACTTTTCTGACCCACCGCCTTCGCGAGCAAGCCCGCTCCCACAGGGGTTTATGTAACTCCCCAGCCACCCGTCTCCCCGCCTTTAAATTAAGCCCTCCATCAGACGTTCTACTGGGTATCTGCCTCAAGACCCAAGGAACCCTCTGCTCATGACCCAGCCAACGCGCGGTGCAATTCATGAATTGTTCAGCCTCCTGAGACCGTTCCGGCTCGTTGTCAGTCTGTCGATCCTCCTGGGCATGGTCGGCGGCCTGAGCGTCACGGTGCTGCTAGCCACCATCAACAACGCACTGCATTCGCCCGACGGCCTGACCCAGGGCGTGGTCGCGCTGTTCGGCGGCCTGTGCCTGCTGGCCCTGGGCAGTTCGATCTGCTCGGACATCGGCACCAACTACGTCGGCCAGCACATCATTGCCAAACTGCGCAAAGAGCTGGGGGAAAAAGTACTTTCCGCGCCCATCGAACAGATCGAGCGCTACCGCAGCCACCGGCTGATCCCGGTGCTGACCCACGACGTCGACACCATCAGCGACTTCGCCTTCGCCTTCGCGCCGCTCGCCATTTCCCTGACCGTAACCCTCGGCTGCATGGGTTACCTGGCGATGTTGTCGTGGCCGATGTTCCTGATGATGGTGCTGGCGATTGCCATCGGCACCGGTATCCAGTTCTACGCGCAGGGCAAGGGTATCCAGGGGTTCATGGCCGCCCGCGACGCCGAAGACGAATTGCAGAAGCACTACAACGCCATTGCCGGCGGCGCCAAGGAATTGCGCATCCACCGTCCGCGCCGCCAGCGCATGTTCGTCAAGGGCATCCAGGGCACCGCCGATTTCATCTGCGACACCCAGGTACGTTCGATCAACACCTTCGTGATCGCCAAGACCCTCGGCTCGATGCTGTTCTTCGTGGTCATCGGCCTGGCGCTGGCCCTGCAATCCTTCTGGCCCAGTGCCGACCAAGCGGTGATGAGCGGATTCGTGCTGGTGCTGCTGTACATGAAAGGCCCGATCGAGCACCTGGTCAGCACCTTGCCGATCGTGAGCCGGGCGCGCATCGCCTTCCGCCGCATCGCCGAACTGTCGAGCCGGTTTTCCTCGCCGGAACCGCACCTGCTGCTCAACGACCAAGGCACCCCGCCGGCCGTGGTCAACAGCCTGCAACTGAACAACGTCAGCTACGCCTTCCCCGCCGCTCCGGGCAGTGACGCGTTTCGCCTGGGCCCGGTGAACCTGAGCATCGCGCAAGGCGACATCATTTTCATCGTCGGCGAAAACGGCTGCGGCAAGACCACGCTGATCAAGTTGCTGCTGGGCCTCTACGCCCCGCAACACGGCGAAATCCTGCTCAACGGCCAAGGCATCGATGCGCACAATCGAGACGACTACCGCCAGTTGTTCACCACGATCTTTGCCGACTACTACCTGTTCGATGACGTGGTGCAGGGTGACCAGCAAATCCCCGAAGATGCCAATGCCTACCTGCAACGCCTGGAAATTGCGCACAAGGTCAGCGTCAGGGACGGCAGTTTCACCACCACCGACCTGTCCACCGGCCAGCGCAAGCGCCTGGCGCTGGTCAATGCCTGGCTGGAAGAACGCCCGGTGCTGGTGTTCGACGAATGGGCCGCCGACCAGGACCCGACCTTCCGCCGCATCTTCTACACCGAGCTGCTGCCGGACCTCAAGCGCCTGGGCAAGACCATCATCGTCATCTCCCACGACGACCGCTATTTCGACATGGCCGATCAACTGGTGCGCATGGAATCGGGCCGGGTCATCACTGAGCGCGCGACTGCCTGACAGCGGCGGTTGCACGCAGGTTGTTGTTTTTTTGAAGTTTGTTTTCCGGTTTAGGCAAAGTGGTCCGTCTAATAATAATTATCATTAACTAAAAAACTGCACACACCCTTCTGGAGCGATTCGAGCAATGCAAAGCCTTACTCTGTCCCGCGCACCCTTGGCATTAGCCATCGATCGGCAAAAGAAATTCCGAACGGTCGTGCCGGGTGCGCTGTTGACCTTGTTGCTGCTGGGCACTTCCCAGGTCGAGGCGGCCCCGGTGAACGTCAACGTGCCGGCCCAGTCGCTGGCCAGTGCATTGCGCGAACTGGGCCAGCAGACCAACCTGCAGATTCTCTACAGCCAGGACATGGTCAACGGCATCAAGTCCACGGCGGTGTCCGGCAACATGGAACCGGAACAGGCACTGAAAACCTTGCTGCTGGGGAGCGGCATCAATTTTCAGTTGAATGGCAACACCGTGTCGCTGGTGCCAGCGGTCGGTGACTCCAGTGCATTGCAGCTGGGTGCGACGTCCATCACCGGCGTGGCGTTGGGGCCGACCACCGAAGGCACGCACTCCTACACCAGCGATGAAGTGACCATCGGCAAAGGCAACATCAAGGTCAAGGACATCCCGCAGTCGGTGTCCGTCGTCACGCGCCAGCGCATGGACGATCAGAACATGAACAGCCTGCAGGACGCCATGCGCCAGGTCACCGGCGTGACCATCAAGACCTACAACTCCGGCTCCAGCCTCAACGACGTCTACATGCGCGGCTTCCTCGTCGACCAGGTGCAGGTCGACGGCGTCTCGCAACCCACCGGCCAGGGCGACATGGCCACCAGTTTCGACCTGGCGATGTACGACCGCATCGAAGTGCTGCGCGGGCCGTCGGGCCTGTACCAGGGCGCGGGTGAACCCGGCGGTACGATCAACGTGGTGCGCAAGCGCGCCCTGGGCAAATTCGCCCTCGGTGGCGAACTGGCCGCCGGCTCCTACGATCACTACCGTTCCATGGTCGATGTCACCGGCCCGCTGAACGACCAGGGCACCGTGCGCGGCCGCTTCATCACCGCCTACGAGAACAACCAGTCCTTCGTCGACTACGCGCAGAACGAACGTCCGATGGTCTACGGTCGCCTGGAATTCGACCTCGATCCGGCCACCACCCTGTCGGTCGGCGGCGCTTACCAGAAGAACAACTCCACCCCGGCGTTCGGCTTGCCGGCCTATGCCGACGGCACCTTGCTGGACGTTCCGCGCTCGACCTTCGTCGACGCCAAGTGGAACACCCTGAACGAGAAGGTCTGGGAATCCTTTGCCGAAGTTGATCACGAACTGGACAACGGCGGTCAATTCAAGACCACCCTGACCTACCGCGATGCCGAAACCCCGGAGCGTAACTTCACCTGGGCCGACGGCGCGGTCGACCCGGCCACCGGTGACAGCTGGGCCGTGGCCTACGACTACTACACCCACATCAAGACCATCGGCGTCGACAGTTTCGTCACCACGCCCTTCGAGTTCGCCGATCGCCGCCACGAGTTCACCCTGGGCGCCGAGTACCAGCACCTGGACAAGGACTTCACCTACGGCGGCGGCGAGTACTTCCCGATCAACGTGTGGGATCCGGGCAGCATCGACATTCCCCGCAACGACTATGCGCACGTCAACGGCAACTGGTCCAAGTCTGACCAATACGGTGTCTATACCCGTGCCAAGTTCAACGTCACCGACTGGCTCGATGTCATCGGCGGCAGCCGTGTGACCTGGTACGAAGCCGACGCGAAGAACGCCAATGCCTTCTTCAACAACTTCGGCGAAGCCCACACCAGCATCAACCGCAAGGTCGTGCCGTACGGTGCCATCATCGGCAAGATCACCCCGGAACTGTCGACCTACTTCAGCTACACCGGCGTGTTCAAACCGCAGAGCGAAATCGGCACGGACGGCCAGCCGGTCGGCCCGCGCGAAGGCAAGCAGTACGAGATTGGCCTCAAGCGCGAGTTCTACGACGGTCGCCTGAACGCCAGCATCGCGGCCTTTCGCATCTACGATGAAAACCGCGCCGAATACGACAACAGCTCCGGTGCCTACATGACCGAAGGCAAGGCACGCAGCGAGGGTTGGGAAACCGAACTGAGCGGCAACCTGACCGAAAACTGGAGCATCGTCACCGGTTACGCCTACACCTCCACCAAGTTCCTGGACGGCGACGCGGCCAACAAAGGCAAGACCTTCAGCACCATCACGCCCAAGCACAACTTCAACCTGTGGACCAAGTACGAGTTCACCGACGGTCCGCTCAAGGACTTCAGCGTCGGCGGTGGCGTGCGGGCGGTCAGCGACACCTACTACCAGCGAGACGTGAAGTTCCAGCAAGGCGGCTATGCCATCACCACGGCGCAGGTCGGCTACAAATTCAACGAAAACCTGTCGTCGACACTGACCGCCAACAACCTGTTCGACCGCAAGTACTACGATCGCGTCGATGCGTCCTGGGGCACCAACTTCTACGGCGACCCGCGCACCCTGACCCTGAGCCTGCGCGCGCAGTACTGATTAGGAGTCGACCAGCACTGATCAACCTGTGGCGAGGGAGCTTGCTCCCGCTGGACTGCGCAGCAGGCCCATTTGTTGGGGCAGCTTCGCTGCCCAGCGGGAGCAAGCTCCCTCGCCACAGAACCAGGATCAGGATCAGGATCTCGACTTGACTGATCGGCATCAGTCGCAAGGGCCCGGTTCTGTTTTCTATGGCGTGCATGTGACAACTCGGCGCTCTCTGCCTATCCTGCAAGGCAGTCTTTGCCCCCCTCACAACACACCATTCATGGATCGAAAATGGCCACGCCAGCTGATGACCCCAACAGCGCCATCAACGAGCAAGGTAGCCGCGCAAAGCTGTCCAGGCCCCTGCCCATCGACCTGCGCGGACTGATTCTGTTCTTCGTCCTGCTGTCGGTCCTCGCGACGCTGTGCAACAGCCTCTACGTCGCTTACCGGGTGCAGCGTCAGTCCCTGATCCATACGACGCTTGAGGCCAACGCAGCCTACGCCGCAAAAGTCGCTTCCAGCATCGGTGAGTTCCTGAATTCGGCGCACAGTCGCTTGAACTACAGCGCCAACACACTTGGCCGGCACTGGAACGACCCCGAAGTGCTGCGCAAAGAAGCCATCCGCCTGCAAGCCCAGGATGCCGACTTCAACTCCATTGCCATTGTGGATGCGGCAGGCAAAGTCCTGCAGGCCTATCCGGATACCTCGCAGATTGTCGGCGCCACATTGACGTCGGAGGGCATCCAGCAGGCGCTCAAGGAACGTCGTCCAGCGGTCAGCGCCGCTTACGTTTCCGCGGCGGGCAACCTGGTGGTGTTCATTTCACAACCGGTTTTCAACCCGTCAGGGGCATTCCTCGGCGTCGTCGGCGGCTCGGTCTACCTGCTCAAGCAAAGCACCTTTCATACGATCATCAGCCGTCACTTCCATCACGAAGGGACCTTTGCGTTCATCGCCGACAGTAATCGGCGGCTGCTGTATCACCCGGACCAGAAGCGCATCGGTGAGGTCCTGGGCTGGAGCCTGACGGTCGATGCGGCCTTGCGCGGCGAACGTGGCTCCCTTGAAGGCCCGAACTACAAAGGTGTGCCCATGCTCGCCGGTTTTGCCCAGGTGCCGGACGCCAACTGGGCGGTTGTCGCGCAACAACCCCGGGACCTCAGCCTGGCGCCGCTGGGACAACTCATGCGCGACATGGTCCTGGACATGATCCCTGCCGGGCTGTTGGGGCTGGGGCTGATTTTGCTCGGGACAGCACTGATCGCCCGCCCGTTGCGCCAGTTATCGGCAGCCGCCGACCAGTTGGCCGCCCCGCAAACGACCGAGCAACTGCGACAAGTCCATGCCTGGTACCGCGACGCATCGGCCATTCGCCAGGCCATGCTGACCGGTGTGCAGCTGCTCCAGCAAAAGCTTGGCCAGCTCAGCCACGAAGCGCAAAGCGATCCCCTGACCGGCCTGGCCAATCGAAGGGCCATGGGCGGCGTACTGGATCTGCTGGCAAAAACCGGGCAAGCCTATTCGGTGCTGGCGCTGGATATCGATCACTTCAAAAAGGTCAACGACACCTTCGGGCATGACGCCGGTGACGTGGCCCTCAAAGAGGTCGCCGGCATCCTCAAGCAGAACTCCCGGACCGGCGACCTCGCCTGCCGCGCCGGAGGTGAAGAGTTCGCGCTGATCCTTCCGGATACGCCGCTGGATACCGCCAGGGTCATTGCCGAGCGGATACGCGAGCACATCGCACAGACCGAGGTGCCGCAGGTTGGAAAGCTGACGATGTCCATCGGCGTGGCTTGCCGGAGTACGGACACCCCGATGCCCGAAAGCGTACTGAAACTGGCCGATGAGCGTCTCTATCTGGCCAAGCAGAGCGGGCGCAACCGGGTGATGGCGTAGACTTCGCGTGATGGCCGGGAAAAACCGGTCGATTCAGGCCGTCACCGCGTGGGTTCTTTTTCTTCGTCCGTCGAACCACTTGAGGTCGCGGCATCCTTTTCCGTCGCTTGCGAATCGGCGCCGGAGTTTGAACCCGCGGCCTCCTCGCCCTTCTTGTCGGCCTTCTCGTCTTTGGCTTCAGCAACCTGCGGCTGGTTGATGCCAGGCACGGCAGCAGGCGGAACAGCGGAACCCGCCGTCGCGTTCTCGGCGACCAGCGTAAAAAAAGAGCCCGTCGACAGCAGACCCGCAGCCATGAGTGCGAGCATTTTCCTGTTCATTATTTGGGTCTCCCCGGTGAGGTATAAACCTTGGAAGACCCGATATCGGGAAAGGTGCTGGCTCGCTGACGAACGGTGAGGCGCCGGGGTCAGGAGCCGACCTTGTTGTCGTGCGCGGCGCTCCGGAGTTGCTCGGTATCGACGCGGACAAACGTGGAGTCCCCGACAGCGGTCAGCACGTCCCCGGCGAACACCTCACAGATGACGCGACTTTTGCGCCCGACCTCACCCTCGACTCTTGCCCGCAATGTCAGACGTACGCCCATCGGGGTAGGCTTGATGTACTTGATGCCCAGGTTACCGGTGACGCAGGTAACGTGGGGCAAACTGCCCACTTCGCGCTGTTCGGCGCGGTAGTGATAAGCCATCGCGGCCCAGTTGGAGTGGCAATCGACCAGCATCGCGATCAAACCGCCGTAAACCAGACCCGGCCAGCCGCAATACTTGTCATCGGGCATATGCTCGGCCATGACATGCACCCCGTCTTCATGCCAGAAGCTCTTGATGTGCAGCCCGTGCGGATTCTGGCTGCCGCAGCCATAACAAACGCCTTCAGGCGCGGCGATGTCTTGAAGCGAAATGTCCTGCGTGGTCATGGCGTGTTCATCCTAAGTAGCAGATGGTTCAAAGCGGGTCAGGTCGCAGCGGATCGCAACGGCTGATCAATAAGGAGGAGCCGTTTTTCTCTTTCCCGGCGGGCGTGAACGGCGGGTAGCATCGGGCCGATGTCGATATTACATAGCCGATACACGATGCGGAAGATAGCTCGGCAACCCCGTCCGTGGCTTGAGAACTACTCCCTCAAGCGTGAAAATTGCTGAACCACAAACGCCCCCACGGTGACCGCGCAGGCTACCCACGCACACGCCACCTGCCAATGCCTGAAAGGGCCGAGTACATCCCCCATCAGGAAACCGGTCGAAAGCAAAAACATAAACAATGAAATGGCCGCCAGGATGACGCGTGGAATCGCCATTACCCACCGCCACCAGGCTCCGGGTACAAAGCGCCGCGCACCCCAACGAGTCAACACGGTCAGCCCCGCCAGCAAGGGGGAAAAAATAATCAGCAGCAGCGGAAAGATGTAGAGCGTCAGCGTGAGTTCGACTTCCCCGCCATCCTCGCCGGGCGTGTAGAAACCTTCCATCCAGATGTCCTTGCACAGGGCGGCGGTGAGATAAATGACAGCGACTGGGGCGATGGGGAATATCAGGCAACTGATGAGGTTTTTTCTAAGATCCGACATTGAATCGTCCTTGGTTTTTTTCAGAACACCGATGGGCTGGGGGTAGCCATCAACCGGGCAACAGGTTTCATGAACGAACAATCCTTTTCGTGCCAGTCGGGCGGTGAATTTAGCAGTTTTTTTCAGATCGTAAGGGCTGTACTTCCCACGGCCAACCGCAAACTTCCGTAGGACTCTTCCTGCCGACTCCGGGGATTTCAACGTTCATTGATAAGGCATAACAACAGGTCAAGACCCACTCGACAGCGCCTGTTTAAGCGGCCTACAGGTTACTTCATGAAAGCCACAACGCCTTGCGTCGTTGCCTACAGTTACGCCAGAATCCGCCGGCTTGTGCGCCTTGGGAGTCGTCGGTAACTTGATTCGGGTCACTGATTTCCAGTGATCGGGTTTAGTAGCCCGGCCAAGGTAAGAGCGGTCGCATGAGTATCATCAGTCAGGTATTCGCCTGTGCTTGATGGTGGCTGTGCGCATGGCGTCCTCGGGCGCGCCGGTTTTTGCTTACCTCACCGGTCTACTAACTTGCGCACAGCTGCCACCCCTTCGTTTAGTAGCGAACTGGTGCGGCCCTCTTTGAAGGTAAGTATCTATGTTCAAAGTTACTCCGAATCCGCCGGACACCGACCCCGCCTCCCCACACGAAAGTTCCGAATCAAAACAAATCCACGAAACCGCCGAGTGCGCCTTCGATCCAGGCCCCAACATCATGGCCACCCCGCGCGCACCCAGCACGATGTTCATCGTCAACCCCGAACTCAGTACCGAAACCCTGCTGGTGCACGCCTGTGAGTCACTGGCGTCGGCCAATGTCATGGCCAACGATCTGGTGGATCATTTGCAGGGGACAAGTCGCAATGCATTGTTGGGGATTGCGCAGGTGATCATGCTGGGGGAACTGGCGGTGAATCGGGCGCTGGATCGGCTTGATCCGCCCTGACCACAATCTCCGGATCACCGATAGACCTGTGGGAGCGGGCTTGCTCGCGAAGGCGGTGTGTCAGGCAACTTATGTGTCGGCTGAAATATCGCTTTCGCGAGCAAGCCCGCTCCCACAGGGGTACGACGTCGCTGATCACTAATATGTCAGGACAAACTCTCGCCAATCTGCGCCGCCAATTGCACCAGCATCCCTGGCACTTCCTGGACCATCTCGCCCATGCGCGCAAAGTCGTGGGTCATGCCGGCCTTCACCTCCAGCGCCAAGGGTTGCCCCGCGGTCCGCAGTTTTTCGGCCCAGGCCAGGCCTTCATCGAGCAACGGATCGTACTCGGCCAGCCACAGCACCGTCGGCGTCAGGCTTTCCACCCGCTCCGCGTACAGCGGTGAAAAACGCCAGTCGGCACGATCCGCTTCGCTGCGTTGGTATTGCTGGTAGAACCACTCCAGCGTGGTGGCTTCCAGCAGATAGCCTTCGGCGAATCGCTCAAGCGACGGGCGTTTTTTTACCGCGTCGATCACCGGGTAGAGCAACACTTGCAGGCGCGGCACCAGCGGCCATCCCAGCGGGTCCTGGGCAATGGCAATGCACAGCGACGCCACCAGGCTGCCGCCGACGCTGTCCCCTGCCAGCGCAATGCGCCTCGCGTCCAGGCCCAAGGTTTGAGCACCGGTAACAGCCAGCCAGCGCGCCACGTCTTCAGCATCGTTGTAAGCAGTCGGAAAGCGATGTTCCGGCGCCAGTCGATAGTCCGCCGACAACACGGCAAATTCCCCAGCCAGCGCCAGACGCCGGCACAGGGTGTCGTGGGAATCGAGGCTGCCCACCACGTAGCCGCCGCCATGGAAGTACAACAACACCGGGCGTGGCTCGTTGTGCGGTTGCGGTTTGGCGTACAGCCGCGCGTTGAGCACATGCCCGTCCCGCGCAGGCAGGCTGACCGCCGTCACCGTCAACGCGTCCGTCGGGGTGGCATCGAGCAACTGCGAGGTCTGTTCGAATTGCTGCCGCGCTTCGCCAGGCGTCAGCTCGTGCATGGGTTGGCTTTTGCCGCTGAGGCGGCCGAACTCGGCCAGCTCCAGAAAACCTTCGATGTCCGGGTGCAGTGCCATGGGCGGTAGTCTCCAAAAATAAACAGGCTTGCCCTGGTAAACGAACCGGGAGGGTCGTTCATTAGGGGGAGCTCAAGAACTGCTCAAACCGCATGACAATCTGTGGCCAGGACCACTTCCCTGTGGTGAGGGGGCTTGCCTGTGGCGAGGGGGCTTGCCCCCGTTCGGCTGCGCAGCAGCCGTAAACCCGAACAACGTGATTTGCCTGAAGAACCGCGATCGCTGGTTTTGGGGCCGCTTCGCGACCCAACGGGGGCAAGCCCCCTCGCCACAGGCAAGCCCCAAATCACAGGTAAACCCCAGACCACAGGCAAGCCCCAGACCACAGGCAAGCCCCACATCACAGGCAAACCCTCCACAAGTGATCGGCTTAGACCTGCGGCACCACCTCCCGGCCAAGCAGCGCCACCACGGCATCCAGGCACTCATCCTGCTGCAGAATATCGAAGTGCCCGGCCGTCACCCTTTGCACCTCGCGCAGCCGCGGTTGCTGGCGTTCGAGCGTGGCGCGTTCGGCCGTCGGGTTGCCATCGGCCCACCAGCAATGCAGCCCGGCTTGCGGAATCGGCAGGGTGTCGACCTGCCGCGACAGTGCCTTCAAGCGCGTGCTGACCATGAACGTCTGGGCCAGCTCATCGGCACCGAGCAGCGCGTAACCGCTGGCCTGATCGCTTTGGCTGTCGATCACCGCGCGAATGATCCGCGCCACGGCATCGTGGTCCCCCGCCGACTCGGTACTCAACGCCCGGGCGATCACCTCGCCATCCATGCCCAGGGTTGCACCGAGGAACTCGGCCAGATCCACACGCCACTCATCCGCACTGGCAACGGCATTGGCCTGGGTCGGTACAAAGCTGTCCACCAGACCGACGAATGCCACGCGCTGGCCCTGCCGTTCGAACAGCTCACTCACCAGCAACGCCAACGCCCCGCCCAGCGACCAGCCCAATACGTGGTACGGCCCCTGGGGTTGTCTGGCGCGGATCGCCTCGACGTAGTCGGCGGCCATCTGCGAAAGCGAAGTGTCGTGCCACTGCCGGTCGAGCAGCATCCGGCATTGCACGCCATACACCGTGCGCTCACCGTCCAGGCGCCGGGCCAGCGGCTCGTAGTCGAACACCGTGCCGAAACCGGCGTGCAGGCAGAACAATGCCGGCTGATCCGCCACCAACTGATTGAGCAGCAACAGCGGTTGCGGACTCTGGCGCACGGGCTGCTCGTCGACACCGGACAACCCGGCAATCGTCGGCTTGGTCATCATGTCGCGCAGCTTGAGCTGGAAATCCGGCTCGTTCAGCGCACGCACTTTCGAGATCACCTTGAGGGTACGCAGCGAATCGCCGCCCAACTCGAAGAAGTTGTCGGTGATGCCGACCTTCTCGATGCCCAGCACCTGTTGCCAGATGTCCGCCAGCGCCCATTCCAGCGGCGTGCGCGGGGCCACGTAGTCGCGGCCGGTGAAGGCCGGATCCGGCAGGGCCTTGCGGTCGAGCTTGCCGTTGGGCGTCAGCGGGAAACGCGGCAGCACCACGACCTGCGTCGGCACCATGTAGTCGGGCAGGCTTTCGCGCAATGCCGCCTGGCAACGCGGGCCGAGGCTATCGTCTTGCGCCGCCACCACATAGCCCACCAGTTGCGGCCCCTGGCCGTTGTCCCGCACGACCACCAGCGCATCATTGACCCCGGCCTGCTCGCGCAAGCGGGCTTCGATTTCGCCCAGTTCGATACGGAAGCCGCGCACCTTGACCTGATGGTCGATGCGCCCGACGTAGTCGAACACGCCATCTTCGCGACGGCGCACCAGGTCACCGGTGCGGTACAAACGCCCGCCTTCAGGGCTGAACGGATCGGCGACGAAGCGCTCGGCGCTCTGCCACGGATGACGATGGTAACCGCGCGCGACACCCCGTCCGCCGATGTACAGCTCACCGACCATGCCCACCGGCAGCGGGTTGAGGTCCATGTCCAGCACGTGCAGGCTGCGGCTGCCGACGCGTTGGCCAATCGGCGCGTACATCGCCTGGCAATGGCCGTCGGCGGCGATCTTCCACAGCAGCGGCGTGACCACGGTTTCCGTCGGGCCGTAGCCGTTGACCAGGTATTGCGGCTTGAGTGTGTGCTTGACCCGCTCGAACGTGGCGTCCGGCACTGCATCGCCACCGAAGCAGTAGATGCGCACCGGCGGCGGATCACCGCCCTGCAGCTCGGCGTGTTCGGCCAGTTGCAGCAGGTACGCCGGCGGGAAGCAGGCGACGCTGATGCGCTGGCGGTGCAGCACGGCCAGGGTCTGCTCGGCGGTCCACAACGTATTGTCGCGAATGACCAGGGTCGAGCCGCTGATCAGCGCGGTGATCCAGCGTTCATGGGCACCATCGAAGGCGAACGACATGAAGTGCAGCTCGCGATTGCCCGGGTCCATTTCGTACAGCTCGGCGATGGCCTGTACGTGCATGCTCAGGGGGCCGTGGGCGACCGCGACGCTCTTCGGTTTGCCAGTCGAACCGGAGGTGTAGATCAGGTAGGCCAGTTGCTCGGCGTGCACAGCACGTTGCGGTGCCGACACCTCGACGTCGAGGTTCAATCGGTCCACCGCGACCATGGCCGTGCCCGGATTCAACTGCGCGGTGTCGCGCAGCCGTTCCTGGGTCAGCAGCAGGCGCATGTCGCTGTCGGCCATCATGTAGCGCAGGCGTTCCTGCGGGTATTGCGGGTCCAGCGGCACGTAGGCGGCGCCGCATTTCATCACCGCCAGCAGCGACACCACCAGCTCCAGCGAACGCTCCATGAACACGCCGATCACGTCTTCGGCCTGTACGCCTTGTTCCAGCAGATGCACCGCCAGCGCATCGGAGCGCCGATCCAGCTCGGCGTAGCTCAGGTGCTCGGCGTCGCGCTCGGCATAACTGAGCACCAGCGCCGTGTGATCCGGTTGCAGTCGCGCACGCTGACGGATCAGCTCGTGCACCGGTGTCTCGTCACCGTCCGCCACCACCGGCCGTTCGCCGTCCAGCGCCCGGCCTTCGTCCAGGGTCAGCAGGCCCAGCTCGCCGACGGCACGCCCGGCGTCGTCGCACAGGCGCTGCATCAGGCTTTCCATGTGGCCGCGCAGGCTTTCGACGGTCGCCAGATCGAACTGGTCGCGCTGGTGCATGTACTCGATGCGCAGCCCCTCGTCGAGGCTGACCATCAGGTCCATGGCGAAGCTGGTCAGGCCGAAGTCGGACACGTCTTCGAAGCGCAGCGAGGCGCCGTTCCATTCGCGCAGGGTACGGTCCACCGGCTGGTTTTCGAAGACGATGATGCTGTCGAACAACGACTGCCCGCCCTGCCCGGCCCAGCGCTGGATATCGCTCAGCGGGGTTTGCTGGAAGTCGCGGATGTCGAGGTTGTAGGCCTGGATCTCGCGCAGCCAGTCACCGACGCAGGATTCGGTCGGCACGCTGTTGACCACCGGCAAGGTGTTGATGAACAGCCCGAGCATGTTCTCGGAGCCGTTGAGGGTTTCCGGACGCCCGGACACGGTGGCGCCGAACGTCACCGTGCGCTGGCCGGTGTAGCGCTGCAACAGCAGCAACCACGCGGCTTGCACCAGGGTGTTGAGCGTCACCTGCTGTTGCTGGGCAAAGGCCTGCAAACGCGCAGTCTGCCCGGCACTCAGGTGCGTATAGATCGCGTGGTAACCCGCTTGCGGCGCCTTGACCGGCAAGGCGCGGGCCAGGTGCGTGGCGCCTTCGAGGTTGGCGAGTTTGCCTTTCCAGAACGCCTCGCTGGCCTCGGCGACTTGCTGGCCGAGCCAGTCGATGTAGTCGCGGTAGGCGGCCACCGGCTCGTGCACATCGCCGCTGTAATGGCGCAGCACTTCACCGATCAGGCGCGACACGCTCCAGCCGTCCATGAGGATGTGGTGGTACGTCCAGATCAGGCGATAGCGGTCGTCTTCCAGACGCACCAGCAACAGGCGCAACAAGGGCGCGCGATTGAGTGAGAATCCGCGTTCACGCTCCTCCAGGGCCAGTTGGCGGACGCGTTCAGGCTGATCATCCAGCCCGCGCCAGTCCAGCTCGGTCAGCAGCGCAGGCGCGTCGCGGCGCACCACTTGCAGCGGCTCCTTGTCGCCTTCCCAGAGGAATGCGGTGCGCAGAATCCCGTGACGTTGGGCAGCATCGGCCCAGGCTTCGCGGAAGCGCGCGCCATCCACGCCGCGCACGCCCACTTCGATCTGGTTGACGTACAGCCCAGAATCCCCGTCCTGCACCGAGTGGAAGAGCATGCCTTGCTGCATCGGCGACAGCGGATAAACGTCCTCGACTTCGTCCGCTGTCAGTTCCAGCGCCTGATATTGCGCTTCACTCAGTTCGATTTTTGCTGCCGGTGCAACCACTGTCGGCACGGCTTGATCCGCCGCGACCGGTTGGGCGACCGTGGCCAGTTCGGCGAGGGTCGGATGGCTGAACACATGCTTGGGCGAAATGCTCAAGCCGGCCTTGCGTGCGCGGCTGACGGCCTGGATCGAGACGATGGAATCGCCGCCCAGTTCGAAGAAGTTGTCGTGCATGCCCACTTGCGGCACTTCGAACAACGCCTGCCACACGGTTTGCAGCGTCGCTTCCACGGCACTGCGCGGCGCCACATACTCGCGAACCTGCTGGTCCGGCTGCGGCAATGCGCGGCGGTCGAGCTTGCCGTTGGGTGTCACCGGCAACTGATCGAGCAGCAGTATGTGGCTTGGCTGCATATGCTCGGGCAGCGCCTTGCGCAGGTGTTGCTTGAGTGGCTCAAGGTCCGCATGACCGACAACGTAGGCCACCAACTGCTTGGACTTGCCGACATCGAGGGCGATCACCACGGCTTCGCGCACCTGTGGATGCTCAAGCAGGCAGGCTTCGATTTCCCCCAGCTCTATGCGCAAGCCGCGGATCTTCACTTGATGGTCGATGCGGCCGACGTATTCGATCACGCCGTCCTCGCGGTAGCGCGCCAGATCGCCGGTGCGGTACAGGCGCTCGCCCTGCTCACCGAACGGGCTGGCGACGAAGCGCTCGGCGGTCAGGTCCGGACGGTTGTGATAACCACGGGCCAGGCCGATGCCGCCCAGGTACAGCTCGCCCACACACCCCTGCACCTGCGGTTGCAGGCTGTCGTCGAGGATGTAGGTCACCAGGTTGGCAATCGGATATCCGATCGGCACGCTGAACCCGCCGTCATCGACACAGGTCCAGTGGGTCACGTCGATCGCCGCTTCGGTCGGGCCGTACAGGTTGTACAGGCCGACGTCCGGCAGGACGCGGAACAGACTGTGCTGCAAGTCTGCCGACAAGGCTTCGCCGCTGCACATGATCTGCCGCAGGCTGGCGCAACGCTCGAAGCCTTCGCCCTGGACAAACGCCTGCAACATCGACGGTACGAAATGCAGGGTGCTGACCCGGTACTGCTCGATCAGGCGGACCAGTTGCGCCGGATCACGATGGGCACCCGGCTCGGCCACGGCCAGCCGTGCGCCGGTCATCAGCGGCCAGAAGAACTCCCAGACCGACACGTCGAAACTGAACGGGGTTTTCTGCAAGACGGAGTCGCGCCCGTCCAGCGGATAGGCGTCCTGCATCCACGCCAGGCGGTTGTACAAGGCATCGTGACGGTTGGCCGCGCCCTTGGGTTTGCCGGTGGAGCCGGAGGTGTAGATCATGTAAGCCAGCGATTGCAGCTCGACCACACAGGGCAGGTTTTCCTCGCTCAGCCCTTCGAGCAGCGGCGCCATGTCGTCCAGGCAGATCGCCGTGGTGGTGGCCGGGATCGGCAACGGCTCAAGCAAATGACGCTGGGTCAGCAGCAGGTGCACGCCACTGTCGTCGAACATGTGCTCCAGGCGTTCACGCGGGTAGTCCGGGTCCAGCGGCACGTAGGCGCCGCCGGCCTTCATGATCGCCAGCAAGCCGATCACCAGTTCCAGCGAGCGCTCGGCAGCGATGCCCACCAACACTTCGGCGCTGACGCCCTGGCTGCGCAGGTGGTGCGCCAGTTGGTTGGCCTGTTGATTGAGTTCTCGATAGCTGAGGGTCCGGCCGGCAAACACCAGGGCCGGGGCCTCCGGGGTTTGCATTACCTGGGCTTCGAAGCACTGGTAGACCGGGCGCACATCCGCCCAGACCTGTGCGGTGCGGTTGAAGCCTTCGACCTGCTGCGCCGTTTGCACCGCATCGAGCAGGCTCAAGCGCCCCAATGGCTGCTGCGGCGCGCAGACCATGGCATCAAGCAAGGCAACCAGCCGCGAACTCAAACCTTCGATAGCCTCGGCGCTGAACAGCGCCGTGTCGTAGTTGAAACGCAGGTCCAGGCATTCGCCCAGCTCGGCAGCAATGGCCAGCGGGAAACTGGTTTGGTCGTGATTGCTGATGCCGGAAAATTTCAGCGCACTGCTGTTGCCCTCCTCCAACGCTTGCGCCACCGGGTAGTTTTCGAACACCAGCAGGGTGTCGAACAGCGCCTCGCCGGAGTGACCGGCCCAGCGCTGCACGTCTGCCAGCGGCGTGTACTCGACTTCGCGCAACCTGAGGTTGAGCGCCTGGACTTCATCGATCCATTGGCTGACCGTACGCTCGGGGTGCGGCGTGGCGATCACCGGCAAGGTGTTGATGAACAACCCGATCTGCTGCTCGATGCCTTGCAGTTCACTCGGACGCCCCGACACCGTGGCGCCGAACGCCACCGTCGACTGGCCGGTGTAGCGCTGCAATATCAACAGCCATGCCGCTTGCAGCAGGGTATTGGGCGTGACGCGGGCCTGGCGGGCGAACCCGCTCAGGCGCTCGGTGGCCGCGCGGTCCAGGTTGAGGTTCAGCGTGCGATGACCGCTGCACTGTCCTGCAACCGGCCCTGCAACCGGCCCCGGCAAGGCACCGGCCAGTCGCGTCGGCTCGGTGAACGCCTGCAATTGCTCCAGCCAGAACGCCTCGCACGCGGCACGGTCACGAGTACCCAGCCAGCTCATGTAATCACGATAACGACCAACACCCGGCGCCGGCATGACGCCGCAGTAGCGTTGCAGCACTTCGCCGAACAACTGCGAGGTGCTCCAGCCGTCCAGCAGGATGTGGTGGTTGGTGAAGATCAGGTGATGGCTGTCATCGGCAGTCTGAACCAGGGTCAGGCGCAACAGTGGCGCCGCCGTCAGGTCGAAACCGCGCAGGCGATCGTCCTCGGCCAGTCGCTCCAGCGCGTGCGGCAGATCAGGCCGGCCGCGCCAGTCGAGCAGGCTCATCGGCAACGCGGCGTCGGCCAGGATCACTTGCAGCGGCCGCGAGCCATTGCTTTCGCTGAAAAACGCCGCGCGCAGCACTTCATGACGCGCCAGCGTCTGCTGCCAGGCATTGCGGAACGCCTCGACGTCCAGTCCCTGCACATCCACGCGCATCTGCGGCACGTAGGCACCGGCATCCGGGGCGAACAGGCTGTGGAACAACATGCCTTGCTGCATCGGCGACAGCGGCAGGATGTCTTCGATGCGGCTGGCCGCCAGCGGCAAGGCATCGAGCTGCGCCTGATCGACGCACACCAGCGGTACGTCGCTCGGGGTCAGGCCACCGGCACCGCTCAGGCAATGTTCGATCAGCCGTTGCAACTCCATGGCATAGGCATCGGCCAGGTGTTGTACGGTTTGCGCTTTGAACAGGTCGCTACTGAAGGTCCAGCTCAAGCGCAGTTGTCCCGCGTAGACCTGGCCGTTGATGCTCAGGCCCCGGTCCAGCCCGGCCGAGGCGCCCTGCTCGGCGCCGCCGCTTTCCTTCGCCGGACGCCACGGCGCGTGCTCGTCGAAGCTGGCGTCGAACTGGCCCATGTAGTTGAAGGTGACCTGGGGTGACGGCAGAGCCTCAAGGCCAACGTCGGCCAGGTAACGCAGGATGCCGAAGCCGATGCCTTTGTCGGGCACGGCGCGCAACTGTTCCTTGACCGCCTTGATGCTCGCGGCCAGGTCGTCGGCCGGGGTGAGCTTAACCGGGAAAATCGAGGTGAACCAGCCCAGGGTGCGGGTCAGGTCGATGTCGTCGAACAGGTCTTCGCGGCCGTGGCCTTCCAGTTTGACCAGGGTCGAGGATTGACCGGTCCATTGGCCCAGTACCCGCACCAGTGCCGTCAGCAACAGGTCGTTGACCTGGGTGCGGTAAGCCGCCGGGGCCTCTTGCAACAGTTGGCGGGTCAAGGTGCTGTCGAGCACGGTTTCCACGCTGACGGAGTGCTGGCTGGCGAGGCTGCCTTGCGGGTTGTCCGCCGGCAGTTGCACCGCAACGTCCTGGTATTGGGCTTGCCAGTAAGCGGCTTGCTGCGCCAGCGCCGGGCTTTGCGCATGGCGTTGCAAACGTGCGGCCCAGGCCTGATAGGCGCTGGTCTTGGCCGGCAGGCGCAGCGGCTCGGCCCGACGTGCCTGAGCGTAGGCGGCTTGCAGGTCTTCGAGCAGCAGACGCCAGGAAACGCCGTCCACCGCCAGGTGATGCACCACCAGCAACAGGCGCTGGCCTGCCGCGCCCATGTCCACCAGCAAGGCACGCAGCAACGGGCCGTCCTGCAAATTCAGGCTCGCCTGTGCGGCGTTGCACAGTTCAAGCAGTTCCTCGGCGTCGGCGGCTTGGCGCTGCCACAGCACATCAGCGCTGCTCCATTGCTCGGCTTGCGCCTGTTGCCAGACACCATCGACCTGATGCAAACGCAGGCGCAATGCGTCGTGATGCTCCAGCAATGCCGCCAGCGCCTGTTGCAGGCAGCCGCTGTCCAGCGGCTCGCGCAGTTCCAGCAAGACCGACTGGTTCCAGTGATGACGGGCCTCGATGGTTTGTTCGAAGAACCAGTGCTGGATCGGCGTCAGCAACACGTCACCGCGCACCGGCCCCTGATCGATGACCAGCCCGGCGCTGCGCACCGCGACCCTCGCCAGGCTCTGCACGGTCTGGTGCTGGAACAGGTCGCGCGGGGTGATGCGTATCCCGGCCTGACGCGCACGGCTGACCACCTGGATCGAGATGATCGAGTCGCCGCCCAGCTCGAAGAAGTTGTCATCGATGCCTACGCGCTCTAGCTTGAGCACGTCTTGCCAGATCGCCGCCAGCTCGGTTTGCATGTCATCCATTGGCGCGGTGTACGCCTGTTGCGCCAAGGCCGCATCAGGCTTGGGCAGTGCGTTGCGATCCAGCTTGCCGTTGCTGGTCAGCGGCCAGTGCTCGAGTCTGATCAGGTGCGCCGGCACCATGTAGTCCGGCAGACCGCCCTGCAAATGTTCGCGCAGGGACTGGCGCAAATCCTTGTGGTCGTTGGTCGCGGTGAACCACGCCACCAGTTGCTGGCCGCCGTTGACCTGCGGTGCCAGGACCAGCGCCTGCTCGATGGCCGGATGGCTTTGCAGGCGGTCCTGTATTTCCCCCAGTTCGATGCGAAAGCCACGGATCTTCACTTGATGGTCGATACGCCCGGCGTACTCGATGCTGCCATCGGCGCAATATCGCGCCAGGTCACCGGTGCGATACAGGCGCGCGCCCGGCTCGGCGGCGAACAGGTCCGGCACAAAGCGCGTCGCGGTCAGGTCGGCACGCTGATGATAACCCCGGGCCAGACCGGCACCGCCGACGTACAGCTCACCGACGCAACCCTTGGCCACCGGGTTCAGGCGCGGGTCGAGCACGTACCAGCGCAGGTCGGCGATCGGCTCGCCCAGCGGCGAGCTGTTGGTGCCATCGAGGTCGGCGCGGGACAGCGGGCGGTAGGTCACGTGCACCGTGGTTTCGGTGATGCCGTACATGTTGATCAGCAATGGCTGCCGGTCGTCGAAAGCGTCGTACCACGGCCGCAGGCTGGCCATTTCCAGCGCCTCGCCACCGAACACCACGTAACGCAGGGCCATGCCTGGCGCGTTGGCGCAGGCGAACGGCATCAACTGGCGGAAGGCCGAGGGGGTCTGGTTGAGTACCGTGACACCTTCATCACTGAGCAAGCGGGCGAAGTCTTCCGGGGAGCGGCTGACCGCGTGCGGCACGACCACCAGCTTGCCGCCGTAGAACAGCGCGCCAAAGATTTCCCATACGGAAAAGTCGAAGGCATAGGAATGGAACAGGCTCCAGACGTCGTCCGCATTGAAACCGAACCAGTGCCCGGTGGCACTGAACAGGCGGGTCAGGTTGCTGTGGGGCAGCAGCGTGCCCTTGGGTTTGCCGGTGGAGCCGGAGGTGTAGATGACGTAGGCCAGGTTCTGCGGGCTGGTCAGGTTCGGCAGGTTGTCGGCGCTGGCCTCATCGAGCCAGTCGCTGGCGTGATCGAGGCAGATCACTTCGATGCCTTCGTTCAACGGCAGGCGCGGCATCAGCGCCGAATCGGTCAGCAACAGCCGTGTGCCGCTGTCGGCGAGCATGTAGGCCAGGCGATCCTGCGGGTAATCAGGGTCCAGCGGCACATAGGCGCCACCGGCCTTGAGGATCGCCAGCAGGCTGACGATCATCTCCAGCGAACGCTCCAGGGCGATGCCGACCAACACGTCCGGGCCGACCCCGCGTTCGCGCAGACGATGGGCAATGCGGTTGGCGCGGCTATTCAGTTCGGCGTAAGTGAGGGTGATGCCCTCGCAGGTCACGGCAATGTTGTGCGGGTGCGCGGCGGCCTGGGCTTCGATCAGTTGATGGGCGCACAGGGCATTCGCAGCTTCTGTCGTGTTGATTTCAGCACTGCGATTCCAGTCCAGCAAGGTGGCCTGCTGTTCGGCAGCGTCGAGCATGCCCAGGTCGGCCAAGGCCACACCTGGGTCGCTGCAGATGGCCTGCAACAGGTTCAGCCAGTGGCGGCCGAGACGCTCGATGGTCGCGGCGTCGAACAGTTCGGTGGCGTAGACGAACGACGCGTGGATGCCCTCGTCGCTTTCGACGGTGTCGAGCATCAGGTCGAACTTGGTGGTCTTTTCGTCCCAGATCAGCGGTTCGACGCTCAGGCCCGGCAAGTCCCAGCGTTGCGGGTCGCCACTGTCGCGCTGGTGGTTGAACATCACTTGGAACAGCGGCGTGTGGCTCAGGCTGCGCTCCACGCCCAGGCCATCGACCAGTTGCTCGAACGGCAGGTCCTGATGGGCCTGCGCGCCGAGTGCCGCGGACTTGACCTCGGCCAGCAATTGCACGAACGGCTGGTCGGCTCGGGGCTGGCTGCGCAGCACCTGGGTGTTGACGAAAAAGCCCAACAGGTTTTCCACGTCCTGGCGGGTACGGTTGGCAATCGGCACGCCGACACGGATGTCCTGTTCGCCACTGTAGCGATGCAAGAGAGTCTGCAACGCTGCCATCAGCAGCATGAACAGGGTGCAGCCTTCGCGGCGGGCCAGCTCGCGCAGTTGAGCGGTCAACGCAGCGGGAATTTTCAGCTCGACGCTGGCGCCCTGCTGGCTCGGGATCGCCGGGCGACGGCGGTCGGTCGGCAGGTTCAGCGGTGGATGCTCGTTGCCCAGCTGATCGCGCCAGTAATCGAGCTGACGCTCGGCTTCACCGGCCTCCAGCCACAGGCGCTGCCAGCGTGCGAAGTCGGCGTATTGAATGCCCGGTTCCGCTAGCTGCACGGCCTGCCCGGCACTCAATTGCCCGTAGACCCGGGTGAATTCCTGCAACAGGATCGGCAGCGAGCCGCCATCGGTGACGATGTGGTGGAAGGTCAGCACCAGCACGTGTTGCCGGGCATCGAGGCGGATCAAGCGGCAGCGCATCAACGGGCCGTGCTGCAGGTCGAACGGCTGCTCGGCGTTGAGAGCGATCTGGCGTTGCAGTTCGATGTCGTCGGCGGCAGTGACCTCGACCAGCGGGGTGTCCATCTGCGGGTGGATGTGCTGCAGCACTTGCTGTTCGTCGAAAACGAACGTGGTGCGCAACACCTCATGACGTTGCACCAGTGTCGCCAGGGTCTGCGCCAATGCATCGCGGTTCAGCTCGCCATTGAGGCGGAAGGCACCGGTCAGGTTGTAGGCCGTGGCCTGGGGCTGCATCTGCCAGAGGAACCACAAGCGCTGCTGCGCGTAGGACGCCGGCAGCGTGTCGATGGTTCGGTCCCGTGGCGGGATCGGCAGCAATTCCAGGGTCAGCCCCTGAGCGTGCATCTTTTGTTGCAACGCACGCCGGGCGTCCGCGCTCAAGCCGCAGAAACGCTGGGCCAGGGTCATCATTCTGTCCGGTGCAGCACTCATTGCGCGTGTTCCTCATCCACTTCGTCGAACAACGCTTCGAGGGCGTCTACATCGTTTTCCTGGTGTTCACTTTGCTGGCGGAACTGCTCGATCTGCGCCGCCAGGCGTTCCAGGGTGTCACCGTCGAAAAACAGCTTGAGCGGGATCGCCAGGTTCAGTTCGTCCTGAATCCGTGCGCGAATGCGCGTGGCCAGCAGCGAGTGCCCGCCCAGTTCGAAGAAGCTGTCGTGCACGCCGACGCGCTCGACGTGCAGCGCTTCGGCCCAGATCGCCGCCAGGGTTTTTTCCAGGTCGTTGCGCGGCGCGACGAAGGCGCTGCGACGCACATCGAGATCGAGCAAGGCCTGGCGATTGAGCTTGCCGTTGGGCATCAGCGGGAAACCTTCCAGCACCTGCAAGCGCGCCGGCTGCATGTGCTCGGGCAGCGCCTCGGCCAGATGGCTGCGCAATTCGTTGAGGCGGATGTCGGCGGTGTCCGCCGGGGACACCACGAAGCCCAGCAGTTGCGGGCCGGTCTGGGTTTCCCGGGCGATGACGGCGGCGTCCTCGATACCCGGCGCGCTGCGCATGGCCGCTTCGATTTCGCCCAGCTCGATGCGGAAGCCGCGGATTTTCACCTGGTGATCGACCCGGCCCAGATACTCCAGCACGCCATCGGCGCGATAGCGCGCCAGGTCACCGGTGCGGTACAGACGTTGGTCCGCCGCGTTCGCGAACAGGTCGGGGACAAAACGCTCGGCCGTCAGCGTGGCACGTTGCAAGTAACCCCGGGCAATGCCGGCACCGCCGACGTAGAGTTCACCCTCCACGCCCACGGCCACCGGTTGCAGGTCCGGGCCGAGCACGTGAATGCGCATGCCGGCAATCGGCTGGCCGATCGGGATGCTGTCGGCATCCTGACCGAGCGGCAATTCCCAGGCCGAGCACCACACGGTGCCTTCGGTGGGGCCGTATTCGTTGACCAGTGCCACCCCCGGCAATGCCTCGCGATGTCGCTGCACCAGTGCGTTGCTGCAGGCTTCGCCAGCAACGATGACGCAGGCCAGGGTCTGCTGATCGAGGTGTTCGAGAATCTGTGCGTGGTAGGACGGCAAGGTCAGGTAGTGGGAAATCTCTTCGCGCTGGATCAGTGCCGCCAGTTGCGCCGGATCCTTGTAGCTGTCTTCGTCCGGCAGGCACAGGGTCGCGCCCTGCCCCAGCGCCCAGAACACCCCGGCCACCGAGCTGTCGAAGGAGAACGACGAGAGCATCAGGAACGCGCGCAGCGGCTGGCGATAAAACCCCGTGCGCGCCAGGGTCGAGGCCACGGCGTTGGCATGACTGATCATCACGCCCTTGGGTTTGCCAGTGGAACCGGAGGTGTAGATGACGTAGGCCAGGTTGGCGCTGTCGCCCTGAGGCGCAGGTTCGGTTTGCGCAGCGGCCCAGACCTCGGCCCCCGGCATAAGGGAAATTATCCGCTCATGACCCAATGCGTCCGGCAGCGGTTGGCAGGCCAGCACCTGGCGCGCGCCGGTATCGGCAAGCATGAACGCCAGGCGCTCGATCGGGTAGTTCGGGTCCAGCGGCAAGTACGCAGCGCCGGCCTTGAGCGTACCCAACAAGGCAATGACGATTTCCAGCGAGCGCTGGCCGTAGACCGCGACGATTTCATCCGCCGCCACGCCTTGGGCACGCAAGATATTGGCCACCTGGTTGGAGCGCGCATCCAGCTCGGCATAGGTCAGGCGCTGACCGTTGATACTCAGGGCGATGCGTTGTGGATACAGGCGCGCCTGTTCGCTGAACAATTCCTGCAGGAAACGGCATGGCAAGGCCTGCCTGGTGGCGTTCGGGTTGAAGCCCTCGACCAGGCGGGTCAGTTGTGCCGCATTGACCAGACTCGCCTGAGCCAGGGTCAGCTCGGGCGATGCCAACAATTGACGGCTGAACTCGACAAACTGCTCCAGCCATTCGGCCAGCATCGACTCCGGCAGCGCACCGTCGAGACACGACAGCTGCAACTGCTCGCCCTGAACACGCAGGCGCAGAACTTCGGGGTTGGCGTCATCCACCTCAATGTCGGCATCAATGGCGGCTTGATAGACGAAGCCGTAACGCAGCGGCGCGGCGCCTTCGGCGCTCAGTTCGAACTCGTTGAGGCAGTCGAGCCAGGACAGCGACTGCTCAATGCTGGCCGCAAAGGTGGCCAAGGCTTGCGTCAGTGTCTGCTGGCTACGGTGCTCGAAGGCCACCGGCAGACGCCGGGCGAAACGGCCGAGGGTGGCGGCGGTCTGCTCGTTGCGACCGTCCACCTGCCAGCCCATCAGCAGTTTTTCCTGCTGGCCGATGCGTGCAACGAATGCGGTCCACAGCAACAGCGCCAAATGCTCTGGCTCAACGCCCGCTTCAACAGCGGCCCGCTGCACGCCAGCCAACCATGGGCCGTCAATCAAGGTGGCCTGACGACGAACCAAGGTGACATCGAGCGCTTTTTCGAAGGGCAAGCGGTGGGCTATGGCGAACTGCTGTTGCAGGTTGCGCCAGAACGCGTCGCCCTGGTGGCCGATGTCTTCTTCGCGCAGCGCTTGCTGCCAGGCGCTGTAGTCCAGGTATTGCAGCGCCTCCTCGTCTTCGACCAGGGTTTCGCCGCGCAACAGACTGGCGAGTTCAGCCGACAGTACCCGCAGCGAGGCCTCGTCGAAGCTGCACGCCGGGGTCAGCAGAGTGACGATGGATTGCCCTGCTTCGCCCTCGACCTGTGCCACCACCAGCACTTGATTCGAATCTTCAACCAAGACTTCACGGCTGCGGCTCAAGGCCTCGGCCACCGAAGGCTGGTCGCCCAGCACAGTCAGTGGCAGCGCCTCGCAGAGGCTCTGCACCGGCCACTTCATGCCCGGCAAGCGGCGGTACACCGTGCGCAGGGTTTCGTGACGCTGGCCCAGTGTCTCCAGCACCGCCCGCAACGCCCGGGCATCCACCGGCCTGGCGACCGGCAATGTCAGGGCGGCGAACTGCGGCTGGGCGCCCAGTTCCTGGACGCGCAAATAAAAGGCCTGCTGGGCCGAAGTCTGGAAGACGTCTACCGAAGGTTCGAGGGCGGTGGTGTTCATGTCGGGTGTCCTTATTCCTGATCCAGGTCGGCGCTTTTCTGCGCGATGGCCATGGCCGTGAGGATTTTTCTGTAGCCGGTGAATTCGTTGCGCGCATGCACGCTGAGGATGTTGTCGAGCAGGACCACGTCGCCCTTCTCCCAGGCGAACTCGACCATCACCTCGCGGTAGATGCCTTGCAGGTGACGGATCACGTCGTCGGGAATCGACGAGCCGTCGCCGAAGAAGGTGTTCTGCGGCAGGTCTTGCGGACCGAACTCACGCAACAGGTTGTCGCGGATGCTGTCCGGCAGGGTCAGCGCGTTGAAGAAGGTGCCGTGGTTGAACCAGATGCGCTCGCCGGTCAGCGGGTGGCGCACGATGGCCGGACCGTTCTGCCGGGTGCGCAGGCGGTTGCCGGACTTCCACTCGGCCTGGATGCCGATCTTGGCGCAGTAGGCTTCGACCTCGGCGCGGTCCTCGCTCTGGAACACGGTCTGCCACGGCAGGCCCATGCCGTCGCCGTAGTTGCGCACGTACATGATGCGTTTACGGGCAAATTCTTCGCGCACCGCCGGGTCGATCCGCGCGAGGATCCGGCGGGTATCGCCGAAGGGTGTTTCGCCGCCGGTGGCCGACGGGGTGTCGCAGTAGAAATACAGGTGACGCGGGAACACCGGCGAATACGAGTGTTCGTTGTGCGGGAAGATTTTCTCCGGCGCCGGGTAATCGGTGGAGCTGTAGATCTTGAACTGACCGGTGATCTGGGTGCGTGGCGAGGCGCGGAACAGGTACTCCAGCGCGCCGCCGGAAATCGCATCGACGCAACGGTTGAACTCGCCGATATCAGCCACCTGGAAGCCACGGAACAGGATCACCGCGTGCTCCAGCAGCTTGCTTTCGATCAGCGCGCGATTCTGGCTCGCCCATTCCACCAGGTTCACGCCGGACACGGCCGGACGGCACACCAGCGGCATGCTGTGGGCTTCGAACATCGGCGCAAAACTCACCAGCCGCGTCGGATCGGTGGACAGGCTTTTGCGGGCACCACGACCCATCTTGGGAATGGACTTGGTCGTTGAAACGGTCATAAACCCCTCCAGAAAATGTTGACGGCGGCGCTAAAGGACGCCGTCGCCTGTATCAGTCCGCTGCGGTTGGCGCGGTCGACACGCCCCGGTTCGCCGAGCGGCGCTTGATCGCCATGGCGCCACCGAGCAAGGCCTTGCGTTGCTCGTTCAAGCGCGCATCGGCACGGCGCTGGACATCGCTGGCCAGGTTCAGCAACTCACCGACCTGCAACGGCTCAGCGCTTACCAACGCCTCGAGCACCGCCCGGATCTGTTCGAACAGACATTCCAGCGTGCTTGGCAGGTACTGGCCGGCCGGTGTCTCGAAGCTCAGGTGGATGTGCTGCGCGTCGTTGTAGAACGCAGCGACCATGCCGATCTCGGCGGCCTGACGCCCGGAGGGGAAATCCTCCACGTGCAACCCATCCATCGAGGGCAAGCGACCGACGCCTTCCTGGTAAATCAGCTTGATGTCGAACAGCGGCGAACGTCCGGCCCGGCGCGGCAAGCGCAAAGCCTCCACCAGGCGCTCGAACGGCAGGTCCTGATGGTCCGAAGCCTCCAGCACCGCCCGGCGACAGGCCTCCAGCAATTGCGCGGCCGGCTGCCCGGCATCGACTTCCACTTGCAGTACTAGTTGGTTAACGAAGAAGCCGACCATTTCTTCAAGCTCGGCTTGATTTCGGTTGGCGATATCGGTGCCGATGCGCACCCGAGCGACCTCAGTACGCTGGCGCAACACCAGGGTGAAACCGGCCAGCAGCAGCATGAACAGCGACAGGTCGCGCTGTTGGGCAAAGTCGCGCAACTGCTGGCTCAGTTCGGCACTGAAGGTGAAATGCGCGCTGGCACCTTCCTGCGCCGTGCGCCGGTCGCCATCGGCGGGCAGCTCCAACACGGCTTGCGGCTCGGCAAGGCGCTGCTGCCAGTAGTCGAGCTGGCGTTGCAACTCGCCGCCCTGCTCCAGCCACTGGCGCTGCCATTTGGCGAAGTCGGCGTACTGCACGCTGTGCGCCGGCAATTGCGGGGTCTGGCCACGGTTGAGGGTTGGATAGAGCGTGACGAATTCATTGATCAGCACGCGGAACGACCAGTCATCGGCGACGATGTGATGCACCGTCAACAACAGCACATGCTGGTCATCCGCGACCCGCAGCACCCGCACCCGCAGCAACGGGCCGTGGCGCAGGTCGAATGGTCGCGCGACTTCCTCGCGGGCCAGCTGTTGCGCCTCGACGTCCGGCGCCGGCAGATGCCGCAGGTCGCCGGCCTCGAAGCTCAACGGCAATTGCCGGTGTACCCGTTGCCAGGTCTGGCCGTCTTCTTCGTAGAAGGTGGTGCGCAACACCGCGTGGCGTTGCACCAGGGTTTCGAAGGTCTGGCGCAGGGCGTCGAGGTTCAGCTCGCCGCGCAGGCGCAAGGCACCGGGCATGTTGTACATCGAGCTGTCCGGTTCCAGGTTCCACAGGAACCACAGGCGCTGCTGGGCAAAGGACAGCGGCTGGCGTTCGCCAGAGGTGTCCGCCACCAGCGCCGGGCGTTCACAGCGGTGTTGCAGGGTCTGTACCTGAGCGGCGAAATCCTCAAGGCGCGGGTGTTCGAACAGGCTGCGCAGGCTCACCGACAGGCCCATGCGCTGGCGGATCTGCGAGACGATCTGCGTCGCCAGCAAGGAGTGCCCGCCCAATTCGAAGAAGCTGTTCTCGCGGTCGACGCGACTGACCTGCAACACCTGCTGCCAGATCTGCGCCAGCTGGATTTCCAGTGCCCCCTGCGGTGCGCTACCGGTTGCGGCTTCCCAGACTGGCGGGGCCGGCAACGCGGCGCGGTCGAGTTTGCCGTTGCGGTTGAGGGGCAACGCGGCCAGTACCACCAGTTGCGTCGGCAGCATGTAGTCCGGCAGGCGCTCGCCCAAGGCGCGGCGCACGGTGTCGGTGAGTTGCCGCGCATCGGCGTCCAGCTGTTCCTCCGAGGCGGGCACCACGTAGCCGATCAACTGCTTGCCGCCGACGCCTTCGTGCACCAGCACTGCGGCTTCGCTGATCATCGGCAGGCCTTGCAGGTGCGCCTCGAGCTCACCCAGTTCGACGCGGAATCCGCGAATTTTCACCTGGTGATCGATACGCCCCAGGTATTCCAGTGCGCCGTCCTCGCGATAGCGCGCCAGGTCGCCGCTGCGGTACAGCCGCGCCCCCGGTGTGGCGGAGAACGGATCGGCAATGAAACGCTCGGCGCTCAAACCCGGACGCTGGTGATAACGCTGGGCGAGGCCGGCATCACCGCCGATGCACAACTCGCCGACGCAACCGGTCGGCAGCAGGTGGCCTTCGCTGTCCAGCACATACAACGCACGCCCCGGCAGCGCGCGGCCAATCGACACGCCAATGGGGTTGCGGGTATCGGCCAGGGTGCATTCGTGGGTACTGGAAACGACCGTGGCTTCGGTCGGCCCATAGGTATTGAGCAGGCGCACATCGCCCAGACCGGCGGCATGCCACAACTTCAGGCCTTCCAGCGACATGGCCTCGCCCCCGACGTGGACCTGACGCAAGCGCCCTTTCTCACGCTGCGGTTGCGCAGCCCACTCTTGAGCCAGCAAGAACCAGTAGGCGGCCGGCAGGTCGGCCAGGGTCACGCCGTGCGCGATGATCTGCCGATAAAGCGTGTCGGTGTCCCACAAGTCATCACCGCGCATCACCAGCGCCGCGCCCACGCACAATGGCGGGTAGCACTGCTCGACAAAGCCGTCGAAGCTGAAGGTGGCGAATTGCAGCACACGGTCTTGCGCCGTGAGTTGTGAATAGTCCGCCGCGATCACGCAAAACTCGCGCAGCGCGGCGTGGGCCAGGCACACGCCTTTCGGGCGTCCGGTGGAACCGGAGGTGTAGATCAGGTAGGCGAGGTCTTCGGCGCTGGCGAGGTTTTCCGGGTTTTCAGTGGAGTAACCGTCAACGCTCGCCTCCAGCGACAGGCGCGGCAAACCTTGCGGCAGCGCTACATCGGCGAGCAAGCCCGGTTGCGCCAGCAGCAGGTCCATGCCGCTGTCTTCGATCATGTAGGCCAGACGCTCGGCCGGGTAATCCGGATCGAGCGGCACATAACCGGCGCCGGACTTGAGGATGGCCATCAGGCTGACGATCATCTGCGCATTGCGCCGCACCGACAGGCCCACGCGCTGCCCCGGTGCCACACCCAGGGCGCGCAGGCGATGGGCGAGCTGGTTGGCTTGCGCATTGAGCTGGGCGTAGGTCAGGCACTCGTCGCCGACCATCACCGCCAGTGCATCGGGCGTGCGTGCCGCCTGTTGCTCGAAACGCTGATGGGCCAGCAACGGGCTGTCGAATGGCGGCGCGGGTGGACGCGAACCGGCCAACACCTTTGCTTGAGCCTGTGCATCCAGCAAGCCGACCGCGCCCAATGCCTGCTGTGGCTGTGCGACGAACTGCTCCAGCACCTGCAACAGGCTGACGCCCAACTGGCTGATCTGCGCCGCGCTGAACCGGCTGCGGTCGAAGCTGAAATCCAGACGCAGGGTGGCGCCGACTTCGATGCCGAGGGTCAGCGGGTAGCTGGTGATTTCGTGATTGCGCAGCGCGCCGAAGGTCAGGCCCACCGGCGCCCCTTGCTTGAGGGCTTCGGCCACCGGGAAGTTCTCGAACACCAGCAGGCTGTCGAACAGCGCCCCCTGTTGCCCGGCCCAGCCCTGAATGTCGTACAGCGGCACGTGTTCGAACTCGCGCAGGCTCAGGTTCAGCGTTTGCAGGTGGTTGAGCCACTGGGCCACCGACTGCCCTGCCGGTGGCGCGGCAATGATCGGCAAGGTGTTGATGAACAGCCCCAATTGCTGCTCGATGCCCGGCAGCGGCGCGGAGCGTCCGGCCATGGTGGCGCCGAACGCCACGCAGGATTGGCCGGTGTAGCGCTGCAACAGCAGGCCCCAGGCGCCTTGCAGCAAGGTGTTGAGGGTGATTTTCTGTTGGCGGGCGAAATCGCCCAGGCGCTGTAGCGCGGCGCTCTCAAGGGTCAATTGATGCTCGCCCATGCCGCGTCCTTCGACCGGTGCCGGCAAGGCTTGCGCCAGCAGCGTCGGCGTTTCCAGTGGCGCCAGCGCTTGCTTCCAGAACTGCTCGGCGGCCAACAGCGGCTGCTGTTGAATCCAGCCCAGATAATCGCGGTATTGCCCCAACGGCCTGGCCAGCGTCTGGCCGGCGTAATGCTGAATCACTTCGCCGAGCAATTGCGCGTTGCTCCAGCCGTCCATGAGGATGTGATGGCTGGTGTAGATCAGGTGCCAGTCTTCAGGGTTTCGGCGCACCAGCACCAGGCGGAACAACGGCGCGGCGCTGAGTTCGAAGCCGCGACTGCGCTCTTCGGCGGCCAGTGCATCGAGGTCGAGGTCGGCCGCTTCGATCACTTGCAGTTGCAGGTCGATCTGGCGATGAATCACCTGGTGCGCAGATTCCAGTCCCAACCAGTGGAAGCTGCTGCGCAGGATGTCGTGACGGTTGATCGCCGCCTGCCAGGCCCGGCCGAATGCCGCCAGTTCCAGTCCCTGGATGTCCAGGCGCAACTGATTGATGTAAGCCTCGGCCTGGGGTTCGTACAGGGTGTGGAACAGCATGCCCTGTTGCATCGGCGTCAGCGGATACAGGTCCTCGATGGCCGGTGCCGGGACAGGCAAGGCATCGAGTTGCGCCTGGGTGATGCGCGCCAGCGGGAAGTCCGACGGCGTGACCTGGCCTGGCGTTGTCGCGCAGCAATGTTCGATCAGTGCCTTGAGTTCTTCGGTGTAGGCATCGGCCAGTCGCTGCACCGTGGACTCGGCGAACATGTCACGGCTGAAACCCCATTGCAGCGAGAGCTGTCCGCCATACACCTGGCCTTCCACGGTCAGCCAGTTGGCCAGCGGCGCATCATCGCCCTGGGCCTGACCAGCGCTTTCCGGGGCCGGGATGAACAGCGCAGCCTCATCGAACTGACGGTCGAACTGCCCCAGGTAATTGAAGGTGATGCGTGGTGCCGGCAGGTCTTGCAGAAGCTGGCGCTGCGCCGGTTCGCCGAGATAGCGCAGCAACCCATAACCCAGGCCTTTGCCGGGAATGGCGCGCAGTTTTTCCTTGATCGACTTGATCGAATTCGCCGCCCCGGCCTCGGGTTGCAGGCGCACGGGAAACAGGCTGGTGAACCAGCCGACGGTGCGGCTCAGGTCGAGGTCGTCGTCCAGGTCTTCGCGGCCGTGGCCTTCAAGCTGGATCAGCGTCGAGCCCTGCCCGCTCCAGCGGCAGATGACCCGCGCCAACGCCGTGAGCAACAGGTCATTGACCTGGGTGCGATAGGCCGCCGGTGCCTGTTGCAACAATTGGCGGGTCAGTTCGGCATCCAGTGTCGATTCGATCTTGTGCCCGTGGCGCTGCTGCAAGCTGCCCTGCGGATGGTCACACGGCAGGTCCCGGGCATCCGCCAGTTGCGCCTGCCAGTACGACATTTGCCCAGACAAGGTGCCGGCATGCTGTTGCAGGTGCGCGGCCCAGGCTTGATAGGCGCTGGTTTTCTCGGGCAGCGCCACTTGCCGGTAAGCCTGCTGCAAGTCTTCGAGCAATACCCGCCACGACACGCCGTCCACCGCCAGGTGATGGACCACCAGCAACAGGCGCTGGCTGCCATCGTCGAGGTTGACCAGCAAGGCGCGCAGCAGCGGCCCGTTGGCCAGATCGAGGCTGCGTTGCGCTTCATCGCACAGCGCAGTCAGGGCTTCGGCCGAAGAGGCCCGACGCAGCCACAACCCAGCGGATTCGACCTGCGGCCCATGGCGTTGCTGCCAGCCTTGGGCACCGTCGAAGAAGTGAAGGCGCAAGGCGTCGTGGTGGTTGATCACGGCGACCAGCGCCCTTTCCAATGCTTGCGGATCCAGCGCTTCCCGGGGCGTCAGCAGCAGCGACTGGTTCCAGTGCTGACGCTGGGCGATGGCCTGTTCGAAGAAGTAATGCTGCGCCGGGGTCAGGATCACCTCGCCGCTGACCGGGCCTTGATCGATGCTGCTGCGGCTGTCGAACGTCGCGACCAATGCCAGGCTGCGTACGGTCTGGTACTGGAACAGATCCCGCGGAGTGAGACGAATGCCGGCCTGACGGGCGCGACTGACCACCTGGATGGAAATGATCGAGTCGCCGCCGAGTTCGAAGAAGTTGTCTTCAAGGCCCACCGGTTGCGTGCCCAATACGTCCTGCCAGATCTGCGCCAGCATGGTCTGCATGGCATCCTGCGGTGCGACGAACGCCTGTTGCGGCGCGGCGTCCGGTGGCGGCAAGGCCTTGCGGTCGAGCTTGCCGTTGGCGGTCACCGGCAAGGCATCCAGCGGCATCAGGTAGGTGGGCACCATGTACTCCGGCAGGCTGCCGAGCAGCCAGGCCTTGAGGGTTTGCGGCCACTGCACATCGGCGTCGGCGTTTTCCAGCACCAGATACCCCACCAGATGCTTGCCGCCCTGCACCAGCACCACGGCCTCGCGCACCAGCTCATGCTGCATCAGGCGGGTTTCGATCTCCCCCAGTTCGATGCGCAGGCCGCGCAATTTGACTTGATGGTCGAGGCGCCCGAGGTATTCGATCACGCCATCGGCGCGCTGCCGCACACGGTCACCGGTGCGGTACAAGCGCGCGCCGTCGTGGAACGGACACGGCACGAAACGCTCGGCGGTGAGCGCCGGACGCCGGTGATAACTGCGCGCCAGCCCGGCGCCGCCGAGGTACAGTTCCCCCGCCACGCCGGTCGGGACCGGGAGCAATTGCGCATCCAGCACATGGGTGCGCAGGTTGGCGATGGGCCGGCCAATGGGCACGCTGTCGGCGCCTTCGTCGATGCAGGTCCAGTGGGTCACGTCGATGGCCGCCTCGGTCGGGCCGTAAAGGTTGTACAACCCGGCGCCCGGCAGCTTTTTGAACACCTGCAATTGCGCATCCAGCGGCAAGGCTTCACCACTGCAAGCAATGCGCTTGAGGCCGGTGCACGCCTCGACACCCGGTTCGTGGATGAACGCCTGGAGCATCGACGGCACAAAGTGCAGCGTGCTGATGCCGTGGTCGGCGATGAGGCGGATCAACTGCGCCGGTTCCCGATGTGCGCCCGGTGGCGCCACCACCAGACGCGCGCCGGTCATCAGCGGCCAGAAGAACTCCCAGACCGACACGTCGAAACTGAACGGGGTTTTCTGCAATACCGAATCGCTGCCATCGAGCCCGTAGGCCTGCTGCATCCAGCACAGGCGGTTGACCAGCGCCGCGTGACTGTTGCCGGCGCCTTTGGGCTTACCGGTGGAACCGGAGGTGTAGATCACATAGGCCAGGTTCAACGGATGCACCTCGACCTGCGGGCAGGTGTCGCTGTAGCCGTCGAGCCAGTCGTGCGGCTGGTCCAGGGCGATGATCTTGACGCCGTCGGTGGGCAGCGCGCCGAGCAGATTGCCTTGCGTGAGCAGCAGTCCAATCGCGCTGTCGTCGATCATGTAGGCCAGACGTTCGGCCGGGTACTCCGGGTCCAGCGGTACGTAGGCCCCCCCGGCCTTGTGAATGGCCAACAGGCCAATGACCATGTCCAGCGAACGCTCGACGCAGATCCCCACCAGTACATCCGGGCCAACGCCCTGCTCGCGCAGGTAATTGGCCAGTTGGTTGGTGCGGGCATCGAGTTGCGCGTAGCTCAGCTGGCGCTCGCCAAACACCAGCGCCGGTGCCTCGGGCGTGCGTCGGGCCTGGGCCTGGATCAGCTGATGCATGCACTGCTCGACGGGATAGACCTCGGCGGTGCGGTTCCAGTCCTGCACCAGCACCTGTTGCTCATCGGCGCTCAGCATCGGCAACTCACCGATTTTTTGCGTCGAATCGTCGACTAACGCCTGCAGCAGGCGCGTCCAGTGCCGGGCCATGCGTGCGATGGTGTCGACTTCGAACAGGTCGTTGGCATAGGTCAGCGCGGCGTGCAGCTTGCCGCCCTTCTCCCAGGTGTCGAGGGTGAGGTCGAACTGGGTGGTGCGGCTTTGCCAGTCGAGGCTGCCCAGGACCAGGCCGGAGGTAGTGCTGACCGAGGCCATGTCGGCCACGTGCGGCTGGTGGTTGTACATCACCTGGAACAACGGCGTGTGACTGAGGCTGCGCTCCAGTTTCAACGCTTCAACCAGACGCTCGAACGGCAGGTCCTGATGGGCCTGGGCGCCGAGGGCGGTTTCCTTGACGGCGCGCAGCAGGTCGTCGACCCGGGTCTGGCCGTCCAGTTGGGTACGCAGCACCTGGGTGTTGACGAAGAAACCGATCAGGCCTTCGATTTCCGCACGGTTGCGGTTGGCGATGGGCACGCCGACGCGGATGTCGGTCTGCCCGGTGTAGCGATGCAGCAACGCGTTGAAGGCGCCGAGCAACAGCATGAACAGGGTGATGTTGTGCTTCTGCGCGGTGCTGCGCAGTTGTTCGGCCAGTTGCGCTTGGACCGCGAATTCGTAGCGGGTGCCGCGATAGCTCGGCATCGCCGGGCGCGAATGATCCAGGGGCAATTCCAGCACCGGGTGTTCATCGCCCAGTTGCGCCTGCCAGTACGCCAGTTGCCGCGCCTGCTCGCCCGCCTCCAGCCAGCGGCGCTGCCACAGGGCGTAGTCGCCGTACTGGATCGGCAACGCTGCCAGCTGCGGCTGCGTGCCCGCATCGAAGGCGTCGTAGCAGCGGATGAATTCGTCGATCAGCACGTTCATCGACCAGCCGTCGGAGACGATGTGGTGCAGGGTCAGCAACAGCACGTGCTCAAGTTCTGCGAGCTTGAGCAAGGTGACCCGCAGCAGCGGACCGGTCGACAGATCGAACGGCAGCATCGATTGCTGCTCGGCGGTGTGCGCCACGGCCCGTTCGCGTTCCTCGGCGGGCAGTGCGCTGAAATCCACCTGTTCGATCAGCAGCGGCGCCGTGGCCGGAACTTGCTGCAAGCTGTCGTCGACCTGACGCTGGAACACCGTGCGCAGGGTTTCATGCCGCGCCACCAGGCTGGCGAACGCCTGCTCCAGCGCCGCCAGGTTCAAGTGCCCGGTCAGCCGCACCGCGCCCGGCAGGTTGTAGGCGCCGCTGCGCGGGTCCAGTTGCCAGAGGAACCACATACGTTGCTGGGCGTACGACAACGCCTGGCGATCCTCGGCCTCGATGCCGGCCGGGATCGGGAAACGGGCGAAATCCACGCCCTCCTTGTGCAAGGCCGCCAGGAACATCTGACGTTTTTCCAGGGGCAACCCGATAAACCGGCGAGCAAGTTTCAAGGAGTCTTCAGCATTCATCTATCGGCATCCGCATCAGTAGGCAGCAGGCGCAAGGGCGCGTCGTCCCTGTAAAACGAATGCAGGCGGGAAAAATTAGCGGATCAGGCGAAAGGCGAAGCGCGGAAAAACAGGTTGATAAATACCCCTGTGGGAGCGGGCTTGCTCGCGAAGGCGGTGTGTCAGGCAACGGGTATGTTGCTGACACTCCCTCTTCGCGAGCAAGCCCGCTCCCACAGGGGGCTGGTGAAGTTCGGGAGTGGTGTTAACCCACGGCAGCCATGGAATGCCGCCGATGATGCCCCTCAAGCTGGTCCTTGATCACCCGCAGCACCTTGGCCTCCTGCTCATGGATGAAAAAGTGCCCGCCGGCCAGCATGTCCACCGAGAAACTGCCGCAGGTTTCCTGGCTCCAGCCGATCAACTGCTCAGTGGTGGCGCGGTCGGCCTTGCCGCCGAGCACGTGCACCGGGCACTTGAGCAACGGGCGCTGGATCGGTGCGAAACGCCCGCACAACAGGAAGTCCGCGCGCAGCACCGGCAGGGTCAGGCTCATCAACTCTTCATTGGCCAGGATCTCTTCGCGGGTGCCGTTGAGGGTGCGCAATTGCTCGATCAGCTCGGCATCGGTTTTCGGCTGGGCAAAGTCGCGGTCGTAGTCGGCGCGCAGGGTCGGCGCGGCGGTGCCCGAGGCGAACAGCGCGACCGGTTCCGGGCAACCCAGGGAGCGGAACGCGTGGGCCATCTCGCAGGCCAGCAACGCCCCCATGCTGTGGCCGAACAACGCATACGGGGCCTTGAGCGTGGCCTTCTGTTCGTGGGCCAGCTGCAGCGCCAGGCGGTGCATGTCGGTGTGCAGGGGCTCGCCATAGCGCGCGCCCCGCCCCGGCAATTCCACCGGTTGCAGCTTGAGCCATTCCGGCAGATTGCGGCGCCAGCGGCTATAGACCATGGCACTCGCGCCCGAATAGGGCAGGCACAGCAATGTCAGCGGGGTCACCGGGATTTCCTCGAAGTTTGTCTGTATGGAGAACGGATGAGGCACGCGGGGAATTAGTCGCCCATCGGAGTCGATCTGCACTCAGACCTGTGGCGAGGGAGCTTGCTCCCGCTCGGCTGCGAAGCAGTCGTAAAACCGGCGAATCCGGTGTAACTGGACGAATGTTTTGGGTCGCTGCGCAACCCGACGGGAGCAAGCTCCCTCGCCACAGGTACTGTGTTGGCCTTACTTCAGATGGCGATAGCTCGGGATCGCGGAGCCGAGTACCAGCGCCCCCGCCGCAATCGCCAGCCAGAACCCGCTGCGCGCGCCGAAGGCGTCCACCAGCCAGCCGGAGCCGGCGGCGCCGATCGCTACGCCGATGCTCAGCCCGGTGACCAGCCAGGTCAGGCCTTCGGTGAGTTTGGCCGGCGGCACGATCTGTTCCACCAGGGCCATGGCGACGATCAGCGTCGGGGCAAAAAACAGCCCCGCGACAAACACCGCCAGCGACAAGCCGAGAATGTTCGCCGCCAGCAACAACGGTAAGGTGGTCACCGCCGTTGCCACGCCGCCGTACAGGAACAGGCGCGCCAGCGGTACTTTCGAACGCAGTGCGCCGAAGGCCAGCCCGGCCAGGCACGAGCCGATGGCGTAGACCGACAGCACGATGCTCGCCGCCGCCGGTTGGCCCTGCTGCTGGGCGAAGGCGACGCTGACCACGTCCACCACGCCGACGATGGTGCCCATGGCGACCATCAACAGCATCAGCAATTGAATGTCGCGCGAGCGAATGATCGAGCCTTGATGGTGATCTTCGTGGGGATGTACCGGCGGCTCCGTGCTGCGCTGCAACACGAACGCGGTGACGCCGACGGCCAGCGCCAGCAAGGCCGCCAATGGCCCGGCCTCGGGAAACGCCACCACACACAGGCCAACGGAAAGCGGCGGCCCGACGATGAAGCAGACTTCATCCAGTACCGATTCCAGAGCGTAGGCAGTCTGCAGCTCGGGGCGACCGCGATACACCTCGGTCCAACGCGCCCGCACCATCGCCGACATGCTCGGCATGCAACCGGCCAGCGCGGCGAAGACAAACAGCGTCCAGTGCGGCGCCTGCAACCGCGTGCACAGCAACAGCAACAACAGCGCCCCGCCGCCGAGCAGCGCCGCCACCGGCAGAATCCGCCCCTGGCCATACCGATCCACCAGCCGCGAGACCTGCGGCGCACAAAAGGCCGTGGCCAGGGCAAACGTCGCCGCCACCGCGCCCGCCAGACCGTAGCCACCCTGCAACTGCGAGAGAATGGTGATCAGGCCGATGCCGGTCATGGAAATCGGCATGCGCGCGAGCATGCCGGCCAGCACGAATGCGCCGCTGCCAGGGGCTTTGAACAACTCGCGATAGGGGTTTGCCATGGGTCAGGTCTCATCAGGGGACTGCACGTTGCCATAACGGCTGATTGCGGGGGAAGCGTGGAATTGTTGGTTGAATGTGAAGGCCCCTTCGCGAGCAAGCCCGCTCCCACAGTTGATTTGTGTACGCCGTCCAATGTGGGAGCGGGCTTGCCCGCGAAGAGGCCCTCACAGACAACTCACATTCCCCGCCAAATGAACTCTCGACCACCCGGACCAGTCAGCTAAATAGGCCCCAGACTCCCGGAGTTGCGCGACAATGGCTGATCACCCCGAACGCCAAAGCCCCATCGACGCCCACGGCATCATCGGCGACATGCGCAGCGCGGCGCTGGTCAACGACAAGGGCAGCGTGGATTTTTTCTGTTGGCCGGAGTTCGACAGTCCGTCGATCTTCTGCTCGCTGCTGGACACCCCCGAGGCGGGGATTTTCCAGTTGTCACCGGACTTGCCCGACGCCCGACGCGAACAGATTTACCTGCCCGACACCAACGTGCTGCAAACCCGCTGGCTCAGTGACCGGGCGGTGGTCGAGCTCACCGACCTGCTGCCCGTCGGCGACACCGAAGACGACCTGCCACTGCTGATGCGGCGGATCCGCGTGGTCAACGGCCGCGCCACCTTCCACATGCGTTGCGCGGTGCGCCATGACTACGCCCGCGCCAGCACCCGCGCGAGCATGGATAAGAATGACGTGATCTTCGCGGCTGCCGACCAGCCGTCCCTGCGCCTGTGCGCCGATCAAGCCATGCACATTGATGCCAATGGGGCGGTCGCGCAGTTCACCCTTGAGCAAGACCAGACCGCCCAGTTCCTGCTCGGTGCGCCTGGCGACCCACGCTTCAAGGAGGGTGCCGCCGATCTGTGCCTGACACGCACCCTGAAGTTCTGGCGCGACTGGATCGGCCAGTCCAACTACCGCGGGCGCTGGCGCGAGAGGGTCAACCGCTCGGCACTGGCCATGAAGCTGCTGACCTCGCGCAAGCACGGCGCCATTCTCGCCGCGGCTACTTTCGGCCTGCCGGAAAGCCCCGGTGGCGAGCGCAACTGGGACTATCGCTTCACCTGGATCCGCGACGCCTCGTTCACCGTCTATGCGTTCATGCGCCTGGGCTTCGTCGAAGAGGCCAACGCCTACATGCGCTGGTTGCGCGGGCGGGTCAGCGACTGTCGGGGCAAGCCGATGAAACTCAACATCCTGTATGCCATCGACGGTCGCCAGGAGTTGCCGGAAATCGAGCTGACGCACCTGTCGGGTCATGGTGGCGCACAACCGGTGCGTATCGGCAACCAGGCGTACCAACAGGTCCAGCTCGACATCTTTGGCGAACTGATGGACGCGATTTACCTGGTCAACAAGTACGGCGAAGCCATCTCCCATGAAGGGTGGAAACACACGGTGGAAGTCATCGACCAGGTCTGCGAAACCTGGGAGCAAAAAGACGTCGGCATCTGGGAAATGCGCGGTGAGCAGTACCACTTCCTGCATTCACGGCTGATGTGCTGGGTCGCCCTGGACCGCGCCATCCGCCTCGCGTCCAAACGCTCGCTGCCCGCCCCGTTCGCCCGCTGGGACCAGACCCGCCAGGCGATCCATGCCGACATCTGGGAGAACTTCTGGAATGAGGAGCGCGGGCATTTCGTCCAGCACATCGGCGGCACCGGCCTGGACGGTTCGATGCTGCTGATGCCGCTGGTGCGCTTCGTCAGCGCCCGCGACCCGCGCTGGCTGGCGACCCTGCAAGCCATCGAAAAGAACCTGGTGCGCGACGGCATGATCTACCGCTACCGCAACGACGACAGCCGGATCGACGGCCTGCCCGGCAGCGAAGGCGCTTTCGCCGCCTGCTCGTTCTGGTACGTCGAATGCCTGGCCCGCGCCGGCCAGCTCGACAAGGCCCACCTGGAGTTCGAACAGCTGCTCAGGTACGCCAACCCGCTGGGGTTGTATGCCGAAGAGTTCGACAGTCATGGGCGGCACATGGGCAACACGCCGCAGGCGCTGACGCATCTGGCGTTGATCAGTGCGGCGTGTTTTCTGGATCGCAGGTTGAGTGGGGAGAAGGTTGTTTGGCAGCCTTGAGTACGGATCAAACAATGTTCGAGTTCAGGCAGTAAGTGACTCAAGGCACTACTGGATCTACTCCGGCACTGACCGAAAACCGCTCCCGATAAGCCTGCGGTGTCACCCCCATGGCCCGCAGGAAGCTGCGGCGCAGGGTTTCTTCGCTACCGAAGCCGCATTGCACCGCCACCCGTTTGATCGGCACACCGGTATCGCTGAGCAGACGCCGTGCGGTTTCGACGCGGATCAGTTCGATGGCCCGGGCCGGGGTCTGGCCGGTGTCGGCGCGGTAGTGGCGCACGAAGCTGCGTTCGCTCATGCCGGCCTGCAAGGCCAGGGTCGGGATACCAAGGTCCTTGGTCAGGTTTTCGCTGATCCAGGCGTGAAGTTCGTCGAATCGCTGGCCTTCCTGTTGCAGGGACAAAGTCACGCTGAATTGCGACTGGCCTCCCGGACGCTTGAGAAACACCACCAGTTGTCGGGCGACTTCCAGGGCCATGTTGCGCCCCAGGTCCTGTTCGACCATGGCCAGCGCCAGGTCGATGCCGGCCGTCACGCCGGCCGAGGTCCAGACCGGGCCGTCGTTGATGAAGATCGGGTTGGGTTCGACCTGCAAGCGCGGGTGCTGTTGCGCCAGTTGCTCGCAGCGGGTCCAGTGGGTGACCACCCGCCGGCCATCGAGCCAGCCGCTGGCCGCCAGCAGAAACGCACCGGTACACACCGAGGAAATCCGTCGGCAGCCACGGGCATGCTCGCGCACCCAGGTGACCAACGGCGCATCTTGCGCCGCCGCGTAGACACCCCAGCCACCGGCGATGATCAGGGTGTCAGTGCCGTCATCCGGTAAGGGTTCGGCCAACAGCGCCAGGCCCGCCGACGACATCACCGCCCCACCGCCGCTGGCAATCACCGTCGGCGCGTAGGGTGGCGGCAGGCCTTGCTGACGGGCAATGTCGTTGGCCGAGGCGAAGACCTGCAACGGCCCGGTAACGTCGAGCAATTGCACGTTGGCGAACGCGAGTACATGGATGGTTTTCGACATTTGGCGTAATTCGTGGGGATATTGGCGTATACGCCAAATCCTACGAGCCTACAGTTGAACCGTCCACCCACTTCACGAGAAAAACACCATGACGTTGCAGATCGGCTTTCTGTTGTTTCCACAGGTTCAGCAACTGGACCTGACCGGCCCTTATGACGTACTGGCCTCGCTGCCGGATGTGAAAGTGCATCTGATCTGGAAGGACCTGATGCCGGTCACCGCCAGCACCGGCCTGCTGTTGAAACCGACGACCACCTTCGACGATTGCCCGGCACTGGACGTGATCTGCGTACCCGGTGGCAGTGGCGTGGGGCCGTTGATGGAAGATGACCAGACCCTGGACTTCCTCAGGGCCCAGGCCGCCAACGCCCGGTACATCACCTCAGTGTGCACCGGCGCACTGGTACTGGGCGCGGCGGGATTGCTCAAGGGCAAACGCGCCACCACTCACTGGGCCTATCACGAGTTGCTCAAGCCGCTGGGCGCAATCCCGGTAAAGGATCGGGTGGTTCGCGACGGCCATCTGTTGACCGGTGGCGGGATCACCGCCGGTATCGACTTCGCCCTGACCCTGGCCGCCGAGCTGTTCGACCCGGCCACCGCCAAGTTGGTGCAGTTGCAACTGGAATACGCTCCGGCCCCGCCGTTTACGGCGGGCAGCCCCGAGACGGCGCCGGCCAGTGTGCTGGAAGAGGCTCGCCAGCGGGCTGCGGGGTCATTGAAGCTGCGGGCGGAAATCACCGAGCGCGCAGCGGCGAAACTCGATCGTCAGTAAGAAAACGGCGGCGGACATCCGCTTGCTGCCGCCCCGACCTTTCCTGCGGTCACAAAAAAACCCGCCGAAGCGGGTTTTTCCAAGACCATGACGACTCCTTGTCGCAGCGTTCCTTGCATATGGTCGATCATCCGTGATCCTGAGCACATCCTGTGCTTCAGTGGGTGAGGCCAGAATACGCATCGGATCCAAATTGTAACAGGCGATATCACTACCATCGCGTGTAAGACATTCGCTATAAGCCACCTTCCGAAAACCCTTAGACGCCTCAGGCACCTGGCCTGGAAGCCTCGAGCTTAAAGGCCTCCAGCTGACTTTCGACGGCCAGGCACTGGTCAGTCACCCTGAAGCTCGTGGGCCTTGGCCTTTTCCACAAGAAACTGTTCGATGTTGCTCATCTGCTCATCCCAACCACGGCTGTCCATACGGAACGCCTTGAGGCGACGATGCTGGGGAATGTGGTCGAAACCCGACTCGGACACCTTGAGAAGCGTGCCTTCATCCATGTCTTCAAGTTCGAATTTCACCAGGGTGGTGGGTTCCTGGGAGTAATCGAACTCCGGCTCTATCGCATAAGGGTGCCAGCGAAACGAAAACAGCCGTTCCGGCTCGACCCGCTCCACCAGTACATTCCAGCGCAAATGCTCATAACCGGGGTAGGTAATCTGCCCCTGGGTCCACTCGCCTGCCACAAAACGCTTGCCTTGCAGCGCCACGCCAAACCACTGTCCGAACTCTTCGGCATTGGCCAGCACGCGCCAGACCTGCGAACGCTTGGCCTTGAGCAGGATTTTCCTTTCGATGCGATCAGATGCTGGGTTCATAAGTCACCTCCTGTACTTGAACAGTAGGTCAGTAAGACCACAAGACCAACCCTAAAGTTGTACCAATCGGGATGCGCAATCAACCATGCATGAGATATTCGGTTGCATTTGCGCGGATAAGTTCTGGGGCAATCACAAAGTCAGAGGCTCGAAACTGCTTACGCTCTCTGCTGAAAAGCATCGAATGGCAATCGCTGGTGAAAGCATTTGCAGTGGCAAGCGTAGCGGACTGAATCCGTCACAAGGCTACACTGCACCTCAACATTCGGTCACAGCGAGTAATCCGGCATGAACCCACGCTTACTATTGGCATTGACGCCTCTGCTGTTCACCTCCATGGCGGTCGCCGTGGACTGCGACAACGCCAGCGACCAGGCGACGATGAACCAGTGCGCGGCGCAACAGAATGCGGCCGCCGACAAGGAATTGAATGCGCTGTACCAGCAGATCACTTCGCGATTCAAGGGCAACCCGGACAACAAGAAGCTGCTGGTGGGTGCGCAGCGGGCGTGGGTGGCGTTCCGCGATGCCGAGTGCAAGTTCTCGGCGTCCGGGGTGGAAGGCGGGAGTGTGTATCCGCTGATCTACAGCAACTGCGTGACGGAATTGACCAAGGCGCGGGTGCAGACGTTCAAGAACTACCTGAAATGCCAGGAGGGGGATATGAGTTGTCCGGTGCCAGGGGGCTGAGATTTTCAGTGTTTTTGCGGGCCTCTTCGCGGGCAAGCCCGCTCCCACAGGGTTCAGCGGTGTTTACACAATAGTGACCACACCACAAATCCACTGTGGGAGCGGGCTTGCCCGCGAAGGCGTCAGTTCAGTCGCCGCAATTACCGGACGAAAATCTGCGCCGTGGTAATCGCCATGTCCCCGCCCGGCAATTTGATGCTGCCCGTCTGTTTCAGGCTGTCGGCATCGAAGATCGCCACGTCGTTGAACGTCCCGGCCAGGTAGATCTTGCTGCCGTCCTTGTTGAAGGAAATGCAGTAGTAGGAGTGATCAAGCGTCGCCGCCTGGAGCATTTTCTTCTCCTTGATGTCGTACTTGGCCAGGCGATTGAGCACGCCGAACATCAGGTTCGGGTCCTTGGGCGAGCGCATGCCGCTGAAATAGATTTCCGTCAGCGGCCCGAAGTCGGTGGTTTCGGTCTTGCCGGTTTTCAGGTCGACGCTGAACAGGCCGTACAGGTATTCGGCGGTGGCCGGGTCCTGCTTCTTGTCCTTGAATTTCGCGGCGGTGTAGAGCAGCGAGAAGTCGTGCCGATACGTCTGCTGGTTCCACACGTAGAGCACGTCCGGCGCGCTGTAGTTCGGGCGTTTCCAGTGACGGCTGGGGATCAGCACGTCGAACTTGCCGGTCTGCACATTGACCTTGTAGACGTCCGCCCCCGCCACATACAGGGTGCCGTCGTCGCCACTCTGCATGATGGTCAGCTGCCTTGGCGCCGGGAAGCTGCGCACCGGTTTGGCATCCATGCCGGCGTCGGTCTTGTACACGTCGAGCCGGGGCTGCTGCACTTCGTAGCGGTCGTTCATCATCAGCGTCGGGTTGGCGATGGTGAACAGCTCCTTGCCGTCGTGGCTGAGGGTGAAGGCGAACATCGACCTGGCCTTCTCACCCGGCTTCTGGGTGATGCTGGCGTGGAACACCTGTTTGCAACTGTCCAGTTCGACGCCGTAGACATCCGCGTAGTGGTTGTTCAGCACGTAGGCGGTCTTGCGGTCCGGCGACAGTTGCACGGTGCCGGGGCCGAAGGCATCGGGCATCTTGCAGGTCTTGTACAAGGTGTCGGTGGCCAGGTCGATCACGTGCAGGTTGTTGGGGTAGTTGGTGGTCAACATGTATTCGTGACCGTCCTGCAGCGCGGTGTTTTCATCGGCCAGGACACTGACCGAACAACTGCTCAGGACGGCAAACGCGGCCAGGCCGCAGGCTTTGATGCTGTGCATGCTGGAATCCTTCTTGTTATACGCTGCTTTCAAGGGCATCACTTGTCCTTGGGGAAGACAGTGCCGAGGTTGCGCCAGTTTTCGTTGGACGCCTGGGCATCCTTGTTCCAGTCCGGGTAGGTGCTCATCATGTCGGGCACCTGGGCCGGCCACCAGCAAGGGTCGGAGCACCCGTAGAGGTCGGCCTCCATCGGCTGGCACAGTGACGACACACCGCCGAACGCATCGATTTCCCAGCCCGGGTCGGTGGTCGAGGCACAGCCCGCCACGGAGCTCATGGCCACCACTTCCTCAATGCGGTTCTCGTCCGCGGCCTGATCCAGCTTCAACGCTTTGTTATTGATTGCCTTGAGATGTTTCATATCAGTGAGCCTTGCGCGGAGTGATGTAACTGCTGATGAACGCAGGGTTATGGGCCATGATCCGGGTGTAAACCTCGATGCCGAAGTCGACCCAGTCACGCATCAGTTCGCAGTAGTGATAGGTCGGGTGCGTCGGGTCGCCGTAGCGGGCGTAGCTCTCGTGGTAGCAACCGCCGGAGCACAGGTTGCGGATCTGGCAATCTTCGCAACCGGTGTTGGTGCGGTCCAGGCGCTGGGACAGGAAGTCGTTCAACTCCACCTGCTTGACGCCGCTGTGCACGTTGCCGAAGGTCGGCAGGCTCGAACCGGTAAAGCGGTGGCACAGGTTCAACTCGCCCTTGTGATCGACCGCCAGCATCTTCAGGCCCGCACCGCACGGCAGGGCCTTTTTGTGGCCTTCGTGGATGTCAGTGATCAACTGGTGCAGGTTGGAGAACCCGATGTTGCGGTGCTCCAGCGCCGCTTCCAGATAGCGCCGACCGAGTTTTTTCATGTTGGCGAAGACTTCGATCAACTCGTCGCTGGTCAGGTTGAAGCTGCTGATATCGCCCGACGTCACCGGGGCAAAGCCGACTTCGGCGAAACCCAGTTCGTTGAACAAGTGATCCCAGATGGTCTCGACATCGGTGACGCCGGTGGTCAAGGTCACGCGCGCGCCCACCGGACGGCTGTTGTAGCGTGACAGCAGCATCTCGGCCTTGCGCCGCACCACGTCATAGGTGCCCTGCCCGCCCACGGTGATGCGGTTGCGGTCGTGCACGGTCTTCGGCCCATCGATGCTCACCGACAGCCCGAAACGGTGGGCATTGAGGTAGTCCACGGTTTCTTCGGTGAGCAGCGTGGCGTTGGTGGTCATGACGAATTCGACGAACTTGCCGGCCTCGCGAAAACGCTTCTCACAGTAATCGACCATGTACTCGATCAGCTTGCGGTTGCTCAGCGGTTCGCCGCCGAAGAACACCACGGTGAAACGCTCTTCGTCCGGCGATTCGCGCAGCAGCATTTCCACCGAGGCGATGGCCGTTTCGACGTCCATCTTCTTGCCGGCCGACGGCTTGTCGAGGTCTTCCTTGTAGCAGTAGGTGCAGCTCAGGTTGCAGCCGGTGTTGACGTTCAGCACCACGGTGTTGATCGCCGTGCGCTCGACCCGTTTGGTGGCGATGTCCGGGGTCAGCGGCGAACCGTCGCTGACCAGTTCCAGGGCCATCAGTTCGCGCAGGGTCTCGGTGATTTCCTCGCCGTTGAAGCGCGCCGCCAGGCGCTGGATCAGGTCGTCCGAGGAACAGCCGGGACCGCGCAGGGTATCGATGATGGTGCCCGTCAGTTCATCGCTGGCGAACAGCGAACTGCTGGGGATGTGAAACAGCATGCGGTCGGCATCGACCTGCACTTCGTGCAGGTTGCGTTCGACCAGATTCAAGATAGCGCCCATTGCCAACCTCCTGTGCAGGCCCCGCTTGGCGGGGCCTGCGGTCATTCCAAAAAGATGTCTGAAACCGTGAGAGATCAGTCAACTCATGGAATGGGTGGATTGTTCCAGCGTTGCACGGTCACGATCATGTGGCCTTCGCCGGTCAGGGATTTCCCTGCGTCGTCGACGGCGGCGATCACCTTGAGGTTGCCGGCATTGTTGGTGGACATCTTGCGTGCCGGGTTCGGCCCGGCATCGCCCGGTGTGAATACGCCCGCGTCGGCCTGCATGGTGCCGGCGAACTTGACGTCTTCGTCTTCCTTGGCGCGGTCGTCGAAGGCTTCGACCTTCCACTGCGCCGGGAACACGCCGATGCGGTACGGCTTGCCATCGGCGCCCTTGCCCCAGGCCTCAGCATCGAAACGGCCCTGGACTTTCGGCGTCGAACCGCCACCCTCGCCGATCCGTGCCACCGAGAACTCAGGCACGACCTTGACTGCGTCGATCTTGCTGTACACCGACAGGCTCGGGCCTTTCAGCGTGCCGACGGTGACTGCACGCGCGCCCGGCTGGGCATTGGCGGCGGCCTTGAGCTTGACCTTGATCTGCTCCGGGCTCTGCGAGACGACTTCGACCACTTCCACGCCTTTGCCGAAATTCGGCTTGCCGGAAAGACCACTGCCGATCAGGGTCACTTCGGTTTCGCTGCCGGCCTTCACGTAGCCCGGTTGCACCGCCAGCAAACGTTGGGAGCCCTGTTTGGCGGCGACGAAGTCCAGGCCGCGTTCGTCGTGCTCGGCCTCGAACATCCGGCCCTGCATGGCATTGCCTTGCGCGGCGAACACCTGGCGCATGGTCACGCCATCGATGGTCACGTTGCCGCGCCATTCATAGCCGGTGTAGAGAATCGCGCTGCCGTCGCCGTTGAATGGCGTGCCGTCGGCATACTGGCCTTTGACGTTGACCTTGAAGGTGTCGCTGCCGTCGGCGGTTACGCTCATGACACCGGCCAGCTCGCCTTTGCCCGGCAAGTGGCCGCTGAAGCTCCAGTCACCCGCCAGGGCTTCGCTTTTCGGTGCGGCGCTCTGCCATTTTTTCCAGGCCGGGTTGTCCAGCGGATAACGCTTGGCCAGCAGCGGCACCATCTCTTTGCGGGCCAGATCGAACCAGTCGCGGTCGCGGGACATGGCCTGGTATTCCAGCGACGGCCATTGGCCGAGGTGGAAGTTCACCAGGCGCTCCCATTCCTGGGCCGGACGCCGTTGCAGGGCCACCCGCGCACCGGAGTGGCAGCGGCCGCACATCTGGCTGGTCTGCTCATCGAATTGCTCAACGGTATTGAGCCGGCGCTCCAGCGCATAACGCACGCCGTCGGTTTCGCTCGGCGCCAGGCCCTGGGTATCGGCCAGGTATTTGACCAGCGTGCGACGGTCGTCGTCGCTGATCTGCAACCCGTGCATGGTCTGCATGCGGGCAATGCTCATCAGCCAGCCTTCCGGCGTCTTGCGCTGGTGGCTGATGCGGCTCAGGGCGTTATCGGTTTCGGGGGTATGACAGCCCTGACAGGTTTCCTTGAGGATGGTCTGGGCGTCGCGGGCTGCCAGGCTATAGGGCGAATGCAGCGCTACGCAAGCCGCTACGGCCAGCAGGCTGGCGCTCATGCCTGATCGGAGTTTTCTCTTCATCAACGTCGAACCTCGCACGGTGCGTTCTTATTGTTGTGACTTAGCGTTTTTATGGTTTCTGCCGCCGGCGGTGAACCGCTGACGGAGGCAAGAGAAACGTCTGCGATGAGCAATACACGGAGCGTGCCAGCTTATGAATAGTGTTCTTTATCAAGCATTTAGTTGAAATACAGGGCTATTGACGCCTTCTGAAGCAGACGACAGGCGTCCAATTTCGCGACAGTTGTTTCACTCTGAGACAAGCATAGGATCAAGATCAAAAGATCGCAGCCTGCGGCAGCTCCTACAGGTGCACGCCGATTCCAGTGTAGGAGCTGCCGCAGGCTGCGATCTTTTGATCCTCACTGTCGCAATTTGCGACGCTCACTTGTTCCCCTGTCATCGGCAAATAGCCCAAGAGGCCCATCCGATCAGGGTTCCAATCAAACAAGCACAACTGGCACAGCCATTGCGAAAGACCTCGCCACACGAACAAGACGAGGTTTCATCATGTCGCTCCCACACCTGCTTCCCGCCACTTCGGCGTTCATCCAGCGCGCCCCACGCATGCTCATCGGCGGCGACTGGGTCGAGGCCGCCGACGGCCAGACCATGCCCCTGCACAATCCGGCCACCGGTGAAGTGCTGTGCGTGGTGCCACGGGCAACGCCGGAGGATGTCGATCGTGCCGTACTCGCCGCACGCCAGGCATTCGACGATTCGTCCTGGACCCGCACCCGCCCCCGGGAGCGGCAGAACCTGTTGTGGAAACTCGCCGACCTGATGCAGCGCGACGCCGAGTTGCTGGCGCAACTGGAATGCCTGAACAACGGTAAAAGCGCGGCCGTGGCCCAGGTGATGGACGTGCAACTGGCCATCGACTTCCTGCGTTACATGGCCGGCTGGGCGACCAAGATCGAAGGCTCGACGGTTGACGTGTCGGCACCGCTGATGCCCGACGATCAGTTCCACAGCTTCATCCGTCGTGAAGCGGTGGGCGTGGTCGGTGCCATCGTTGCCTGGAACTTCCCGCTGCTGCTGGCCTGCTGGAAACTCGGCCCGGCCCTGGCCACCGGTTGTACCGTGGTGCTCAAACCCGCCGATGAAACCCCGCTGACCGCACTGAAACTCGCGGAGCTGGTGCTGGAGGCCGGTTATCCCGAAGGCGTGTTCAACGTGGTCACCGGCACCGGCATCACCGCAGGTTCCGCCCTGACCCACAATCCGCTGGTGGACAAACTGACCTTCACGGGCTCCACCGCGGTGGGCAAGCAGATCGGCAAGATCGCCATGGACTCCATGACCCGGGTCACCCTGGAACTGGGCGGCAAGTCGCCGACCATCGTCATGGCCGACGCCGACCTGAAAACTGCCGCGGCCGGGGCTGCCAGCGCGATTTTCTTCAACCAGGGCCAGGTCTGCTGCGCAGGTTCGCGGCTGTATGTGCAGCGCAAGCATTTCGACAATGTGGTGGCTGATATCAGCGACATCGCCAACGCGATGAAACTCGGTAATGGCCTGGACCCGAGCGTCGACATGGGCCCCTTGATCTCGGCGCGCCAGCAGGAGCGAGTGTACGGGTACATCGAAAAGGGCCGGGAAAGCGGCGCGACCATCACCTGCGGTGGTGAACAGTTCGGGCCGGGGTTCTTCGTCAAGCCGACTGTGATTGTCGATGTCGATCAGAAGCACTCATTGGTGCAGGAAGAAATCTTCGGCCCGGTGCTGGTGGCGATTCCCTTCGATGACGAAGCCGATGCCCTGCGCATGGCCAATGACAGCCCCTACGGCCTGGGGGCGAGCATCTGGTCGAATGATCTGGCGGCGGTGCACCGGATGATTCCGCGCATCAAGTCGGGATCGGTGTGGGTCAACTGCCACAGCGCGCTGGACCCGGCGTTGCCGTTCGGCGGCTACAAGATGTCCGGGGTCGGGCGTGAAATGGGGTATGCGGCGATCGAGCATTACACCGAGCTGAAGTCGGTGTTGATCAAGCTGTAATTTGCGGCGTTCTTTAGTCCGTTTTCGCGGGCAAGCCCGCTCCCACATTGAAATGTGTTCCCCGGTGGGAGCGGGCTTGCCCGCGAAGGCGCCCCCCAGCCACTACGCCGCTGTTTCGCGGCCCTGCGGTTGACCCACTCCATATTTTACGCCGGCCCGAAGCGCGTGACGAAGCTTCAGGGCCGGCCGTTCGACGCAGTAGTACGAAACGCCGCTGAGCAGCAACGACAAGGACAGCACTGTTGCAACAATGGCCCAATCGTAGGCAACCGACCAGACAGCGTGCAGGAAGTACATCACCACATAGTGATTCAGGAACACCCCGTAGCTGATATTGCCGAGGAACTCGTCAATCCGGTGAAACTTGAGCTTTGTCAGCAGGTACACGGCGGGCACGCCCAACGCTATGCCGGCGGTCACTTCTGCATTGAACGGTCGGCGCTCTATCCACCCCGCCATGATGGCCACAAACATCAGGGCCGCCGTCACGGCGGTGCCAGCAGCGATCGCTAACGCCTTCGGCTGCGCTTTGTACAGGTAGCTGCCGCACAGGAACATGAACAGCACACCTGGCAATAGACGGTAGCCGTAAAGGTCGGTGTTGATGAAACCCAGGCACGCGGCCATGAAGACCACAACGGATAGAGCAAACGCAACGCCTCGCGCCCTGTAGATGATCAGGAAAGGGATCACCAGGTAGAAGCACATCTCTAGCCCCAAAGACCAGGCCGGCGGCAAGATCCACGATCCCGCTGCTCCAAACATGTAGAAGTCGAGTGGCACAATAGCCAGGCTTGCGGCGATGTTGCGCAGCGTCAACTCGGCGGCTTGAGGCGTGCCGGGCAACAGGAAATAGATCACCCCACAGGAAACCACGAAGTAAAACAGGAATTGAGGATAGAGCCGCAGGGCACGGTCCAGGTAGAACAGGCCGACTTTCTCCGGTGCCTCGTAGTTGCGTTCGATCAGCGAGGTCATCACGAAACCGCTGATGATCAGGAAGGAAATCACGGCAATCACGCCGGGGTTTAGCCCCATGAACGTCTTGCCCATATGAGAAACGGCCACCAGAACGGCCAGTAGCAGACGATAGGCTCCCACTTACACCCCAAAAATCCTTGTCGTTATGGCGCGTAAACTACGATGCTTTGTGCTGGGAGAACAGGCTTTTTCGCCGGATCCGGACGTTCTTCATTCAAGGTTTGAATCCCTGGCCCAGCAACCAGCTGCGAACCATCCGCCCCTGCTGCACCGTCAACCCGGCCAGTACCTGATCCGCCGGCTCTCCCTGCTTTAACCTCTGCACCAACGCCGCCACCTCAACCCCATGCACATGCCAAATGCCCAACGGCTGATCCGCCGTGATCACCACCTCGGCCTCATCGACCAACCCATCACGCAACACCGGCGCCCACTCAATCCTCAGCGCATTGAAATCCGCCTCGGCATGGGCGATTTCAGCATCCGGCCATTGCCGTCGGGCCTGCCAGAATGGCTGATCCAGCCAACGCTGCTCATCGGCATAGAAATCCCGGCCGATCCGCGCGAACCGCAGGAACAGCTGTTCCACCCGCTGCTGGTGGAAGCGCCGGGCCAGTGCCGCTCGCTCAGGCTTGCACAACAGCGTGTTGATCACCGTCGGTGCCTGCAACGCCGAGGAGAGCGATTGAAAGACGCCATTGCCCGACAACGGGTCCACGGCCATCGCCGCATCGCCGACCCGAATCCAGTTATCGCCGCACACCTGCGGGTGGAGAATCGCCGTGCTGCTGCGGGCATGCAGCTGCAAATCCAGCTCCGGTTCGCCGCCGAAAAAACCACGGGCCACTGCCGACTCCCCACGTTTTTGCCGGCAGTAATCGAGCAACATGGCCTTGCCCGGCAACCCGGCACTGGCCACATCCACCGTCCATTGCCAGTAACACTGGCCGTCGGCCCGGCGCGCCATCCATGCCCAGCCGTCGGCAAGGCTTTCCACGGCGCTGGCGGTGCTGCCCGGCGTGCCCTGCCAGCGATTGAGCAGGCTGACGGTCTCCGGTCCGCGCAAGCCTTTACCGAGGGTCGGCGCCTGGCGTCCGCGGGCCTCCACCAGAAAGTCCGCTACCAGCGACTCGTGGCCGTCGATTTCAATTTGATGTCCGGTTGCGCAGGTCTGTACCGACAGCACTCGACCTTCAACAAGATCAACTCCAGCCAAGCGCAAATCCTCGCGCAAGCCGCGATCAAAGGTCGGGCGATCAAGCAGGTATTCAACGTTCTGCGCATGCTGCTGGCCGTTCCAGTTCACCTGTCGCTGCGAAGGCAACGCCGCTTGCGCTAACGCCTGTTGCAGGCCCGCGCCGCGTAACGCTTCCAACACCCGCACGGACACGCCTTCCAGCGCAGCAAAGCGGCGCCACTCGCTGACCAGTGTCACGGCGTAACCCATTCGCCGCAGCCCCAAGGCCACCGCCGCGCCCGCCGGCCCCGCACCCAGAATCACAATCGCTGTCATGGCCCGAAACGCCGTTCGGGGCCACGATAACGTGCGTTCTGTCGCAGAAACTCGATGATCTGCTCGTTGCAGGCATCAGGCTGCTCGACGAGGAACCCGGCGATGTGCCCGCTCAACGCGGCGCAACCGAGGCTCGCCCCGGATTGCCCCGGGTACGTGCCATGCACACAGGCGGCGAAATCCGCCTGGGCGCTGTTGAGCCACGACCATTCCTGTTCGGAGCAGCGCGCATCGCCGGTCACCCGCAGCACCTGCGGATAGTTGGCCGGAAACACCCCTTCGCCCTGGGCCGGACTCGACGCACACAACAGCACGCCCCGTGCCACCGCTGCCGCGCAGGCCGCGCGCAACAGGCTGCGATCCTGGCGCAGGCCGAGGCTCAGATTGATCAGTCGCACGTTCTGCGCCACCAGCCAGTCAATCGCGGTGGCGATCTGCAAGGCGCTGGTGACACCGCGCTGGTCGAACACCTGGGCCACGCAGAACAGCGCCGAGGGTGCACGCCGGCCAATCGCCTCGATCACCGCACTGCCATGCCCCAGCGGATCCTCGCGCAAGTCGCCCTCGGCCAGGCCGTCTTCGAGCAATGAAAAGCGCCGACCGGCGATCACTTGCACCCGTTGCGCCGCCGAATGGCCGCTGTCCACCACACCCACGCGCAACTCAGGTTTCATGCAGCACCGTTTTCGAGGTCAGCACGCCGTCGAGCAATTCGAAACGCAGATTGGCATCGGCCAGGGTTGAAGGGCGATGGCTGATCAGGATGCGCGTGCGTGCGGCAAACAAGCGGTCGATGGCGTCGATGACTTCGCGCTCGGTGGCTTCGTCCACCGCTGAGGTCGCTTCATCGAGCACCAGAATTAAAGGGTCCTGCAACAGCGCCCGGGCAATCGCGATGCGCTGCTTCTGTCCACCGGACAACTGCTGGCCGCGCTCGCCCAGCGGACTGTCGAGGCCCTCGGGCAAGGACTCGATCAGGCTGTCGAGTTGCGCCAGGCGCGCCACTTCGGCAATCGCTTCGCGACTGGCGTCCGGCACCGCATAAGCCAGGTTGTCGGCGAGGCTGCCGCGAAACAGCACGATGTCCTGGCTGACGATGGCAATGCGCCGACGCAACTGGAACAGGTCCAGCTCGCGCACATCGACGTCGCCCAGCAGGACCCGGCCCGATTGCGGATCGTGATGCCGTTGCAGCAGGTCGATCAGGGTAGATTTACCGACGCCCGAACCGCCGCTGAGGGCCACTTTCAAACCGTAGGGAATCCGCGCTTCGATACCGCGCAGGGTCGATTGGCGACCGGGATGGGCGAAGTGCACGTTGTCGAACCAGAGATCGCCGCCATCGGGCATCGGCCGTGGCCTGGCAGGCGTCGACACGGTCGGCTGTTCGCCGCGCAACTCCATGACCCGGCCGAGGCTGACGGTCATCCGCTGAATCGCCACGTAGAGCCCGAGCAGGCTCTGTACCGGCCCCACGGCCATCCCCAGGTAGGTGGAAAACGCAATCAGCGCACCGAGCTGCCAGGTGCCCTGCACCACCCAGTATCCGCCGATCAAAAAGGCGCAGGCCCGGGACAGCGAGGTCAGCGTACCCGGCACGGCCTGGGTGAAAAACTCGGTGACTTGCAGGCGCAGCAACTGGCTCATGTAGCCCTGCCCCAGCGTTTCGAGGCGCCGCGCTTCGCGCTGTTGCTGGCCGGCAGACTGGATGAACTTCATCACCGGCAAGGTCTCGACCATGAACGACGACATGTCCGCCGAGCGCTCGCGCAACTGCCGCACATCGCGCTCGACCTTGCGCCGCATCCAGCGCAGCCAGAGGACATCGAGGGGGATCAGTACCAGGGCCAGCAGCGAGAGCTTCCACGACAGCGTCACCAGCATCGCGATGGCAACCACCAGGCCAATCACGCTCGACACCGCCGAGAACAGCGAGTCCACGGCGAACCTCTGAATCTCCGCGACGTCGCCATCGAGGCGCGACATCAGGTCGCCGATGCGCCGCTGACCGTAAAAGCTCGGCGACAGGGTTTGCAGATGCCGGTACAGGTCATCGCGCAAGGCAAACAGCATGCGCCCGGACAGTCGCGTGTGCAGGTAGCGGTTGATGCCCGAAAGCGCCGTGCCTAATAGCCCGGCAACGATCATCAGCCCGGCGATCAGCACCAGCATCGGGAAGTTGCGCGCCAGCAGGCCGTCGTCGATCAACAGCTTGGTCAGCCATGGTTGCACCAGCACCAACGCCGAAGCGCAGACCGACAAGCCCAGCAGCCCGGCAATCGCCAACCGATGGGGGCGCACGAAGCTGTACAGCCAGCGCAGCGACGCCTGCAAGGCCTCGGGGTTCTGGCTGTCGATCAGCCGGACGATCAGGCGTTGCATCAGGAGCGCAACTGTTTGAGCTTGCGATACAGGGTCGCGCGGCTGATGCCCAGGGCGTCGGCGGCGGCCGAGACGTTGCCCTGATGCGTGTCCAGGGACTGACGGATCAGCTCCAGTTCATTTTCCCGGATGCTGCCGGCCTGGGGCCGTTCGCTGGCGGTCAATTCGTCGAGCATGCTGTCGGGCAGGTGGTCGAGGGTCAGCACGGTTTCACCCGGTTCGCGCATGGCCAGCGCGGTGCGCAGGACCATCTCCAGCTGGCGGATATTGCCCGGCCAGTGATAGCCGCTGAGCAAGCGATCGAGATCATCGTGCAGGACCACGGCGGGTGCGCCCAGTGTCCCCAGCAGGCGGCTGACCAGCGCGGCGAAATCTTCGCGTTCGCGCAGGGCCGGGAGCATCACGCTGATGCCGTTGACCCGGTAGAACAGGTCCTCGCGAAAGTGTTTATCTTCCACCAGCCGCTTGAGGTCGCGGTGGGTGGCGCAGATCAGCGCGACGTCGATGTCCTGCTCTTCGCCGGCGCCCAGTGGCGCGACCTTGCGATCCTGCAACACCCGCAACAGTCGGGCCTGCAAGGCCAAGGGCATGTCGCCGATTTCATCGAGGAACAAGGTGCCGCCATGGGCCTGTTGCAGGCGGCCGATCATGCCGCCCCGGCGTGAACCGGTGAACGCGCCTTCGCGGTAGCCGAACAGTTCGGACTCGATCAGGCCCTCGGGAATGGCCGCGCAGTTCACCGCTACGAAGGGTTTGTCGCAGCGCGCGCCGGCCATGTGCAGGGCGCGGGCGATCACCTCTTTACCGGTGCCGGTTTCGCCCAATAACAACACCGGCAGTTCGTTGGCCAGCCCTTGACGGGCCATGCGCAGGGCTCGGGCGTAACGGCTGTTGCTGCCGGCGAGCGCTTCCAGATCCGGTTGCGCCTTGGCCGGTTTCGCCACAGTGCGCGGCGGGCTGCCGACGTTGATCGAGCGTTGTGGCGCGCGCAGGGTTTTATAGAAGAATTCACCCTTGGCGGTCTGCAGGCTGCCGGTGCCGCCCTGATGCAGGCGCGCCAACAATTGCAGGCCGTCGACACCGAGAAACTCCTCGCAGCGCCGACCGACCAGGGCCGAGCGCTCGGCGTGGAGCAACTGACAAGCCTGGGCGCTGACCGCGAGGATCTGCCCGCCAAGGCTCACCGCCAGCAAGCCTTGCCACGGGGATTCGAGGTATTGGCGACGGCTGTGGAAGGCGAGGACGATTTCGTCCGGATAACTGGCGTTGAACACCCGGCTTTCGATCTGGCTGACGGCCATGGCCAGCAGCGCCGTGCTGTCGTGGGCGCGGCCGAGCGGGCCTTCGCGGGTCAGGTCGAGAACGCCAAGGATGTCGCCTTGTGGGCAATGGATCGGCACCGAGGTGCAGGAAAAATCACTGAGACGGTCCAGATAATGTTCGCCGCAATCGATCAGAGTCGGCCGGGCTTCCACCAGTGCCGTGCCGAGGGCGTTGGTGCCACGGACCGCTTCGCTCCAGCAGGCACCGAGGGTGATGTCTTGCAGACCACTGCCCTTGAGGCGGTCGGCGCGGCCTTCGACGGCGAGGATGGTGGCGTCGGAATTGGCGAGGATGATCAGCCCTTCCTTGCCCTGACGCTCGGCCAGGTAATCGATGGCCGGCAACGCGGCGTCGATCAGCAGGCGATTGCTGGCCAACAACAGGTCCAGGCTGGCGCTCGATTCCAGCGCCAGCTCGTGCGTGGCATTGAAATGCACGCCATGGCTCAGACTGCGTCGCCACGAGGCATCGATTTCCGCACGCAGGACGCCATCCGGCACTTCGCCTTCCAGGTGCAGCTTTTCCCGGGCCAGCCGGGCTTCGCGATGCAGTTTGGGGGAGTTTGTTTTTATTAGCGTCATCAAGCGCTCCGGGTCGTCCGCCCTTGCGCCTTCATACGTCGGCGCCCTGCCGCAATCTTTACGTTAACGTAAGGGCTATGGCAAGTCCTGTGGCGAGGGGGCTTGCCCCCGTTCGGCTGCGCAGCAGTCGTAAACCGACGAACGTCGTATTTCCGTGAGCAAAAGGTCGCTGGTTTTAGGGCTGCTGCGCAGCCCAACGGGGGCAAGCCCCCTCGCCACAAACTCAGAGCTGCCACACCTCAGGGCTCACAAAAAACGCCTTGGCATTATCCTCCAGACTCTCCAGGTGATACCCGCCCTCCTGCACGATCAGGCACGGCAACCCGAGGCTGCGGATCCGCTCGCCGAGCACGGCAAACCCTTCGCGGGTCACCGCCACTTTGCTTTGCGGGTCCAGTTTGAAAATATCGAAGCCCAGGGACAGCACCAGCACCTCGGCACCGAAGTCCGTCACCGCCTTCAGCGCTACCTCCAGTTGTTCGAGAAAGTCGGCCTCGCTGGCGCCATGGGCCATCGGCAGGTTGAGGTTGAAACCCTCGCCCGCCCCGGTACCGCGTTCTTCGGCAAAGCCTGCGACACCCGGATAGAAGTTGGTCGGATCGCCGTGCACCGAAACGTAGAGCACGTCGTCACGGTCGTAGAAAATCTCCTGAATGCCCTGACCATGGTGCATGTCGGTGTCGAGCACCGCCACCCGTGCGAACCCTTCGCGCAATACCTGGGCCGCCACGGCCGCGTTGTTCACATAGCAGAAACCACCCGCCGCTTCGGCCCGGGCGTGGTGGCCCGGTGGACGGCACAAGGCATAGGCTGCCGGCTCGCCATCGAGCAACGCCCGGGCGCCGGCGATGGCGCTTTGCGCCGACCAGTAGGCCGAACGCCAGGTCTGCTCACCCACCGGGCAACTGCCATCGGCCAGATAACGCGCAGCCTGGGCGAGTATCCCGCGCAGGGCATTCGGTTCGCGGACGAAGATGTTCGACATCACCTCATCGCCCCAATCCTCGGGAATCTCTTTCCAGCGCTGATGGGCTTCCTGCAAAAACTGCAGGTACGGTGCGCCATGCACCGCAAGCAGTGGAGCGAGCCCGGCGTCGGCCGGTTGCTCGACCTTGAAACCCAAGGCATGAGACGCCTGCACCAGGCGCTGCGCACGCTCCGGCACTTCCTGCGGCGTGCGCATCTGGCCACGGGAGTAGTAACTGCGTGGATGGTGGAGCAATTGTTCTGGGTGGAAAAAACTGCGCATGGAATGCATACCTGTCAGTGTGGGAGCGAGCTTGCTCGCGAATGCAGAGTGTCAGCCACCATCACTGCTGAATGACACACCGTTATCGCGAGCAGGCTCGCTCCCACAGGGATTGCGTTTAGTCGATTTTCTCGGCACGAGACAGCACCGCATTGAGCAACACATCCGTACCCTGCCGCACATCCTCAGGCAACACGTCTTCCGCTTCGTTGTGGCTCAATCCGCCCACCCACGGGATGAACACCATCGCCGTCGGGCAGAACCTCGCCAGGTGGATCGCGTCATGCCCGGCGCCGCTGACAATCGATTGCTGAGCGTAGCCCAGCCCATCCACGGCCTGTTGCACCGCCGCCACGCAGTCCGCGTCGAACGGCGTTGCCGGGCTGATCCAGTGCGGGGTGATCGCCAGTTTCAAACCGCGACTGTCGGCTATCGCCTGAAGCCGCGCACGGACCTGTTGCTCCATCGCCTCGATGGTTTCGTCACGGTGATGACGCAGGTCGACGGTGAAATTCACCAGCCCCGGAATGGTATTGCGTGACGATTTGTTGATGCTCAACTCGCCAACGGTGGTCAGGCCTTCGGGGGCGAAGTCCGCCGCCAGGGCTTCGATGGCCTGGATCATCTGCGCCACGCCGTACAAGGCATCCTTGCGCAGCGGCATAGGCGTGGTGCCGGCGTGGGCCGCCATGCCTTCGACCCGCACGTCGAGCCAGCGAATCGCCTGGCCGCCGCTGACGACGCCGATGCTCTTGGCGTTGTCTTCGAGGATCGGCCCTTGCTCGATGTGGGCTTCAAAGTAGGCATCCACCGCGCCCCCCAGCGGGCGCTCGCCGGCATAACCGGTGTGCTGCAGTGCCTCGGCGACGCTGATGCCATCGATGTCGCGCACCGCCAGCGCGGCGTCCAGCGCCATGATGCCGGTGAACACCGCCGAGCCGAACATCGCCGGGGTGAAGCGTGCGCCTTCTTCGTTGGTCCACACCGCCACTTCCAGTGGCTTGCGGGTCTGGATCCCCAAATCGTTCAGGCAACGCACCACTTCCAGGCCGGCGAGCACGCCGTACACGCCATCGAACCGCCCGCCTTCGGGCTGGGTGTCGAGGTGACTGCCCATCATCACCGGTGCCGCGTCAGGATCAGTGCCGGCGCGACGGGCGAACAGGTTGCCGATGGCATCCACACTCAGGGTCATGCCGGCTTCGCGGCACCAGTGGGCAAAGAGTTCGCGACCGGCCTTGTCCTCGTCGCTCAGGGCCAGGCGGCAGCTGCCGCCACGGGCGGTGGCGCCGATTTCGGCCATTGCCATCAGACTCGCCCAGAGGCGTTCGCCATTAATCTTCAACATGAGTTCTCCAGGAATATTCGTTTCAGGCCTTGGCCAGTTCCAGGCGTTCAGCGCTGGCATGGCGACGGGCGAGGGACAGGACACACAGCAGCGAAGTCGCGGCGATCAGGCTGTAGAACACCGCCATCGGCCACCATTGGCCAGTGAACCTGTGCGCCAGCATGGTGCCGATCAGCGGTGTCAGACCACCGGCCAGCGCACCGCAAATCTGATATGCCAGGGAAATCGCGGTGTAGCGCACGCGGGTCTCGAACATGCCGCTGACGTAGCCGGCGATCACCGCGTAGAACGACGCCATGCACACCACGGCCAACGCAATGCCAAGGATGATCAGCGGCGCCTGGGCCGAACTGACCAGCACGAACATCGGGTATGGCGAGGCCATGGCCAGCAGCGACACCAGGCACAGGAAGCGGGTCGCGCCGATCTTCTCGGCGATCCAGGCCGCCAGCGGCTGAATGCAGAACTGGATGATCGCGACGAAGAACAGGCACTCCAGAATCAGCGAGCGAGGAAGTTCAAGTTGCTGGGTGGTGTAGGCGATCATGAAGGTGTTGGTGAAATACACCCCGGCGATCCCCAGGGTGTTGGCGCCGATGCACAGCAACAGCGGACGCCACGCGGTACGCAGTACTTCCATGACCGGCGCCTGTTCCTTGCGCTGGTTTTTACTGGCTTGCTCGCGGCTGGCGAGAAATTCCGGCGACTCATTCACCCCCAGGCGAATCGCCAGGCCCACCAGCAGCAACAGCGAACTGGCGAGGAACGGCAAGCGCCAGCCCCAGCTCATCAAGTCTTCTTCCGGCAGACGGGTGACGGCGCTGAAGGCCAGCAGCGAGAGGATCAATCCCGCCGGGCTGCCCAGTTGTGCAAACGAGGCGAAGAAATTGCGCCGGCCTTTCGGCGCATGCTCGCCGGCCATCAACACCGCCCCGCCCCACTCGCCACCCACGGCGATGCCCTGGACGATGCGCAGCAAAATAAGGAGCACCGGCGCCGCCGCGCCGATTTGCGCGTAGGTCGGCAGCAAGCCGATGCACACCGTGACCACGCCCATCATCAACAAGGTGATGATCAGCGACTTCTTGCGGCCGATGCGGTCACCGATATGGCCGAAGACGATCCCGCCCAACGGCCGCGCAAAGAAGCCCACGGCAAAGGTGCCGAATGCCGCCATGGTGCTGAACAGTTTGTCGTCGGAGGGGAAGAACAGCGCGCCGAACACCAGCGCGGCTGGCGGTGGCGTAGATGTAAAAGTCGTACCACTCGATCATGGTGCCAATAAAGGCAGCGGCTGCCGCACGGCGCGGCTGGGACGAAGCTTGAGGCTTCATGGGTCGGGCTCCTTTGGTTATTTTTCTGGCAGGAGGGAAACGGCAAATCCGCGGCGCTCTGACGGCGCCGGTCTGGGGATGATTTTTCGTTCCGGGACCATGATTAGTCAATTTTCTATTTATTATTCGAAGTATTACGCCAACTTATAATTGAGCACAGCGGCAGCTGAACGCAATGTGCAATGCGTAGGCATTCAGCAGAAGGTAAAACGGTGGCACCAGAATTTGGAATGCGCGGGCCAGACCAGGAGCCCGGTTCCAACCTGCGTTAGTGAGCTCCAGTACGCTGCTGGCCCCCCGATTCACCATGGGTCATTGAGTGGAAGGAAAAAGGGAGGGCATCCATTGCCCTCCCCTCCATGGTCCACGCTCCCTGCGACAGTACTGGCCAGGACCTCAAGTGGCCAGGATGAAGTCCGTCTGATCAACGGCCGCGCTGTTGACACCGACAAGGTGAATGGTATCTGCCCCGATCCCTACCACCGTGTCTGCCCCGTTAGCCGTGATGGTCACGTTGGCAGCGAACGTCGCGCTGTTGATCCCCAGCGCCGTGATATTGAGCAAGTCCTGCCCGACCGGATTGGCTCCGAAGT
>NZ_JAHUWE010000013.1:0-259982 GCF_019219225.1 Pseudomonas sp. PDM32
ACTACCAAGCGGATGGCTTCCGCTTTTTCCTCAGATGTAACAACCCGATATCCCATGATGCGTCCTTAAATCGATGCTCCTACATCATGGTCCAAAAATGTTCGACCATTACACGGCAGCTCCTACAGGGGTGTTATGCATACCCTGTAGGAGCTGCCGCAGGCTGCGATCTTTTTTACCTGTGAAAAACACACAGGCACAAAAAAGCCCCGCTGTTGAGGGCGGGGCTTTTTACTAAAGCAAGTACAAGTTAGATAACTTGAACTTCTTCAGCTTGCATGCCTTTCTGACCGCGGGTAGCGATGAAAGAAACCTGTTGGCCTTCTTTCAGGCTTTTGAAGCCGTCGGACTGGATAGCTTTGAAGTGAACGAACAGGTCGTCACCGGATTGTGGGGTGATGAAGCCGAAGCCTTTTTCATCGTTGAACCACTTAACGGTACCGGTTTGGCGATTAGACATGGTGTAACTCCTTGAACAAAGATAACTGCGACTCAGGAAGAACCCTGGCCGAGACTGAGTGCAAAGAGCAGGAAAAATTCTTGTAGATGGTTGGATCGAAATTCAACATATCGTGTAGAGATTCTCAGTGACACAAGCAGCACAGTGACGCCACCTTAACCCTTTTTCCGGGACGTGCCAATGCTTCTTGCGAAGGTTTCTCTGTTTTAAGGATCGGCGGTGTGACGGTTCGTCGCCAACGCGCGTAATTCCTGCCTGTTCGGCGAGAATTGCACCCCGGACTTTGAACCCGGCGGCGCGCCCGGTAAGATGCCGGACAGAATTTTTCGACCTCGCAATTCAGGACACCCGCCATGAGCATCAAATCGGACAAGTGGATTCGCCGCATGGCGCAGGAACACGGCATGATCGAGCCTTTCGTCGAGCGCCAGATGCGTGGCAGCGACGATAGCCGTGTGATCTCCTACGGCGTGTCGAGCTACGGCTACGACGTGCGTTGCACCAATCATTTCAAGGTGTTCACCAACATCAATTCGGCCATCGTCGACCCGAAAAACTTCGATGCCGGCAGCTTCGTCGATATCCACAGCGACGTGTGCATCATTCCGCCGAACTCCTTCGCCCTGGCCAGCACCGTCGAATACTTCCGCATTCCGCGCAATGTATTGACCATTTGCCTGGGTAAAAGCACCTACGCGCGCTGCGGCATCATCGTCAACGTCACGCCGCTCGAGCCTGAGTGGGAAGGTCACGTGACCCTGGAGTTCTCCAACACCACCAATCTGCCGGCGAAAATCTACGCCAACGAAGGCGTGGCACAGATGCTGTTCCTCGAGTCGGACGAAGAGTGTGAAGTGTCTTACAAGGACCGTGGCGGCAAGTATCAGGGCCAGCGTGGCGTGACCCTGCCGCGCACCTGAGTCAACCGTCCGACAAATGTCGGGAATTCCTGGGCGGGCGTACACTCTATGGAGTGTACTGTTCCGATCTGCGCAAGGCGGGTCGGGCCATCGCCCAGGAGCGCCGAATGAAGATCGATCCGCGAATCAGTGCCGAACTGGCAAGGCTTGAACCCAATCAGGTTGGCGTTCTGGCCTGGTCGTTATTGGCACATCCGCCCGTCAGCATGGCAGGGGGCATCCCCGGCCAGCCTGATCCTGATACCCCGAACGAGCAGCCCAACGAGCCGGGAGAACCCACCCTGCCGGATGAGCCGCCGCCTGCGCCTGTTGCCTGATTTTCGATGTCCGCCATTCATGTTCGGTGAACGGCAGTGGGTGTCTTCATCAAGCGGATCCGCACCTGTTTTTGCCATTCACGAACGTAGCGTCTGAATCGGCCTGCACAAATTCGGAAGTAACTGTGTCTGTCGTGGAAACCAATCGACAGGCACTGTCGTGGTTCTATCTGGGAGCTACGTGCCTGGTGTCTTTAACAGGGGCATCGGGCAGTTAACTACGAATATGAAAAGGAACATTCAGATGAGTGCAAATCGATCGGGACATATGAGTGCCGAGGTCATCAGGACAGACGGCTCCACGCAGTTTCGCGTAATGGATGGACTCAATTTTTATCCGACGTTAAATGCGCATTGCATTGAGGCGGATAACGGTCAGGGGACAGCGTTTTTAGTGTACTTGCCGATAGGCATCCAGAGTGGCAGCTTCAGCTTGGAGCCCAGCGGGACAACTCCCAAGGTCATCCATGTGACCGGTAACTCGGAGGCTGAGCTTTATCCAGGAACGCTCGAGTTGACGGTGGGCGGTGACGCGGAGTTTGCCGGACGCTTCAGCGGGACGGACGCTAGTGGTCTGCAAGTGAGAAATGGCAGTTTCAGGTTGGAAAACCAAGCGGGGGCATAACGGTTGATGGATGGTGGAAGCCGGGCAAGCCGGCTTCCACTCTTCCTGCCGGTGGTTATTTCAGGTTGCCACTGAGGAACTGCTTCAACCGCTCGCTTTTCGGGTTACCCAGCACGTCTTCCGGCGCACCTTCTTCCTCCACCAGGCCCTGGTGCAGAAACAGCACCTGGCTCGATACTTTGCGGGCAAAGCTCATTTCGTGGGTCACCATGATCATGGTCCGGCCCTCTTCGGCCAGGCCTTGAATCACCTTGAGCACTTCGCCCACCAGTTCCGGGTCCAGCGCCGAGGTCGGTTCGTCGAACAGCATGACTTCCGGTTCCATGGCCAGTGCGCGTGCAATCGCCACCCGTTGTTGCTGACCGCCGGACAGGAACGCCGGGTATTGGTCCGCCACACGGGAAGCCAGCCCCACCTTGTCGAGGTAGCGTCGGGCGCGGTCCTCGGCTTCTTTCCTGTCGCAGCCCAGCACCCGGCGCGGCGCCATGGTGATGTTTTCCAGCACCGTCATGTGGCTCCACAGGTTGAAGTGCTGGAACACCATGGCCAGGCGTGTGCGAATCCGCTGCAGTTCCTCGGCATCGGCCACGTGCATGCCGTGGCGATCCTTGATCATGCGGATGTTCTGCCCGTCGAGGCTCATGGCGCCGTCGTTGGGTTGTTCCAGGAAGTTGATGCAACGCAGAAAGGTACTTTTACCCGAGCCGCTGGCGCCGATCAGGCTGATGACGTCGCCGGTCTTGGCCTTGAGCGAAACACCTTTGAGGACTTCATGGTCGCCATAGCTTTTATGCAGGCCTTCGATGGTCAATTTGTACATGGGGCGTGCATCCTCAAGGCGAAAGTAGATAGCCGCTGCGATAGGCTTCGGTGCCCGCGACGTGGGCGATCACCATGCCGGCAGTGGCCATGCGACGCAGCGAGCGGGCGTACATCAGCCCGGCGGCGGAGCAGTGGACGGGAGTGACGCGATCGTTGATCGGATCAATGATCTCGGCGATCAATTGCCCGGCTTCCAGGTATTGCCCCGGCAGCGCGGTGAACACCAGCAGCCCACCAGCAGGCGTGGCTACCGGCTCTACACCGGCCAGCGGGGTCGCCGGATAGGGCAGGTCGGGCAGGGGCGCGGATTCGCCGGCGATCGCGCCGTAATGGATCAGGTAATCGATCAGTGCCTGGCAATCGCGGCTCGCCAGCGGATGATTGACGTCGCCCTGACCGCGCAATTCGACGGTCACCGAAAAACTGCCCGGTGGAATGTCGAAGTGTTCGCCGAAGCGCTCTTTCAACTGCCACCACAGCAGGGTGAAGCATTCATCGAACGACTGACCGCCAGAGTCCGTCGCCAGCAGGCTGGCTTCGGCGCCGATGTAACGGGCCAGCGGCTCGACCTGCGGCCAGGCATCCGGGGTGGTGTACAGATGCGCGACCGCTTCGAAGTCGCAATGCAGGTCGAGCACCATGTCGGCGTCGCAGGCCAGTCGTTGCAGGGTCAGGCGCTGGGATTGCAGTTGGGTGTCGGCAGACTGCCGGGCCAGCGCTTCGCGCAGGCTGCTGCGGATCAGTTGCTGGTTGCGCTGCGGATCGTCACCGAGCTTGCCCTCGATCGCGTTGCCGACTTCTTCACTGAGGTCGACGAACCAGCGGTTGAAGTTCTGGCCGCTTTCCAGCTCGTAGCGGCCCAGCGGCACATCCATCAGTACCTGTTCCAGGCCCACCGGGTTGGCGATGGGCACGAGCACGATTTCGCTGCGCAGGCGACCGGCGGCTTCCAGCTCTGCCAGGCGTTGCTTGAGGTGCCAGGCCACCAGCATGCCGGGCATTTCGTCGGCGTGCAGGGAGGCCTGGATGTAGATCTTGCCGTTGGCCGGTTGTGGGCCGAAGTGAAAACTGTGGATCTGTCGTGCGGTCCCCGGCAGCGGGGCCAGCAGGTCATGTTTCTGGTGGCGCATCTGTTGTTCCTGAAGCAGGTTGAGACCTAGTGGGTCGGCCCGAGGAAGGCCAGCCATCGGCGTTCGGCAAGGCGGAACAGGCCGACCAGCGCAAAAGTGACGGTCAGGTAGATCAGCGCGGCGATGCCGAACGACTGGAAGGTCAGGAATGTCGCCGAGTTGGCGTCCCGCGCCACTTTCAGGATGTCCGGGATGGTCGCGGTGAAGGCCACGGTGGTCGAGTGCAGCATCAGAATCACTTCGTTGCTGTAGTACGGCAACGAGCGACGCAGGGCCGACGGCATGATCACGTAGGCATACAGCTTCCAGCCTGTCAGGCCGTAAGCCTTGGCCGCTTCCACTTCACCGTGGGCCATGCTGCGGATTGCCCCGGCGAAAATCTCCGTGGTGTAGGCGCAGGTGTTCAGGGCGAAGGCCAGGATCGTGCAGTTCATCGCATCGCGAAAGAATGCGTCCAGTACTGGCTGGGCCCGAATGGCGGCCAGGCTGTAGATCCCCGTGTAACAGATCAGCAACTGGATATAGAGCGGCGTGCCACGGAACAGGTAGGTATAGAACTGCACCGGCCAACGGATGTAGAAGTGCGGCGATACACGGGCGATGGACAGCGGGATCGACACGAGAAAACCGAAGAAGATCGACGCGCTGAGCAGCCACATGGTCATGGCCAGGCCGGTGATGTTGTTGCCGTCGCTATAGAGGAAGGGTTTCCAGTATTCCTGCAGAAGTTCGATCATCGTACGGCCTCCCGGGTACCGGCGGAGTAACGACGCTCAAGCCAGCGCAGAATGAAGTTGGACGCGCTGGTGATCACCAGGTAGATCAATGCCGCAAGCACCAGGAAGTAAAACAGCTGATAGGTACTTTTACCGGCGTCCTGGGCAGCCTTGACCAGGTCGGCGAGACCGATGATCGACACCAGGGCGGTGGCCTTGAGCATCACCATCCAGTTGTTACCGATCCCCGGCAGGGCATAACGCATCATCTGCGGGAACACTACGATCCAGAAGCGCTGGCCGCGCTTGAGGCCATAGGCGGTGGCCGCTTCGACCTGACCCCGTGGGACGGCGAGGATCGCGCCACGGAAGGTTTCGGTGAAATACGCACCGTAGATGAAGCCCAGGGTGATGACCCCGGCACTGAACGGGTTGATCTCGATGTATTCCCATTCCATGTAATCGGTAAAGGAGGTCAGCCAGGTTTGCAGGCTGTAGAAGATCAACAGCATCAGGACCAGGTCCGGAACGCCGCGAATGAGGGTGGTGTAGAGCTGGGCAGGCACGCGCATCAGTTTGACTTTTGACAGCTTGGCGCTGGCCCCGAGCAGCCCGAGCAACACGGCCACCAACAGCGACAACGCCGACAACTTGATCGTCATCCAGGTGCCTTGCATCAGCAGCGGACCGAAGCCCTTGAGGCTGAAGGCAGAGAGCCCCAGATTTTCTAATAGGTTTTCGAACATAAATCAGCAACCTGATCGGATGAAAAAAGCGCCCATCGCGAGATGGGCGCCGGGCATTATTTGCCGCTGTACAGATTCAGATCGCCAAAGTGTTTCTTCTGAATGGTGGCGTAGGTGCCATCATCGTGTAACGCTTTGATACCTTTATCCAAAAGTGCTTTCAGCTCGGTGTTACCTTTCTTAATGCCGATAGCTGTCTTGGCTGGCAGCAAAGCGTTGTCGACTGGCTTGCTGACGTCGTAGTCGGCGCCCTGTGGCGACTTCAGGAAGCCCAGTTCGGCTTGCAGCATGTCCTGGATCCCTGCATCGAGACGACCGGAAGTCAAATCGGCGTAGACCTGATCCTGGTTGGCGTAGGCCTGGGTTTTCACGCCGGCCTTGTCCAGAACGGCTTTGGCATAGGCTTCCTGAATGGTGCCTTGTTCGTAGCCGACGGTCTTGCCCTTGAGCGAGGCGACGTCTTCAGTCACGCCAGAACCTTTCTTGAACACGTAGGCGGTTGGGCCGGAGAACAGCTCGCTGGAGAAGTCGATGACTTTTTCACGGGCTTCGGTAACGGTCATCGACGAGATCACGCCGTCGAATTTGTTGGCTTTGAGGCCAGGGATCATGCCATCGAAGTCACTTTCGACCCACTTGCACTTGACCTTCAGTTCAGCGCAGATCGCGTTCCCCAGATCGATGTCGAAGCCTACCAGGCTGCCATCGGCCGCTTTCGACTCGAACGGTGCGTAGGAAGGGTCAACGCCGAAACGCAGTTCTTTGTATTCTTTCGCCATGGCGGAGCCCGCAGCCATGCACAATGCCAGTGCAGAAAGGGTCAGCAATGCTTTTTTCATTATTCAATCCCTAAAACCAATATGAGCGCTCGTGGCGCAGAATTATTGTTACTGGAAAGCGTAAGACCTGTTGAAAGTAGCAATTTCCGAACCAGAGTGCCGAACAAGCGTTTAAAAGGTGTCTGGAAATAACCGGAGACAGATTTATGCACGAAAACGGGCGCAGGGAAATGGCCGCACCAGTTCGACTCAAAAAGAAAAATATTTGAGGACGGATAGAAGGGTTAGCTGAGCAGATTTTGCAGGGTCGTCAAACTGTCGGCTTCGTCGACCGACTTATCCTTGCGCCAGCGCAACATACGTGGAAAGCGCACGGCAATGCCACTCTTGTGACGACGGGAGAGGGCGATTCCCTCAAAGCCCAATTCAAACACCAGGCTTGGCTGGACGCTGCTCACGGGGCCGAACTTTTCCACGGTGGTCTTGCGCACGATGCTGTCGACCTGGCGGATTTCGTCATCGCTTAGCCCTGAGTAAGCTTTGGCAAACGGCACCAGGGTGCGTTCACTGGCCTCTGGCGGGCCGTCCCAGACGGCGAACGTATAGTCGCTGTAGAGGCTGGCCCGGCGCCCTTGCCCCCGTTGCGCATAGATCAACACGGCGTCAACGCTGAACGGGTCGACTTTCCATTTCCACCACACGCCCATGTCCCTGGTCCGGCCGACGCCGTACAGGGCATCGCGCGCCTTGAGCATCAGGCCTTCGACACCGAGGGCGCGGGATGCCTGGCGCTGGCGGGCGAGGTCGAGCCAGGTGTCGCCAGTCAACAATGGCGAGAGACGCAAACGAGGGTTGGCGCAGTCACCGGCCACCCGTTCCAGTTGTGCACGACGCTCGGCCTGACTCCGGTTGCGCCAGTCTTCTCCCTGCCATTCGAGCAAATCGAAGGCAAGCAGCACCACCGGGACTTCATCGAGGATTTTCCGGTCCAGGGTCTTGCGACCGATTCGTTGTTGCAGGAGGGCGAAAGGTTGCACTGCGGGCTCAAAAGCCTTTTCGGTGCCGGTTGGCGCAGATCTCAAGGCGACGATCTCGCCGTCGATCACTGTCCCGTCGGGAAGGCCCAGAATCAAACTGTCCAGTTCAGGGAAGCGTTCGGTGACCAACTCTTCACCCCGCGACCAGATCCACAGTCGCCCGCCGCGCTTGATCACCTGGGCGCGAATGCCATCCCATTTCCATTCCGCCTGCCAGTGCCGTGCAGGACCGAGCAGCACTTCGAATTGTTCCACGGGCGACGACAAGGCATGGGCGAGAAAAAACGGGTAGGGCTGGCCGCCACGCTGGGCATGCTCATCCGGGGATTCGGCGGCGATCAGTTTCAGGTAGCTGGCGGCGCTGGGACGGTGAGCCTGATCGGTGTAACCCACCAGCCGCTGCGCCACGCGTTTGCTGTCGAGACGGGCCATGGCTGCCAGGGCGCGGGTGACCAGTAATTTGGACACCCCGACGCGAAAGCTGCCGGTGATCAGTTTGATGCAGACCATCAGGCTTTCCCGATCCAGTTGCGCCCACAGCTGCGGTAACTTTTGCGCGAGGGATTGCGGTGTTTCGCCGCGCAGTGGCAACAGCTTGTCCTCCACCCACGTGGCCAGCCCATCGGTTGATCGGTGCGGCGCTTGCGGTAAGATCAGCGAAATGGTTTCCGCGAGGTCACCGACGGCCTGGTAACTCTCTTCGAACAGCCATTGTGGCAAACCGGAAAGCGCCACCGCGAGTTCGCGCAGTACCCGCACAGGTACCAATTGCCGGGGGCGTCCTCCCGACAGAAAGTACACCGCCCATGCGGCATCCTCCGGTGCAGCCTCGGCGAAGTAGTTTTGCATCGCCGCCAGTTTCGCATTGTTCGATGTCGAGGCGTCGAGCCTGGCATACAGCTCAGCGAATGCCTTCATGGCAGTACCTCGGCGAGGGCGGGGTCTTCTTCGTCTTCACCGTATCGGGTATCGAACGCCATGGCATCAAGCCCCTGCTCGCGCAAATAGCGTACCAGTGCGCCGCTCGATCCATGGGTCACCATGACCCGTTCGGCACCGGTCTGTTCGATGGCCCACAGCAAACCTGGCCAGTCGGCGTGGTCGGACAGGACGAAACCTCGGTCTACACCGAGCCGCCGACGTGTTCCGCGCAAACGCATCCAGCCACTGGCGAAACCATCGCTGTAATCGATAAAGCGACGCATCCAGCTGCTGTTCGCCGCCGAAGGCGGCACGAGCACCAGCGCCTTGCGCATCATCGGGTCGCTCTTTTTGATGTCGGCGGCATCCATCGTGGGCGGTAAATGAACCCCCGCTTCGCGGTAGATCCGGTTGATGGGTTGCACGGCGCCATGCACGAGAATGGGGCCCAGTCGTGCGTCGATGCCATGGAGAATGCGCTGGGCCTTGCCGAGAGAATGACAGAACAGCACGCTGGTTTTTTCGACAGCCGCGTTGGCTTGCCACCATTGATTGATCTCGGCAAACACCTGTAGCTGAGGTTGCCAGCGGTAGATCGGCAGGCCAAAGGTCGACTCGGTGATGAAGGTGTCGCAGCGTACCGGTTCAAACGCTGCACAAGTGCCGTCGGGCTCGGTCTTGTAGTCCCCGGAGGCCACCCAGACTTCTCCACCGTATTCCAGTCGTACCTGTGCCGAGCCGAGTACGTGGCCGGCGGGATGAAAACTGAGGAACACGCCGTGATGCAGCAGGCGTTCGCCGTAGCGCAGGGTTTGCAGGTTGATGTCCTGGCCCAGTCGCACGCGCAAAATGGCCTCGCCGGGCGCTGCCGCCAGGTAGTGCAGATTGCCGGCGTGGGCGTGGTCACCGTGGGCGTGGGTGATCACGGCACGTTCGACCGGTCGCCACGGATCGATATAGAAGTCGCCGGCAGGGCAGTACAAACCTTCGGGACGCGAGATAACAAGGTCCATGGCGTTGCCAGAGTGGAGAGACTTGTTAGGTATGAGGTCGGCGCGGGGCGAGAAGTTCTATCGGGCTTATGGGCGGATGAAATACGAGTGTGGGAGCGGGCTTGCTCCGGGCGGCGTTCCGACGAAAGCGATTGAACATTCAACAATTACTTTGAATGTCAGTCCGCTTTCGCGAGCAAGCCCGCTCCCACAGGGATCAGCGTTACTTGCCGGGTGTCAGCGTCAGTCGATTCTTGCCATAGGCGTTGTCGAAGTTCTGCGGCTGCATCGGCAGGCTCATGTACTGGCCCTTGAGCCAGGGTTCGATGCTGTTGAGGTAGTTCGCACTGGCCGGATTGCCGGACTGACCGGTACCGTTCTGCGCCATCAGCGGTTCGGACTGGCCGAAGTCGACGATAAAGCGCATGGCGGGCGCCAGCGTGGTGTTGAAGTCCTGGCCCCAGGCGAATGCGGCGGTGTTGAGTGTGGTGTGATCGCCACCGGCCGGCAGCGGACCGCGTACCGTCTGGCCGCTGCTGTTCTTCCACTCATAGCGATGCAGTTTGCCCCACTGCCAGGCCTTGTGATCGCCGCCCAACTGACTGTCGCCGGCGCTGATCGCTGCGGCGAGACTGCGCGCGAGGATGGCCGGTTTGTCTTCTTTCTGCGCGGTGCGCACGTTATCCCAGAACGGGCTGTCCTCACGTCCGAGCAAGTGATCGGCCTGGGCCGCGTAGGACAACTTGCCATCGGCGACAAAGGCCTTCCACGCCGGGCTGCTATCCGGGCCCAGTTCATCGAGGAAGATCTGCCGGGTGCTTTCCTGCAGGAACAGTTCGTAGATGGCCGCATCGGTGGAAGTCGGGCTGAGTTTGCCATCGAACGCCAGCAAGCGGCTGTAGGCTTCGTGTGCATTGGCGCGATCGGCCGCCGGCAAGGCGTCGATGGCTTGTTTGAGTGGCTGGGACATGCCCGGCGCTTCGAACATTTTCTTCAGCTTGGCCGCGAAGGTCGTGGTCTGGTCGTACTGCATGGCGATCAGGCTGCGGCTGTCGTGTTTGCCTGCGCCGGCCAGTTCGGCCAAGCGCTCGCCGCGCTCCGGAGCAGCCCAGGAGTTGGACAGCTGCATGCCGTAGCCATGGGGAATGACCCGCTGGTTGGCGGTGCCGAGCCAGCCTTGGGCCGGGTCCTGGTCGTACGGGTGCAACATCGGGTCGGCATAACCGTCCCAGTCGTAGCGACCTTCCCAGCCCGGCGAGGGCAGCAGGCCTTCGCCTTCGCGGCGGTTCGGGTAGCGGCCGGTGACCTGCCAGCCGATGTGGCTCGCGTCGGCAAACACCAGGTTCAGTGCGATGGCGCGGATTTCGCGACTGGCATCCGAAGCTCTCTCGGCGCTCTGGGCGCGGGACAGGTCGAAGAACGCGTCCAGGGACTTGTCGTCGGTGAAGTTCGGCATCTGCAAGGCCAGGCCGAAACCATTGGCCAGCGTGGTGCCCTGGGCGCTGTTGAGCAGCGGGCCATGGCGGGTTTCGTACACCGCCTCGCGAATCGGCCGCTGGCCTTTGACGAAATAGGTTTCGTTGCGCACGATTGCCGGCTGCCACTTCCCGGCGTTTTCGTAGGTAAGCCCGTTGCCCTGGCGCTTGATCTTCTCCAGGAACAGGTCCTGGTTGTCGCCCATCACGGACGCCATGCTCCACGCCACTTTACCGTTGAAACCACCGAGCACCATCGGCAGGCCCGCGATGGTCACGCCGGACGCCTGATATTTCGGCGCGCGAATCTGCACGTAACTGAACAATGAAGGCACGCCCAGCGGGCCGTGGCTGTCACTGGCCAACAGGCTCTTGCCGCTGCGGCTGCGTTGCGCGGCGATGGCCCAGTTGTTCGACGAGGTGGCGCCCAGCAGGTTGAGGTCCGACAGTTGTCCCGTGGCTTTGCTGAGTTCGGCCAGGCCCGGTACTTGCCCGTTGAGCTTGAGGCCCTGGAGTTTTTCGCTCTCGGCGACCGGCAGTTTTTCGTCGGGGGCGGACGGCGTCAGCCACGCCAGTTTGTCGGTGGTGACGGTCTGGGCCAGTACCAGCGAGGAAATCTCTTCCGGCAGGTTGGTCGACTGGCTGAAGTTCAGCAGGCAGAAAATCAGCGCCGAATCTTCCGGCTGCCAGTATTCAGGCTGGTAGCCGGTGGCCGCGAGGTCCGCCGGCAGTTTGTCGCGGTAGCGGAACAGGTAGGCGTTGACGCCCCGCGCATAGACTTCGAAGAAACGCTTGAGGCGCGGCGAAGAGGCCTTGTACAACTCGCCGGCACTTTTCTTCAGGTTGACCGCCCGCATGTAACGGTCGGCATCCAGCAGGTCCGCACCGTGCATCTCGGCCAATCGGCCCTGGGCCAACAGGCGCAGGGTGACCATCTGCGTGATTCGGTCGCTGGCATGCACGTAACCGAGGGTGAACAGCGCGTCGTGGAAGCTGTTGCTTTCAATCAGCGGCATACCCATGGCATTGCGGCGCACCGAAACGTTCTGCGCCAGGCCCTTGAGCGGTTGCACGCCGGAGGTCGGCGGGAGGGTGTCCTGGGCATTGAAGTTCTGACAACCGGTCAGGCTCAAGACGCCCGCCACTGCTGCGGCAACGCCGAACCGGGGTAGAAAATGAGTAAGGGCTGGCGAGGCCATGGCAAAGCTCCTGCGGGGTGGTGGCGCAATAAAGGCGCTACGTTAGTGAGCAGGCGATGGCCGCGCAAGCGGGGTAAGAGGTTATTTCAGGATTTGTCAAAGATCGGCGTATCTCCGTAGGAGCTGCCGAAGGCTGCGATCTTTTGACTCTCAAGGGTGGCTTGTCACCCGTAACCCGTGATGTTGAAGTGCGAGACACAGTCAACAATCCTGGAGAAAAGTCGGCATGGAGCTCAAGGCAAACGCGGCACTGATCATTATCGATCAGCAAAAAGGCATCCTTCACCCCAGGCTTGGCCGCAGGAATAATCCTCAGGCCGAAGAGCGCATGCTGGAATTGCTCGCTCATTGGCGGCGCACAGCTCGGCCGGTGATCCATGTGCAGCACCTGTCCCGCTCGGAGGACTCGGTGTTCTGGCCGCAGCAGTCGGGGGTGGAGTTTCAGGAGCGGTTCGCGCCAATGGCCGGTGAGCGCTTGATCCAGAAGCAGGTGCCGGATGCGTTTTGTTCGACGGGGCTGGAGACGCAGTTGCGCGAGGCGGGGATCGGGCAGTTGATCATCGTGGGCGTCGCGACCCACAACTCGGTGGAGTCCACGGCGCGCACCGCGGGCAACCTGGGGTTTGATACCTGGGTAGCCGAGGATGCGTGCTTTACCTTCGACAAGGCTGATTTTTTCGGCCATGCCCATGGCGCCGAAGAGGTGCATGCGATGTCGCTGGGGAACCTGCACGGCGAGTATGCGACGGTGGTCAGCACGGCAGGCGTATTAAAGGCTGACTGAAAAAAACTTTGGGAGCGAGCCTCGCGTTCAACATCATCGTTGTCAGACACACCGCTTTCGCGAGCAGGCTCGCTCCCACAGGGGACCTGGATACACAGAACCGTTGTCTGGCGTAGATCGAGTGTGGGAGCGAGCCTGCTTGCGAAAGGCGGTTCATCAGGCGAAGCAAGTCTTCGCCCGAAGCATCAAGCGCCGTGGCACTTCTTGAATTTCTTGCCGTTGCCGCATGGGCACGGGTCGTTGCGGCCGACGTCTTTCAGGGCATTGCGCACCGGTTCCTGGTGAGCGTGGCCACAGTTTGGGCCGTGGACATGGCCGTGGTCGTGATCATGGTGGTGATGGTCATGATCGTGATCGTGGTTGCAGTCAGGGCCGTGGACATGGGGTTGCTGGGTCATCGGTGTTGCTCCGGAATTAAATCGGCGGCGATTATCACGCCATTGCGCGCCAGGTGCACGTAGTGGGCGATGAATATACCGGTTTCCAGTTCACCTTCCAGACGATAGGGAATGGGTTGGTCGGATTTTTTCAGCAGTTTGGCCAGATCCCGGACCTTGGACCACAGGTTGGTGCGGATCGGCACCTTGAAGTAGGCACTGTGCTTGGGGCTGATGGTGAACCGGTGTTCGTACTCGCCGTCGGCCAGCAGTATGTCACCCAGGTGAACGCGGTACTCCAGGCTGCGCACCGTCAGGTCGCTGTCGTTGGGGTTGTCGATGCGAAAGTGCAGGAGGAATTTCTGTTCCAGCAGTTTGGCGCTGACCACCTCGACCTTCACCAGATGGACCTCGGGGTCCGGCAGGTCGTCGTCGAACCACGACGCACAGCCGCCGAGTCCCAGTGTCAGGAACACGGTGAGCAGACAGAGTGCGCAGCGGCGGATGATCATCGTGGTGGTTCTCCCTTGAGTCCCAGTCTAGACCCAAAGGATCGCAGCCTTCGACAGCTCCTGCGTGGTGGGCAGTCATTCCACGGACTAGCTGCTGAAGTAACCCGCACAACATTTCTTGAATTTCTGTCCACTGGCACACGGGCAGGGGTCATTGCGCCCGAGTTTGAGTTGCACGGTCGGGTCGATGAAATACCAGCGCCCGGTGTTCTGTACGAACGATGAGCGCTCTCGATGACTGTGTTCGCCACTGCTGTCGTGCCACCGCGCGGTGAAGGTCACGAAAGCGTGTTCAGGCTGGCCACCCAGCACTTCGGAGCTTTCCACCTCAAGGCCCAGCCACGTACTTTGCGCGCTCCAGTCGCTGATCGATTGACGGTCCAGGCCAGCCTGTTGGGCGGGCAGGGTGGTGGCCACCAGATAGTCGACCAACCCCAGCACGTAGGCGCTGTAGCGCGAGCGCATCAAGGCTTCGGCGCACGGCGCCGGGTGTCCGGCATGGTAGTGACCGCAGCAGGCATCAAGCAGGGTGCCGCTGCCGCAAGGGCAAATGGATGTACTCATGTTATTCCGGAGCCTTGTTAACAGTTATATGTATTTTATCTTCCATAAATCAATCACTTACCTAATTTGATTGTTTACGTATTTTTTGCGCGTGGAGCAAGTGAGCGACTGCCAATCAGCCTCATTGCAATCCCATGGCAGCCCTTCATTTGTGCGTTCGTCAGAGGTGGAGATTAGTCTATGACAGTCAGCGTCAAGGCGCGGGCTTGCCGCTTTAAATGAAACGATCAGGCAGTCGTCGCGGAGCGCGGGGGCGTCCGCTTTTTTTTGGCGGGCGAGTGGCCAGCCCGCTGTCAAAAAGTGGGTGCCGGCGAACTACAGATCATGGCCGAAAGCGGCCGACCATCAAGGGCTGCTACCGACCAGGAGCAGTCGGCGAACAGAATAATTGCAAATTAGTGGCTATGCTTGGATTGCTGTCGAAACTGATCTGGCAGTCCGGCAGGTTGCGCGGAAATGACCCGCAACGTGCCCTATGTCACCCGATTATTCTGCGTGAAGCACTCTGTTCGGGGGCGCAAATCCGCAACGACACTCGGGAAGACATTGAGCAAGCCCTGCACCTGCGGGCGCAGGGTTTGGACTGGATCCGTCGGGATCACTCAGAATCGAATCGATTTCACTACGGTGCGGCTGGGCACTTGCGAGAGTAAAAAATTTCACCATGAAATCAGCATCGCCAAATGCATTGCTTAGTGTCGAATAGTTGGTTGGCGTGACACTCAAGATGTATAGCTTTGGTAGCGATTGATTGTCTCGGGAGCTTCCCTCACGAAAACCAGCGTGAATTCAGAATAGAGAAAGATTTGGCTAATGCTACTTGCGGTGTGTTCTCAGGTTCAGGTGTCGGCACAAGAGGTTAAATGGTTTCCGAATACCGCTTCTATTGGTCAATTTAGAAGGATTATGTTTGGAGATTGTGAAATGGATTTTTTCAGGAGTAAAAGCGCCGCAAAGCAAGCCATACCCACCCGTTCAAATAAGCCGCGCTCGACCAAATGGCACCGCATGTACTTTTTTCTAGCGGGATTCGACGTGCTGGTTGTTGTGCTGAGCGTGCTATTGAATCACCTGATCGTCGATACCTATCACCGCTCCATCAAGGCAAACCAGTCGTGGGTCCAACAGCTGTCGAGCTATTCAACGCTGGGCAGCCTGGCTTCCACAGTCAATGCGCCGGGCAATAATGTGTTCGATACACATCATGTTGAAGCCGAATCGCGGAACATGAATGAAGCCTTGCGCGCCTTCAACGAGCATTTGGCAATGGCCAAAAAACAGTTGGAAGAACGGATCGCGCATGAGGCTGAACACAGTGCAGATATACAAGCCTTTACCCTTGCATTGAAGGATGAGGTGGGTGCAGTAGATGCCGCGATGGTCGAAATGGTGAACGAGGCCTTGCTGATCTTTTCCTACTTCAGGGAGGGGCAGTCGGATAATGCCGGCAAACGCATGGCGACGATGGACAGGAAGTATGCCCTGTTGCTCGCCTCACTCAGTACCGTGCGCGATCGCGTTGGCCTGATTCAAAGCAAGCTCCTGGAGGAGGAGCTTGAGTCGGTCGAGGAACTGCGCCGGGTCGAATACGCGATCATGGTGTTCGTGCTGTTGATGGTCAGTGCGGCCGTTATCTATGGGGGCAAGATCAGACGCGAAATGGAGTCGCAAGCCGCGGAAAGGGAAGGTTATCTGGCAGTGCTGCGCGAAAGCGAGATGCAGGCCCGCCAGCAAGCATCGCTGCTGGACAAGGCCCAGGACGCGATTGTCGTTCACGGGATGGATAACCGCATCCTGTACTGGAACAAAAGTGCCGAGCGTCTCTACGGTCTGTCAAAGGAAGAGGCACTCGGCAAATCGGCACAGGAGTTGATCTACCAGGGTAGCGCCGCTTTCAATGCGGCCACTAACAGCCTGATAGAAACGGGTGACTGGGCGGACGAAGTTACACTTCGACGCCGGGATGGCCGCACCATCACGCTCGAAAGTCATCGAACCCTGGTGCGAGACGATGATGGCCAGCCGCAATCCGTTCTGTCGATCAATACTGACATCACCCACCGTAAGACTGCTGAGCAAGAGGTTCAGCGTTTGGCTTTCTACGATCAGTTGACCGGGCTGGCCAACAGGCGGCTCATGTTGGACCGGTTACAGCATCTGCTGGCGGGCAGCTCCCGTAGCCTGCATACGAGCGCGATAATTCTCATTGACCTGGATAACTTCAAGGCACTGAACGATACGCTGGGGCATGACCGAGGCGACATGTTGCTGCAGCAAGTTGCTCTGCGCCTTTGCGGCTGCATACGCGAGAGCGACACCGTGGCTCGCCTGGGCGGAGACGAATTCGTCGTCCTGATGGATGGCCTTAATGAGAACCCTCGAGAAGCAGCTATCCAGGCCAAGGCTGTTGGCGAAAAGATTCTCGACGCTCTGAACATTTCCTACCAGTTGGATGGCTATGAGCACCACAGCACCCCCAGCCTCGGCATTGCGCTGTTCCAGGGGCAGCTGAGCACAGTGGACGATATTATGAAGCGCGCTGACCTGGCGATGTATCGAGCCAAGGCGGCGGGCCGCAATACCATGCGCTTCTTCGATCCGGAAATGCAGGCGGTTGCCACGGCACGCGCCAGCCTGGAAGTAGACTTGCGCCAAGGCTTGCAGAACAACGAGTTCCTTCTTCATTACCAGCCGCAGGTGAATAGTGAGGGCCGTATCATTGGCGCAGAGGCACTGATGAGATGGCAGAATCCTGAGCGCGGAGTCGTGTTTCCAGGAGAGTTCATTCCATTGGCAGAGGAAACGGGGTTGATTCTGCCGCTAGGCCGTTGGGCGCTGCAGGCAGCCTGCGCTCAACTGGTTGCCTGGGCAAAGCATTCGGAAACCGCCCGATTGGGTATGGCTGTGAATGTCAGCGCCCGCCAGTTTCACCATCCGGACTTCGTCGAGGAAGTACTGCAAGTACTGAGATGCACGGGGGCCGATCCGAAGAAATTGAAACTGGAACTGACCGAAGGCCTGCTGATAGAGGATATTGAAGGTACTGTCGCCAAAATGATCGAGTTGAAAGAGATCGGCATAGGCCTTTCGCTGGATGATTTCGGAACCGGCTACTCGTCACTGTCATACCTCAAGAGCCTTCCGCTGGATCAACTCAAGATCGACCAGTCCTTCATCAGAGATGTGCTGGTTGATTCCAACGACGCCGCCATCGCCTGCGCGATTGTGAGCCTGAGCCAGATATTGGGGCTTTCGGTGATTGCAGAAGGTGTGGAGACAGAAGCTCAGCGCACCTTTCTGGTCAAGCATGGCTGCCAGACCTACCAGGGCTTCCTGTTTTCCCCGCCACTGCCAGCCGAACAGTTTGAGGCGTATGTTCACGAAAGATTAATGGCGAACACTGATTTTCCATGGACCAAGACTAACTCGCCATAATTTCGCAGGTATCTGGGAACGTCCGCATTCGGCTGTGGAATCCGCGATCATTGCATTACCACCAGTATTTCCCGAAGTTTTCCGGATTGGCCCAGAAGCGCGAATTGAGCCAGTCAGGGACTTGTTTGTATTCAAGCAGATCGTAGGTAAACAGGGTCAATACCTGTTCATCCCGTTGAAAGCGTTCGCTGGCTTGCAGGGCCAGGGAGAAAAAATCTGTTTCCTGCCAGCCACAAGCCGGCAGATCCGCCAGCACGGCGATGCGGCTGGCGTTGAGGTTGCGAATGCCGCCCAACAGGTTCAGGCCGTCGCGCTTGGGCAAATGCTCCAGGCAATCGACCACCAGGGCCAGGTCGAATCGGCGGGCCGCCAACTCGTCGGGCAATGGGCCTGGGACCGCGAAAGCCACGCAACTGTCCGGGTGCGCGAGTTTGAATGCTTCCAGTGCCGGGAATTCGCTGGCGCCGATCAACAACAGGCGCGCGGGGGCATATCGGTCAAGTAATGCGGCCAGTGCCTGCTGCGGCGTGCGTGAAGAAATACCTGCAATCATCGAAGATCCTCTATCAGATCTGCCAAGACTAGCCTGCCCGGACGTTCGGGCCTAGAGCAGCTTGGCGACAAATGCGCCAAGCTTCCGTTAATGCGTGAATAAACAGCATGGCCTATTGCTGGCGGAGATTAATACTCGGGTCTTTACTACCTGAATCGGTTCTAAGCCGATCCTTCAGGAGAAAACTAGATGAGCATAGTTCGGACAGCATTACCCTTGGTTCTGCTAACCAGTGTGTTGACTGGTTGCGCAGGTTTGCAGAAAACCGACTGGCCGACCTGTGCGGCGGTTGGTGGTGTCGTGGGTGCGGGCCTCGGTGCGACCGAAAGCTCGGCATGGGCAGGGTATGGTGCTCTGCTCGTTGGCGGTACGGCAGCGGCTTATTGCTGGGTGCACGGTGATGGCGACGAAGATGGCGATGGTGTGCCGGATAGTCGCGACAAGTGCCCGGGCACGCCTAAAGGCGTTCATGTCGATGCCAACGGTTGCCCACCACCAGCGCCTGTGGTCGAAGAGGCGGTTGTGGTCAAGGAAGAAACCATCGTCATCCGCGATGTTCACTTCCAGTTTGATAAAGCCACGCTTACCACGTCCGATAAACAGGTCCTCGACAAGATTGCCACTCGCCTGAAAGCCGAAGCCCCGACTGCTCAACTGACCGTAACCGGTCATACCGACAGCGTGGGCAGCGACGCCTACAACCAGAAACTGTCGGATAAACGCGCCCACTCGGTGGTTGAATACCTCATCGAGCAAGGCGTACCTCGCAGCAACTTCGTGTCGGTGGTCGGTGCCGGTGAAAGCCAGCCAGTTGCGGACAACAAAACCGCTGACGGTCGCGCACAGAACCGTCGTACGGAAATCAAAATCCAGCGTTAACCCCCCTCGCATCCGCGCCTTGTGCAGTCGCGGATGCGGGTCTTTACTCCTGTGTAACCGGTATGGGCCGGTGACACAGGAGCTTTCAATATGATCGTTCTCACAAGGACCGTCTTGCCGGTTCTGCTACTTGGCAGCCTCTTGACCGGCTGCGCGACCCACAGCGATGGCACTGCCCCCCTCAATCAACGCACCTGGCCAATCTGCAGCCTCATCGGCGGCCTGGTCGGCGGTGGCCTGGGCGCAATCGAGAGTGGTGCCTGGGCCGCGGGTGGGGCGGCGCTGGGTATCTTGTCCGGCGGCTTGATCTGCTATGCCCAGGATGGCGACGAAGATGGCGACGGCGTTTTCGACCGGCGTGACCGTTGCGCTGATACTCCCGCCAATACCCTGGTCGACCATCGCGGTTGCCCGGTGCCGCTGTACCCGGACCGCGTCCAGACCGAGCCTGCGCAAACTCAAGTCATTACGCTGAGCGATGTGATGTTTGTCTTCAATCAATCCGACTTGACCCCGACGGCCAAGAGTGAACTGGATGCGATGATGAGCCAGTTCGAGGATGCCGATGTGGTCAGCATCAAGGTGGTCGGCCATACCGACAGCGTGGGGTCAGATGCCTATAACCAGGCCTTGTCGGAGCGACGCGCCAGCAGCGTGGCGGAATACCTGATCAGCCAGGGTGTGGCGCCGAACAAAGTGACCAGCGAAGGCAAGGGCGAAAGTCAGCCGATTGCCGACAATGAAACGGAAGAAGGACGTGCGAAAAACCGTCGCGTTGAGCTGCATATAAACCGCTGAGCCAAGAGATAGAGCCGTCGAGCGACAGTTGTGAGCGCTGCGACGGCCGTTCGGCGGCCTTCATGAAGATTTTTCCATTGCCCTCTGGCTTATCCCGCGCGGAAGCCGTTACTGTGCGCCCAAACAATAATTCTCATCGGGGGAGCATATGAAGGTCTTATGGGGGCTGGGGCGGTTATTGACCCTGCTGTTCTGGTTGGTGGTGCTGGTCAACCAGCTCACGCCATTTGTCTTTCCGCTGCACCCGTTGGTCAATCTGGCCGGCGGCCTGTTGGGGTTCATCCATCTTCTGGAAGCACTGTTGTGTTATCGCAGCCTGCGAGGTCGCGCCCATCCCTGGTTTGACCGCCTGAGGATCGTCATTTTCGGTGTATTCCACCTGCAAACCATTCCAGCCCCCAGCGCTTCGAAGGCTTCCCATGCGTAAACTCTGTCTGCTCGCCGCACTCATCAGTCCATTGGCCAGCGCACAGGTGGTGAGTGTCGAGCCCAACTCGCTGATGCGTTTGCCCAATACCGCCAGCACCCTGCAACTGGAACGCCTGGAAGTGGCCGATTACGGCACCTTGCTGATTCCTTCGAACGTCACCGAAGTCACCGTGGGTGAGTTGCATCTGGGGCGTGAAGCGCGCATCGCCATTGTGCCGGGAGAGCAGGCGCTGGCGCTGAAGGTCCGTCGCGCTGATTTGTCCGAAGGCAGCCAGATCACCGCGCGGGGCGCGCCCGGAACCTATCAGAAAGCCGCCCGCTCCGGGCGCAATCTTGATTTGCAGATCAAGACACTGAATGCACCACAATTGTTGGTGGACGCTCGAGGCGGTGCAGGCGCACCGGGATTTGTCGGCCTGGATGGCGCCAACGGTCAGGACCCTGGCTGCACCTGGGGCCAGGCCGGTCGCGGTGCCGATGGCAGTGATGGCAGCAATGGTCAACCAGGCGCGCCGGGTGCGTTGGTCAGGCTGTCAATACCACACGACTTTCCGGCAGACCGGATCAAGGTGCAGGTGGCTGGCGGCGCCGGTGGCCTGGCCGGCCCGGGCGGCAAGCCGGGTGCTGGCGGCAAGGCCAAGGGCTGCCTGGTCTACAAGGCCGATGGCGGCAAGAGCGGCAAACCTGGCGCCGACGGGCAGCCGGGGTCTGAAGGTGCGGCGGGTTCGGTGACTGTGCAGCGGTTGTAAGAAACGCCGAGAACCCGTGGCGAGGGAGCTTGCCTGTGGTGAGGGGGCTTGCCCCCGTTGGGCCGCAAAGCGGCCCCCATTTCGGCAATCGCAATACTGCTGAAGGTTAGCGGTTTCTGGTTTTACGACTGCTTCGCAGCCGAACGGGGCGGTGCGGCGATCCGACAAGCCCCCTCGCCACAACAGCATCTCCGGCCACAGGTACTTCAAAACATCGGCCGAGCCGCCGCAATCACCACCACAGCCAACCCCACCAACAGATTGATCCCCACCAACCGGCGAATCCGCCCCAGCACACTGGCACCCGCCGGCCAATCCTGTTCGGCCACGGCGGTGCGCAGCTCCGGCAGCATCAGCGCCTGAATGCGGATAAACAGCGCGGTCATCACCACATACAGGCCCATCATCACTTGCACATAGCGCGGTGCGGCTTCAAAGCCGTTGAAGTGCATATGCAGCATGCCCACGCCGCTGACCGGCAACAGCACCACCGCCACCCAGACCCAGCGGAAAAAACCTTGAAACACTTCTACCCACAACTTCAGCCGGGCAGGGCCTTCAAGTGCCGTGATCGCGGCAGGGCGCAGGACCATCCAGGCGAAAAACATGCCGCCGACCCAGACCAGGGCCGCCAGTACATGCAGGCTATATATGAGGCTAAAAGGTGTCATTCGGATACTCCGTTCTGCGCAGGATTCATTAGCGGGGTATGATAGCCGTCGATCCGAACCACTGAAAATTTATCCAGCGTTTTTTGCGCCCGACAATCCATGATCAGCACCGAACTCAAAACCACGATCCAGGGCGCCTACTCGCGTTTTCTCGAAGCCAAGAGCCTCAAGCCGCGCTACGGCCAACGCCTGATGATCGCCGAAATCGCCAAGGTCCTGGGTGACATCGACACCGACGACGAAGGCCGGCGCAGTGGCGACCCCGCGATTGTCGCGGTGGAAGCCGGCACCGGTACCGGCAAGACCGTGGCCTACAGTCTGGCGGCGATCCCCACGGCCAAGGCCGCCGGCAAGCGCCTGGTGATCGCCACGGCCACCGTGGCCCTGCAGGAGCAGATCGTCTACAAGGACTTGCCCGACCTGATGCGCAACAGCGGGCTGAACTTCAGTTTCGCCCTGGCCAAGGGGCGCGGGCGCTACATGTGCCTGTCCAAACTCGACATGTTGCTCCAGGAAGGCCACGCGCAGACTGCCACTGCGCAACTGTTCGAAGAAGAAGGCTTCAAGATCGAGGTCGACGAGGCCAGCCAGAAGCTGTTCACCAGCATGATCGAGAAGCTCGCCGGCAATAAGTGGGACGGCGACCGCGACAGTTGGTCCACCGCCCTGGAAGACGCCGACTGGGCGCGCCTGACCACCGATCACAGCCAGTGCACCAACCGTCACTGCCCGAACTTCGGCCAGTGCGCTTTCTACAAGGCCCGCGAAGGCATGGGCAAGGTCGACGTGATCGTCACAAACCACGACATGGTCCTGGCTGACCTGGCCCTGGGCGGCGGCGCCGTACTGCCGGACCCACGCGACACCATCTACGTGTTCGACGAAGGCCATCACCTGCCGGACAAGGCCATCGGCCACTTCGCCCATTACACGCGCCTGCGCTCCACCGCCGACTGGCTGGAAACCACTGCCAAGAATCTCACTAAACTGCTGGCCCAACACCCGTTGCCAGGCGACCTGGGCAAGTTGATCGAGCAGGTGCCGGACCTGGCGCGGGAGATCAAGACCCAGCAGCAGTTCATGTTCACCGCGTGCGAGCAGATCGCCGATTTCAAACCCGGCGAAGACGTCGAAGGCCGCGAGCGCCCGCGTCACCGATTCGTCGGCGGGGTGATTCCCGAGCACATGCGTGAAATGGGCATCGAACTGAAGAAAGGCTTCGCACGGCTGACCGACTTGTTCACCCGCCTGACCGACCTGCTCAAGGAAGGCATGGACGGCGAGGTCAACATTGGCATCGCCAGCAACCAGGCTGAAGAGTGGTACCCACTGTTCGGCAGCCTGCTGTCGCGCTCTTCCGGCAACTGGGAGCTGTGGACCGCCTTTACCGTCGAAGACCCGGAAGACAACCCGCCCATGGCCCGCTGGCTGACCCTGGCCGAAAGCGGGTCGCTGTTCGACATCGAGGTCAACGCCAGTCCCATCCTCGCGGCGGAAATGCTTCGCCGTAATCTGTGGAACGTGGCGTATGGCTGCCTGGTGACGTCGGCGACCCTGACCGCCCTCGGCACCTTCGACCGCTTCCGCATGCGCGCCGGGCTGCCGAAAAAAGCCGTGACGGCGGTGGTGCCAAGCCCCTTCCATCACGCCGACGCCGGTGTGCTGCGGGTGCCGAACCTGAACGCCGATCCCCGTGATGCAGCGGCACATACCGCCGCTATCATTCGTGATCTGCCGGAACTGGTCGAAGGCTCGCGGGGTACGCTGGTGCTGTTTTCCTCGCGCAAACAGATGCAGGACGTGTTCGATGGCCTGGACCGCGACTGGCGCAAGCAAGTGTTCATTCAGGGCAACCTGTCGAAGCAGGAAACCCTGAACAAGCACAAGGCGCGGGTCGATGGCGGGGATTCCAGCGTGCTGTTCGGCCTGGCGAGCTTCGCCGAAGGCGTCGACTTGCCTGGTGCCTATTGTGAGCACGTGGTCATTGCCAAGATTCCATTCTCGGTACCCGATGATCCCGTCGAAGCGGCGCTGTCAGAATGGATCGAAGCCCGGGGCGGTAACCCGTTCATGGAAATCTCCGTACCGGACGCCTCGCTGAAACTGGTCCAGGCCTGCGGTCGCTTGCTGCGCACCGAAGAAGACCGCGGCACCATCACCTTGCTCGACCGGCGCCTGGTGACCCAGCGCTATGGCAAAGCCATCCTCAACGCGTTGCCGCCGTTCCGTCGAGAAATTTCCTGAAGCACCGGTGGGCAGTTTTGCCCACCGCGTTGTCTATCTCTCTGCCACCGCTTTTTCACTGGCCCATTGAAGGTCGTTAGGGAGAATTTCGTTCTCATGATTTGCCGTTCGTTGCCTGCCGTATTTGCCCTGTTGTTCGCAACACCGCTGTTGGCTGCACCTGCCAGCCAGCAGACGCTGTTCAACTTTGTGCGCCCCGCCGACGTGGTCCAGGTGGCGACACAGGACGCCAGCCTGCCGCAATCCAACGCCGAGCAAACCCCTGAAGACGAAGTGCTGCGCCGGGTGACCTTCAACCCGGTCGCCCGGCCGACGTTGCGCCTGGCCCCGCAAACCGGTGCCTGGGACTGGTCGCAGTCGGGTGTCATGAGCCTGCGGATCCAGAGCGCGATGAACTGGGCGTTGACCCTGTACGTGACCATCCAGAGCAATGACGGCAAGACCCTGGTCAGTCGCGTCGATCTGCCGGCCGGACCGGCGCAAACCCTGTTGGTGCCGCTGCAAGCGACATCGCCGCTGAGCCAGGGCATGAAGGCCGGCCCGCCGATGCCGATGACCGTTGAGGGCCAGCGTGTGTTGCTGGCCAGCAGCTCCGGTGAGCTGGATCGCAGCCAGGTGGTGTCCGTGACATTGTCGATGGACCAGCCCAAAGCCGCGCAAAGCATCCTGCTGGAGCGCTTTGGTGTGCAGGACGGCGAGTCGGTCAGCCAGGCCGTGTATGGCGGGTTGGTGGATGCGTACGGCCAGTCGACCCGGGCCAGATGGCCGGAAAAAGTCAGCAACGACGAGCAGTTGAAAAGCTCCGCCGCCAAAGAACAGCAACAACTGAAAACCTGGCTGGCTGAGCGCGAGAAGTTCTCCCTGGACAAGTTCGGTGGTTTGAGCAAAGGCCCGTCCTTCAAGGCCAGCGGCTTTTTCCGCACCGAGAAGCGCAACGGTCGCTGGTATCTGGTGACGCCTGAAGGCCACCCGTTCTACTCCCTCGGGGTCAATACCCTGGCCCCGGATGTCAACCAGACCTATGTGGCCGGTCGCGAGTGGATGTTCGAGTCCCTGCCCAAGGCTGACGAGGCGCTGGCCAGCCACTACGGCGAAGGCAACAACCGTGGCGGCAATGGTGCCGATCAAGGGCGGGGCTACAATGCCGGGCGCTGGTACGACTTCTATGGTGCCAACCTGCAACGTCTGTATGGCGATCCTTGCGCGTTGGGCAGCGAAACCAAAGCGGGCGTGGCCGCGGCGGCCAAGGCGGATGCGGTTGAAGCGACAGCGACCAAGGCGGCCGAGCAACCTGTCGCTTCTGCAACCGCCGAGTCCGGCGTCGCCGAAGCCGCCAAGACTGAAGCGACGATAACAACAGCGGCAGAGCCAACATCGGTCGAACCGTGCAAAGCGTTGTTCGACGAGCAACGCTGGGCCAGTCACACCCTTGATCGCCTGCAGGCCTGGGGCTTCAACACCATCGGCAACTGGAGCGCCCCGGTACTGGGCAATGCCGATCGCGTGCCATACACCCTGCCGCTGTCGATCGTCGGCGACTATGCCAGCATCAGCACCGGTACCGACTGGTGGGGCGGCATGCCCGATCCGTTCGACCCGCGTTTTGCCATGGCCACCGAGCGAGCAGTGGCGATTGCCGCCCGCGACCATCGTGACGATCCGTGGCTGATCGGTTACTACGCCGACAACGAACTGGCCTGGGCCGGTCCCGGGGAGGATCCGAAAGCCCGTTATGCCCTGGCCTACGGCACCTTGAAAATGACCACCGACGTGCCGGCCAAGCGTGCATTCCTCAAGCAACTGCGTGACAAGTACCGCAATCAGGCGGGCCTGTCGAAAGCCTGGGGCATTGATCTGCCTGCCTGGGAATTGATGGAGGATCCAGGATTCGTGCCACCGCTGCCGAGCGCCGAGCACCCGGAAATCGAAGCCGACTTCAAATACTTCCAGAAGGTCTTTGCCGACACTTACTTCAAGACCATCTCCGACTCACTCAAGTGGCACGCGCCAAACCAGTTGCTGCTCGGTGGCCGTTTCGCCATCAGCACGCCGGAAGCCGTCGAGTCCTGCGCCCAGTATTGCGACGTGCTGAGCTTCAACATGTACACCCTGCAACCCCAGGATGGTTACGACTTCGCCAAGTTGCGCAGTCTCGACAAACCGGTGCTGATCACCGAGTTCAATGTCGGTTCGGCTGATCGTGGGCCGTTCTGGGGTGGCGTCACGCCGTTGGCGAAGGAGGAGGACCGTGGTGCGGCATATGCCAACTTCCTCAAGCAGGCAATGAACGAGCCGTCGATTGTCGGTGTTCATTGGTTCCAGTACCTCGATCAACCGGTCACCGGGCGTCTGCTTGATGGTGAAAACGGTCACTTCGGGTTGGTGGGGATCACGGATCTGCCGTTCCAGGGCTTTGTCGACAGCGTGCGCAAGAGCAACCTGGCGACGGTCGAACAATTGGGCAAAGAGGCTGGGAAGGCGGCTGACGCCGACAAAACCAGCCACGACGCCGAGGGTGGCAGGAAAGCCGAGGCCGGAAAAGGCCCGGGGAAGGGCGCGGGTGGGCATTCCGGTAAAGGCCATTAAAAGCTGAAACCCTGTGGCGAGGGGGCTTGCCCCCGTTGGAGCGCGCAGCGCTCCTACATTTTTCGGCCGCGGCGAAACAACCGCCCAGCCCAACCCTGTTCCCAAAACCCTCAAGGGCTGGAACAATGCCCGCCACTTTGTAGAGCGTTAATCCGGGGGAGTTGCGGGTGCAGATTCAGGGTCATTACGAGCTTAAGTTCGAAGCGGTGCGAGAGGCTTTCGCGGCGCTGTTCGACGATCCCCAGGAGCGTGGCGCAGCATTGTGCATTCGGATTGGTGGCGAAACCGTCCTTGATCTGTGGGCCGGCACCGCCGACAAGGACGGGGCCGAGGCCTGGCACAGTGACACCATCGCCAACCTGTTCTCCTGCACCAAGACCTTTACCGCCGTCACCGCGCTGCAACTGGTGGCCGAAGGCAAGCTGCAACTGGATGCGCCGGTGGCACGCTACTGGCCCGAATTCGCCGCGGCCGGCAAAGCGTCCGTCACCCTGCGACAATTGCTCTGCCATCAGGCCGGTCTTCCGGCATTGCGCGAATTACTGGCCCCCGAAGCCCTCTACGACTGGCAAACCATGGTCGACGCCCTGGCTGGCGAAACGCCGTGGTGGACGCCGGGCGAAGGTCATGGGTATGCGGCGATCACTTATGGCTGGCTGGTCGGCGAATTGCTGCGTCGTGCCGACGGTCGTGGGCCGGGGGAATCCATTGTCGCGCGGGTCGCCAAACCGTTGGGCCTGGACTTCCATGTGGGGCTGGCCGACGAAGAGTTCTATCGCGTGGCCCACATTGCGCGGGGCAAGGGCAATGTCGGCGATGCCGCCGCCCAGCGCCTGCTGCAAGTGACCATGCGTGAGCCAACGGCCATGACGACCCGGGCGTTCACCAACCCGCCGTCGATCATGACCAGCACCAACAAACCCGAGTGGCGACGCATGCAGCAGCCAGCCGCCAATGGCCATGGCAATGCCCGTAGCCTGGCCGGCTTCTACGCCGGCCTGCTCGATGGCAGCCTGCTGGAAAGCGAAATGCTCGATGAGTTGACTCGTGAGCACAGCCTCGGCGAGGACAAGACTTTACTGACCCGGACCCGTTTTGGCCTGGGTTGCATGCTTGATCAACCGGACGTTGCCAATGCCACCTTCGGCCTTGGCCCGCGGGCGTTTGGTCATCCGGGTGCCGGCGGCTCCATCGGCTTTGCCGATCCGGAACACGATGTAGCCTTCGGATTTGTGACAAATACCCTGGGCCCCTACGTCTTGATGGACCCGCGCGCGCAAAAGCTGGTTCGGGTTCTGGCCACTTGTCTGTAAAAGCGGCTATCGGTCTCCAGGGCTGGAACCCGATAGCCTTTTCAGTTTCAAACCGTCAGTTTCTGCGGGCCGTCGTGGCCTGATTTTTTGACTTCATTTTTGTGGATATCCAATGTCATCCAATAAAACCCTCGCTTTGGCCCTGTGTTTCGCCATTACCGGTTGTGCACAGACTCCACAGAAAGACGCGACGGCCCCTGTCGCCAAGACTGAAAGCGCCAGCCACTGGTACTGGCCGTTCGGTTCCGACGACAGCGCCGGCCAGCCCGTGGCCAAGCCGGAGGTGAAACCTGAGGCCAAACCCGTGGCGGTGGCCAAGGCCAAAACCGATAGCGGCAGCAAGTGGTGGTGGCCGTTCGGCGGTAACGAGAAGAGTGCCGCCAAGGCCGTGCCGATGCCCGACCCGAAAGTCACCCAGGCCTGGCTTGACGACTACGAACCGCGTCTGCGCGAGGCGGTCAAGGACAGCAACCTGCAACTCGAGCGCCGCGAAAACGTGCTGGTAGTAACTGCACCGGTCGAAGGCTCGTTCAACCCTGATCGTCCGGCCATGCTGCTGCCGGTCACGCTCGGTCCGTTTACCCGCGTTGCCAAGATCCTTGAAGCCGATCCAAAGACCGCTGTCTTGATCCTCGGCCACAGCGATACGTCCGGCGCGGCGCCTGCCAACGTCAAACTGAGCCAGGAGCGTGCCCAGTCCGTTGCGGCGATTTTCCGTCTCAGTGGCTTGCAGCGTGATCGCCTGATGCTGCGTGGCCTGGGCGGTGATGCGCCGCGTGCCGCCAACGACAGTGCGCAAGGCCGTGCGTTGAACCGCCGTGTGGAACTGCTGGTGACCCCGCAAAACACCATGGTCGCGCTGCTGAGCAAGTACAACATGCCGGCCCCGGCCCCTGTGAGCATGGTTGCAGCCGCTGACGTCAAGCCGGTCGCCAAACCGGTTACACCGGCCCCGGCGACTAAAAAGGCTGCTGTTCCAGCGACGAAAAAAGCCCCGGCGAAAAAAGCGGCGGCCAAGAAAGCACCTGCGAAAACCGCAACGCCGGCGAAGAAAACCACACCAGCCAAAGCCTCCACGGCTGACAAGAAAGTCGTCGCCACCGATACTGCAAAGCAGTGATTCGTTAACCAAAAGGAATGCGCCATGACCCAGGGCCTGGCTGATATGCGTCGTGACTACACCCGTGATGGCCTGACCGAGGCGCAAGCCCCGGCCGAGCCGTTTGCGTTGTTCCACCAGTGGTTCGCCGACGCGGTGAAAACCGAGCAGGCGCCGGTGGAAGCCAACGCCATGACCCTGGCCACCGTTGACCAGGATGGTCGACCGCACTGTCGCATTCTGTTGCTCAAGGGCCTGGACGAGCAGGGCTTCACCTTTTTCACCAACTACGAAAGCGCCAAAGGCCAGCATCTTGCCGCGAACCCGTTCGCGGCCATGACGTTTTTCTGGCCGGCGCTGGAGCGCCAGGTGCGCATCGAAGGGCGGGTGGTGAAAGTGACGCCCGAGGAGTCCGACGCCTATTATCAGGTCCGTCCACTGGGCAGTCGCCTGGGGGCCTGGGCATCGCCGCAAAGCCGCGTGATCGCCGATCGTGGCGAGCTCGAAGCGCTGCTCAAGGACACCGAGCAACGTTTCAGCGACACCCAGCCGCATTGCCCGGAACACTGGGGCGGTTATCGCCTGTTGCCGGAGCGCATCGAGTTCTGGCAGGGCCGCCCAAGCCGCCTGCACGACCGCCTCAATTACCGCCAGCAGGGCGCCGACTGGATTCTTGAACGCCTGGCACCCTGAGCAGTCTACCGATCGGGATAGCCTGCCGCAGCGGCCTCCAGCCACTTCGGCAGGTCTCGACGCTTGATCTTCTGCGCCTGGGCACTCGCCAACTGTTCGAGCATGAAGGCTTTTTTCTGCTCATCCTTGCCAGCCAGCGCTAGCGCCAGGTCGCGGTCCATCCAGCGTTTGATCCGTACGTACAGCCACCAGTGGAAGTACAAACCGGCAACCGTCGTGACGACGATGATAAAGTAGTCCATTGAAATCCTTGGCCTTTGGGCGGTTTTCCGAATTTACCGCTACTGTGTGAGTTCGTGGAGGCGCCTTAACGGAGCCTGAATCAAAACAATTTTACCCGGGCGGTGTCGTGACAGGCGTCAAGCTGCGGAGTTTAATGAACATCTGTTTCTTTGGAGTTGATGCTATGCGTAAGTCTGTTCTGCTGGTTGCTTCCTTTTCCACGATGGCGATGTTGCTCACTGGTTGCCAATCGAGCCTGACCGGTGACTCCTACTCCCGTGACGAGGCGCGTCGCGTGCAGACCGTTCGCATGGGCACCATCGAAGCATTGCGTCCGGTGAAAATCGAAGGCACCAAAACCCCGATCGGCGGCGCTGCAGGCGCAGTGGTTGGCGGCGTTGGCGGCAGCGCCATCGGTGGCGGCAAAGGCAGTATCGTTGCTGCGGTCATCGGCGCAGTTGCCGGCGGCCTGATCGGTTCGGCCGCAGAAGAGGGCATGACCCGCACCCAGGGCGTGGAAATCACCGTGCGCGAAGACGATGGCAGCATGCGTGCCTACGTACAGGAAGTTCAGCCGAACGAAGTGTTCCGTGTTGGCGAGCGTGTGCGCATCGCCAGTGTGAATGGCACCAGCCGCGTTTCGCACTAAGCGCAAACACCGGATAAACAAAAACCCGATCAGGCGACTGATCGGGTTTTTTGTTTTTCAGCGCAGGTGAGTCTTGCTTGGCGTCAGGCGATATCGCGGTTTATCAGGAGGCCAGGCCGGAGTGCTTGCGACTCGCCATCGCGGTCACCGCATAACCGATCAGCGCGGCGAGAATCGAACCGGTCAGGATTCCCATGCGATCCATTCCGGCGAAATCACTTACACCCGGTTCAAAGGCCAGTGAGCCGACAAACAGACTCATGGTGAAACCAATGCCGCAGAGAATCGCCACGCCCAATATCTGGCCCCAATTAGCGCCTTGGGGCAGGGCGGCGATACCGGTTTTCACGGCCAGCCAGGTCAGGCCGAAGACGCCGACAGTCTTGCCCAGCAGCAGCCCGATGGCGATGCCCATGGGAACGTGATGAGTGAAGCTTTCGACGGTGACGCCGCTCAGGGACAGGCCGGCGTTGGCGAAGGCGAACAGCGGCAGGATGCCGTAGGCGACCCACGGGTGCAGGGCATGTTCCAGGGTCAGCAGTGGCGAAGGCTCGGCATTTTTTGTGCGCAGCGGAATGCAGAAGGCAAGCGTTACGCCGGCCAGCGTGGCGTGGACACCGCTCTTGAGCACGCAGACCCAGAGAATCAGGCCAATGATCAGGTACGGCCCGAGCTTGACTACACCAAGCCGGTTCATCCCGATCAGCGCCGCAATACAGGCGGCGGCCAGCGCCAGGGACAGAGTCGACAGCGCGCCGGAATAGAAGATCGCAATGATGATGATCGCGCCGAGGTCGTCGATGATCGCCAGGGTCATCAGGAACAGTTTCAGCGAAACCGGAACTCGTTTGCCTAGCAACGCCAGCACGCCAAGGGCGAAGGCAATGTCGGTCGCAGTCGGGATTGCCCAGCCGTTGAGGGCAGGTGGTGTGTCGCGGTTGAGGTACCAGTAGATCAGCGCCGGCACCACCATGCCACCAATGGCCGCCGCGCCGGGCAGGACGATTTGCGATGGCTTGGACAACTGGCCGTCGAGGACTTCGCGCTTCACTTCCAGGCCGATCAGCAGGAAGAACAGCGCCATCAGGCCATCGTTGATCCATAGCAGCAACGGCTTGGCGATTTTCAGAGCGCCGATCTGGGCCACCACCGGAGTGTCCAGCAGGCCGTTGTACAGCCACGACAGCGGTGAGTTGTTGATGATCAGAGCCAGAACGGCAGCGGCGATCAGTAACAGACCGCTGGCAGCTTCCAACTGAAAGAAACGCGTGAAAGTGCTACGCAGAGGCAAGGTCGCTCTCCATCTGTGAATTCAAAAGGTGTTACACCCTAACAAGTACCGTTAGTTGTTAAAACAAAAGTTATATTCTTTTTTGTTATATCCCGTTACAGAGTGATCCGTCGCCAGCGAGCTGAGCCTAGCAGTTGTCTGGCGTATTGGATCTCAGCTGTACCTGTGCCGGATGCAGGATTTTTCCTAAGCTTGTTGGATGGGCCTCGTACAAAGGCCAACTCCTGCCCGATTCAACGAGAAAACCATCATGAGCGACAACCGACAGTGGTCCCGCGAGGCGATCCGGATCATCGAAGCCGACTTCCAGCGCAGCGCCGACACCCACTTGATCCCCTTGCCGCTTCCGGGTTTTCCGGGCATCGAGTTGTATTTCAAGGATGAGTCCAGCCACCCCACGGGCAGCCTCAAGCACCGCCTGGCCCGTTCGCTGTTCCTGTATGCGCTGTGTAATGGCTGGCTCAAACCCGGTGCGCCGGTCATTGAGGCTTCCAGCGGGTCCACGGCGATCTCCGAGGCGTACTTTGCGCGCATGCTGGGTTTGCCGTTCATTGCGGTGATGCCGGCAACGACCTCAAAGGAAAAGATCGCGCAGATCGCCTTCTACGGTGGCCAAAGTCATCTGGTCGACGACCCGACCCAGATCTACGCCGAGTCCGAGCGCCTGGCTCGTGAGCACGACGGGCACTTCATCGATCAGTTCACCTACGCCGAGCGCGCCACCGACTGGCGAGCGAACAACAACATTGCCGAGTCGATTTTTCAGCAGATGCGATTCGAGCAGCATCCCGAGCCGAGCTGGCTGATTTCCAGCCCCGGTACCGGCGGCACCACGGCCACACTGGGTCGATACGTGCGTTATCGCCAGCATTGCACCCGCGTGCTGTGTGCCGATGCCGAGCGCTCGGTGTTCTTCGATTACTACCAGACCGGCGATGCCAGCCTGCGACTGGACCACGGTTCGCGCATCGAGGGCATCGGCCGGCCGCGTGTGGAAGCATCGTTTCTGCCCAAGGTGATCGACGCCATGGTCAAGGTGCCGGATGCCCTGTCACTGGCGGCCATGCACTACCTGGCGGAACGCCTGGGACGCCATGTGGGCGGGTCGAGCGGGACCAACCTGATCGGCGCCCTGATGGCCGCTCAGCACATGAAAGCGGCAGGGGAGACGGGGTCGATGGTGGCGATTCTGTGTGACAGCGGCGAACGCTATGCCACGACCTATTACGATCCGCAGTGGCTCAAGGCCCAGGGCTATGAGTTGAGTGGTTTGATGGCTGCGGTCGCGGCGACGGTGGAGCGGGGTGAGCCGCTGCCGGCCAGCGTGCTGCGCGCCAATATCTGACACAAATGAAAAGATCGCAGCCTTCGGCAGCTCCTACAAGGGATGGTGTAAATCCTGTAGGAGCTGCCGAAGGCTGCGATCTTTTGCTTTAAACCTTAAGCCTCAAGGCCAAGGATGTCCCGAGCCACAGCCTCGGCGATCCGAATCCCGTCCACACCCGCCGACAGAATCCCGCCCGCATAACCGGCACCTTCACCGGCCGGGAACAAGCCTTTGACGTTCAGGCTCTGCATCGACTCATTGCGGGTAATTCGCAGCGGCGAAGAGGTGCGGGTCTCGATGCCGGTCAACACCGCGTCGTGCAGCGAGTAACCGCGAATCTGCTTCTCGAATGCCGGCAAGGCTTCGCGAATCGCTTCGATGGCGAACGCCGGCAGTGCCAGCGCCAGATCACCCAGGGCAACGCCAGGCTTGTAGGACGGCTCGACGCTGCCCAATTCGGTGGACGGCTTGCCCGCGATAAAATCGCCGACCAGTTGCGCCGGGGCTTCGTAGTTGCTGCCGCCCAGCACAAAGGCGTGGGACTCCAGGCGTTCCTGCAGTTCGATACCGGCCAGCGGGCCGCCCGGATAATCGACTTCCGGCGTGATGCCGACAACGATTCCGGAGTTGGCATTGCGCTCGTTACGCGAGTACTGGCTCATGCCATTGGTGACCACGCGGTTCGGCTCGGACGTCGCCGCCACCACGGTGCCGCCGGGGCACATGCAGAAGCTGTAGACCGAACGGCCGTTCTTGGCGTGGTGCACCAGTTTGTAGTCGGCGGCGCCGAGTTTCGGGTGCCCGGCGTACTTGCCCAGTCGCGCGCGGTCGATCAGCGACTGCGGGTGCTCGATGCGGAAACCCACCGAGAAAGGCTTGGCCTCCATGTACACACCACGGCCGTGGAGCATGCGGAAGGTGTCGCGTGCACTGTGGCCGAGGGCCAGGATCACATGCTTCGAATGGATCTGTTCGCCGCCATTGAGCTCGACGCCGACCAGTTGGCCATCGTCGATCAGCACGTCGGTGACACGCTGCTGGAAGCGCACTTCGCCGCCCAGGGCGCGAATCTGCTCACGCATGTTTTCCACCACGCCGGTCAGGCGGAACGTACCGATGTGCGGCTTGCTGACGTAGAGGATTTCTTCCGGTGCGCCGGCCTTGACGAACTCGTGCAGGACCTTGCGACCGAGGAACTTCGGGTCCTTGATCTGGCTGTACAGTTTGCCGTCGGAGAATGTCCCTGCGCCGCCTTCGCCGAATTGCACGTTGGATTCCGGGTTGAGCACGCTTTTGCGCCACAGGCCCCAGGTGTCCTTGGTGCGCTGGCGGACTTCGGTGCCACGTTCGAGGATGATCGGCTTGAAACCCATTTGCGCCAGCAGCAGCCCGGCGAAAATCCCGCACGGACCGAAGCCGACGACGATCGGACGTGCGCTCAGGTCGGCCGGTGCCTGGCCAACCATTTTATAGCTGACATCCGGCGCCACGTTGACGTTACGGTCATCGGCGAACCTGTGCAGCACCGCCGCCTCGTCGCGAACTTCAAGGTCGATGGTGTAGATGAAGCACAGCTCGGAGGACTTTTTACGCGCATCGTAGCTGCGCTTGAACAAGGTGAAGTCGAGCAGGTCATCGCTGGCAAGCCCCAGGCGCTGCACGATGGCAGGGCGCAGGTCTTCATCGGGATGGTCGATCGGCAACTTGAGTTCGGTGATTCGTAACATGGCGGGATCCGGTTCGCGGGGCGCACAACTGCGCCAGGGCGTTTGAAACCCGCGATTATAAGCCGCAAAGGCACAGGCCCGTGAGGCTTAAACGATCAGTCGTCGCGCGATCCGCCGAAATACCCGCAGCCGCGCTGTACCTGGCCGTCGATGCGCAGCTCGGCGCTCATGTGCTGGATGCTGCCGGTGCTGCTGTCGACGCAGCGTTGCGGTGCAACCCACAGTTCAATGTGCTGGTTGTTGGCTTCGGTGCTGAGGTTGAAACGGCCATCACCCAGTTGCTCTTCGACGTAAGGCACGGCCAACGGCGGCTGGCCGGCCCGGTCGAGGACCATGCCTTTGCCGCTGACTTTCACGCTCCACTCCGGGGTATGGCCGGCGGCGCGCAGGATCAGCAGCTTGAAATTCGGATCCTCACACGCGTTGCCCGAGCGCTCGACGCGGTACAACTGCTCCAGATCGAGCTGGCCGTCACCACCGCTGCCGGCCACAACCCGCCCGCGCACGTCGGCAAACAGCTTGCCTTGCTTGTCCGCCAGGCTGGCGGCCTGCTGCAGGACGCTGGTACCGCCAGTGTCGTTGACCACGTAGCGCGCAGACTGGTTGCACGGCTGGAACAGCAGTTTGCCGTCCGCCGCGGTCAACTGGCCTTGCATGCGTGTCTGGCCGACATGGGAGGCGTTCTGCCGCTCACCTTCGAACAACTGGCAAGCGGCGAACAGCGGAAGCAGGGCAACGAGGACTAAGGAACGGGCAACACGCATCTTGGGGTCTCCTGACAAGTGCTGCCACGTTACTCAGGCTGACCGTTCATCACAAGGCTGGAGTGGGGCTCTGGCAAAGGGAAGGGCGATTTGCGGCAACATCTTGTGAATTATTCCGATGCCGAGTGTCAGGATCCCAAAGGTAAGCTGCCGCTTTTTTGCAGGCAGCGGATATGAAACAGGCAATGGGCTGGAAGATCGGGTTGTTTCTGATGGTGATGACGGGGGCCACTGGCAGTCACGCTGCCGAGATCAATTTGTCTTCGGCAACCGACTTCACCCGGATGGAGTTGCTGTTGAAGGACAGCGACAGGCTTCATTCGGCATTTGAAATGAATGTCACGCTCAGTCCTGAAGCAGCTGAGCGTATGCAGCGCATTACCCGTGAATCGATAGGCCAGAAATTGACGCTGTCGATCAATGGCTGGAAGATTTCTACGGGGACAGTGCAATCGGCCTTGGGTTCGCAGTTTCTGGTGTTCATCCCGAAAACCGTCGCCAAAGACCTATTGCCCACGTTGATTGATTGAGCAGGAACCGGCTCAGCCGACGTGAAAGGTCTGTCCTGTCTGCAGGCCTTCTACGCTTTTGGCGTAGGCCAAGGCCACATCTACTGCTGGCACGGGCTTGAAGCCTCGGAAGTACGGCGCGTATTTGCCCATGGCTTCGACCAGGACGTTGGGGCTGATCGAGTTCACCCGCAGACCGCGCGGCAGTTCGATGGCGGCGGCGCGAACGAAGCTGTCCAGCGCACCGTTGACCAGCGCCGCCGAGGCGCCACTGCGAATCGGGTCGTGGCTGAGTACGCCGGTAGTGAAGGTGAACGACGCACCGTCATTGGCGAAGTCGCGGCCGATCAACAGCAAATTGACCTGACCCATGAGCTTGTCTTTCAGGCCCAGGGCAAAGCTTTCTTCGGTCATCTCGCTCAGCGGTGCGAAGGTCACGTTGCCAGCGGCACACACCAGGGCATCGAATTTACCGGTCTGCTCGAACAGTTTGCGAATCGAGGCGCTGTCGCTGATGTCCACCTGAAAGTCGCCGCTGTTGCGGCCAATCCGGATGATTTCGTGGCGTTGCGACAGTTCCTTGTCGACTGCCGAACCGATGGTGCCGTTTGCGCCGATCAAAAGAATTTTCATGGGGGTTGATCCTCGTATGGGTTGAACGAGGTATCAGTGTAGGGTGGTTTTTTTTGTAGATAAGCGCGCTAATAGGCAACCTTTGGTTTTCAAATGGAAACAATCCATGAGCGAGATGGATGACCTGGCCGCGTTCGCCGTATTGATCGAAGCGGGAAGTTTCACCCTGGCGGCGCAGCAGCTCGGTTGCAGCAAAGGCCAGTTGTCCAAGCGCATCAGCCAGCTGGAAGCGCAGTTTTCCGTGGTGCTGTTGCAACGTACCACTCGCCGCTTGAGCCTGACCGCCGCTGGCGCTGCGTTGTTGCCCCAGGCACAGGCGCTGGTGGTGCAAGTCGAGCGGGCACGTCAGGCCCTGGCGCGTTTGAAGGACGACATGGCCGGCCCGGTGCGGATGACGGTACCGGTGTCGCTCGGGGAAACCTTCTTCGATGGTCTGTTGCTGGAGTTCTCGACAAAGTATCCCCAGGTGCAGATCGAGCTGGAGCTCAACAACAGCTACCGCGAATTGTCCCGGGACGGATTCGACCTGGCGATCCGCTCTGACGTGGCCCTTGACCAGAGGCTGGTCGCGCGCCCATTGCTGGCGTGGCAGGAACTGACCTGTGCCAGCCCGGCTTATCTGGAGCAATACGGTGAACCGCAAACACCCCAGGCGCTGGCCGAACATCGCTGCCTGCTCAACAGCCATTACAGCGGCCGCGAAGAATGGCTGTATCACCAGCAGCATGAGTTGTTGCGGGTGCGGGTGTCGGGGCCGTTCGCCAGCAACCACTACAACCTGTTGAAGAAAGCCGCACTGGTTGGCGCCGGTATTGCGCGCCTGCCGTCCTACTGTTTGCCAGCGGAGCTGGCGGACGGGCGTTTGCGATGGCTGCTGCGCGACTATCAGACCCGCAGCATGCCGATGTACCTGGTGCATCCGTATCAGGGTGGATTGCCCAAGCGTACGCAGGTGCTGGCGGATTATTTGATCGGCTGGTTCAAGCGCAGTGGGGAGGTGCTGGATCGGTTGTAATGGATTGTACAAAACCTGTGGGAGCGGGCTTGCTCGCGAATGCGGCGTGTCAGACAACAACCATGTCGACTGACCCTCCCTATTCGCGAGCAAGCCCGCTCCCACAAGGGATCTTCAGCGTTGTGGAAAGGGTGTCAGGCATAAAAAACGGCCTGCAAAGGCCGTTTTTTGTTTTACCGCAAAGGCTCAACCACCGAGGTACGCTTCGCGCACTTTCGGGTCGGTCAGCAGCGCTTCACCGGTGCCTTGCATCACTACCCGGCCGTTCTCCAGAACGTAGGCGCGGTCAGCGATTTTCAGTGCCTGGTTGGCGTTTTGCTCGACCAGGAACACCGTCACACCATCCTTGCGCAGCTGTTCGATGATGTCGAAGATCTGCTGGATGATGATCGGTGCCAGACCCAGCGACGGCTCGTCGAGCAGCAACAGCTTGGGCTTGCTCATCAGGGCACGGCCGATGGCGAGCATTTGCTGTTCGCCGCCGGACATGGTGCCGCCACGCTGGTTGAAGCGCTCTTTCAGGCGTGGGAAAAGTCCGAGGACCTTGTCCATCTGTTCCTGATAGTCGCCCTTGGCGGTGAAGAAACCGCCCATCGACAGGTTTTCTTCTACGGTCAGCCGGGAAAACACCCGACGACCTTCCGGCACCACGGCAATGCTCTTGCGCATGATCTGCGAAGAGTCCTGGCCGACCAGTTCCTCACCCATGTAGCGGATGCTGCCGCTGTGGGCGCGCGGCGAACCGCAAAGCGTCATCAGCAGCGTGGACTTGCCGGCACCGTTGGCGCCGATCAGGGTCACGATCTCGCCCTGGCGGACTTCGACGTTGACGCTGTGCAGGGCCTGGATCTTGCCGTAGAAGGTGGAAACGTTTTCGAACTGCAGCATTTACGCTTCCCCCAGGTAGGCTTTGATCACTTCAGGATTGTCGCGGATCTGTTCCGGCGTGCCGTTGGCCAGGGGCGTACCCTGGTTGATCACGACGATGTGGTCGGAAATGCTCATGACCAGTTTCATGTCGTGTTCGATCAGCAGCACGGTCACGTTGTGCTCTTCACGCAGCACACTGATCAGCGCCTTGAGGTCTTCGGTTTCCTTCGGGTTCAGGCCGGCGGCCGGTTCGTCGAGCATGAGGATCCGCGGACGGGTCATCATGCAGCGGGCGATTTCCAGGCGACGTTGCTGACCGTAGGCCAGGGTGCCGGCCGGACGGTTGGCGAACTCACGCAGATTGACCTTGTCCAGCCAGTATTCGGCGTACTCCATGGCCTCGCGCTCGCTCTTGCGGAACGACGGGGTCTTGAACAGACCGGACAGGAAGTTGGTGTTCAGGTGACGGTGCTGGGCGATCAAGAGGTTCTCGACCGCGGTCATGTCCTTGAACAACCGTACGTTCTGGAAGGTCCGTACCACGCCTTTGAGGGCGATCTTGTGACCTGGCAGGCCTTCGATCGGCTCGCCGTCCAGCAGGATGCTGCCGCCGCTCGGCTTGTAGAAGCCGGTCAGGCAGTTGAACACGGTGGTCTTGCCGGCGCCGTTAGGGCCGATCAATGCCACCACTTGTTTCTCTTTCACGCTCAAGGCCACGCCATTGACCGCCAGCAAGCCGCCGAAGCGCATGCTCAGGTTTTCTACTTTCAGGATCTCGCGGCTCATTTGCGCAGCTCCATGTGAGGACGTTGCATGGGCAGCAGACCCTGAGGGCGCCAGATCATCATCAGTACCATCAAGGCACCGAACATCAACATGCGGTACTCACTGAACTCACGCATCATTTCCGGCAGCAGGATCATCACCACGGCAGCGAGGATCACGCCCAGCTGCGAGCCCATGCCACCGAGCACCACGATGGCGAGGATGATCGCCGACTCGATGAAGGTGAAGGACTCCGGCGTCACCAGGCCCTGGCGAGCGGCGAAGAAACTGCCGGCGAAACCGGCGAAGCTCGCACCCAGGGTGAAGGCCGACAACTTGATGATGGTCGGGTTCAGGCCCAGCGCACGGCAGGCGATCTCGTCTTCACGCAACGCTTCCCAGGCACGGCCCAACGGCATGCGCAGCAAACGGTTGATGACGAACAGCGCAGCCAGTGCCAGGAACAGGGCAACGAGGTAAAGGAAAATCACCTTGTTGATCGAGTTGTATTCCAGACCGAAGTACTCATGGAAGGTTTGCAGGCCTTCCGCGGCCTTGCGTTCGAAGGTCAGGCCGAAGAACGTCGGTTTCTCGATGTTGCTGATGCCGTTCGGACCGCCAGTGAGGCCGGTCAGGTTGCGCAGGAACAGGCGAATGATTTCACCGAAGCCCAGGGTCACGATCGCCAGGTAGTCACCGCGCAAGCGCAGTACCGGGAAGCCGAGCAGGAAGCCGAAGGTGGCCGCCATCAGGCCGGCAATCGGCAGGCAGATCCAGAAGCTCAGGCCGTAGTAGTGCGACAGCAGCGCGTAGCTGTAGGCGCCGACGGCATAGAAACCGACGTAACCGAGGTCGAGCAGGCCAGCCAGGCCGACCACGATGTTCAGGCCGAGGCCGAGCATCACGTAGATCAACACCAGGGTTGCGATATCCACCGCACCGCGGGAGCCGAAGAACGGCCAGACCAGGGCACCGGCGATCAGCGCGATGATGATCCAGCGTTGCGTGGTCGGCAGGGTCAGGAAGTTGCTGGCCTTGGCCGGAATCAGCGGCATGCTTGGCGACGAACGCCAGGCCGAGCTGATCTGCTGGTCGAACAGCACACGCAGGAACATCAGCACCGAACACACCGCGATGGTGATCAGGGTGGCGTCACTGGTGCCATGAACTTCGAGGTTGATGCCGACGATGGTCAGCTTCAGACCGAGTACCGGGTAGGCCACGGCCCACACCAGCAAGGCGCTGAACAGCGCTTGTTTAAGATTCCTAGTCATACCTTCTCAACCTCCGGACGGCCCAGCAGGCCGGTTGGCCGGAACAACAGCACCAGAACCAGCAGGCCGAACGCCACGACGTCCTTGTACTGGTCGCCGAAGATATCGGCACCAAAGGCTTCCGCCACACCCAAAACAAGCCCGCCGAGCATGGCGCCCGGAATGCTGCCGATACCGCCCAGTACCGCGGCGGTGAAGGCCTTGAGGCCGACGAGGAAACCGGCGTTCGGGTTGATCACGCCGTATTGCATGCTCAGCAGCACGGCGGCGATGGCTGCCAGCGCGGCACCGATGACGAAGGTCAGGGCGATGATGTTGTTGGTGTTGATACCCAGCAGGTTGGCCATCTTGATGTCTTCGGCGCAGGCGCGGCAGGCGCGGCCCAGGCGAGAGCGGGAGATGAACAGCGTCAGGCCGAGCATGGCGACCAGGGTCACCACGAACACCACGATTTGCATGTAGGAAATCAGCACTTCATGTGCGCCACCTGGCCCAAAGGCAATATTGCCCGGAATCAGGTTGGGGATGGATTTGTCCTTGGAGTCTTGCGCCAGCAGAACGGTGTTCTGCAGGAAGATCGACATGCCGATGGCGGAGATCAGCGGGATCAGACGGTTGCTGCCGCGCAATGGGCGGTAGGCGATCCGTTCGATGCTGTAGCCATAGGCACTGGTGACAACGATGGTTGCAAGGAAAGCGGCGGTCATCAACAGCGGAACGCTGTCGAGGCCCAGCATGGCCAGCCCGGCGATGGCGATGAACGCCACGTAGGAGCCGATCATGTACACCTCGCCGTGGGCGAAGTTGATCATTCCAATGATGCCGTAGACCATCGTATAGCCGATGGCGATCAGGGCATACGTGCTGCCAATGGTCATGCCATTAACCAGCTGTTGGAAAAAGTGATAGATGTCAGGCATTACAGCGCTCCTAAAAACCTGATACGCATTTCACTGGTGGAGTCATTTTCCCGCCCGAGCCCCGCGGATCTGCATCCACTTCGAATTCGGGGTTTGCCAGCGAACCGCTGATGACGGTTTTGAGATTTTCAGGTGGGGAGACTGGCGGATCACGCCAGCGCGGCCCAAGTACGTTCGTAAAACAAAGCCCACGGCACGCCGTGGGCTTTATTGGCAGTCAGTCAGGCAACGCCTTACTGAGGCTTGGCTTCAGTTTTTGGTTTGCCGAAGTGCCACTCGTAAACCACAAATTTGAAGTCCTTCAGGTCGCCCTTGGCGTCGAAGCTCAGGTCGCCAGTCGGGGTCTTGAAGGTGCCTGCGTGGATGGCTTCAGCCACTTTGGCTGCGTCTTCGGACTTGGCAGCCTTGATACCATCGGCAATCACGGTCACAGCCGAGTAGGCCGGGAACACGAACGGACCGCTCGGGTCTTCTTTCTTGGCTTTGAACGCATCAGCCAGGGCAACGTTGGCCGGATCCTGGTCGAAGGATTTCGGCAGGGTCACCAGCAGACCTTCGGAAGCGTCTTTGGCGATCTGCGAAATGGAGTCGTTACCCACGCCTTCCGGACCCATGAACCTGGCTTTCAGGCCTTTTTCCTGGGATTGACGCAGGATCAGACCCAGCTCCGGGTGGTAGCCGCCGTAGTAGACGAAGTCGACGTTGGCTTGCTTGAGCTTGGCGATCATCGAGGAGAAGTCTTTGTCGCCGGCGTTGACGCCTTCGAACACGGCGACTTTTACGCCTTTCTTCTCCAGGGTGGTTTTGACGGCGGTGGCGATGCCTTCACCGTACTGCTGTTTGTCGTGCAGGACAGCAACGATTTTCGGTTTGACGAAGTCGGCGATGTAGTTACCGGCGGCAGGGCCCTGGGCGCTGTCCAGACCGATGGTGCGGAACACCATTTTGTAACCACGATTGGTGATGTCCGGGCTGGTGGCGGCCGGGGTGATCATGATCACGCCTTCGTCTTCGTAGATGTCCGAAGCCGGTTGAGTGGAGCTGGAGCACAGGTGGCCAACCACGAACTTGACGCCGTCGTTGACGACTTTGTTCGCGACCGCTACCGCTTGTTTTGGATCACAGGCGTCATCGTATTCAACGGCTTCGAGTTTCTTGCCGTCTACGCCGCCTTTGGCGTTGATCTGCTCGATGGCCATTTTGGCGCCGCTGAACTGCATGTCGCCGTATTGGGCTACAGGACCGGTTTTAGGGCCGGCGATGCCGATCTTGATGGTGTCAGCTGCGAACGAATGGCTGGCAACCCCGGCCAGAACCATAGCGGCAAACAGTTTGGAAATCTGCTTAGTAGCCTTAGTCATAGTGCTCCACTCTTACTGTTGTAGTTTTTATAGTCCTGGCGCCGAAAGCAGCAGAACCGGGTCAGATATCTACGACATTCCCCGGAAAAGCCCCTCGGCAACTGTACCGGTACAGTGTAGAGCGCCGATTGTCAGCCTGGGAAGGCAGCGCCGAGGGGCAAAACCTGCAAGTGTCGCTTTATTGAAAGAAAAAGACAGAATTGCGGCGGGGCGTTGACGGGCTTATAGCCGTATTCAGTGCATTCCCTGGCTTTCCTGCGCTTTTCATTTCGGTCACTCAATTGCAACCGGGTTTTTCTGCCAGTCCACCGACGTTATCATCTGCGTCGATTTCTTTTCCGGACAGTCCCATGAATCAAGAACCTAGCACCCTCTATGCCAAGCTGCTTGGTGAAACCGCATCTATTACCTGGAAAGAGTTGGAGCCATTCTTTGCCAAGGGTGCCCTATTGTGGGTCGATCCTGGCCTGGATCTGATCGCCGCCGCCGAGGCCGTGGCCCAGGATGAAGGGGAGAAAGTGGCTGCCTGGCTGGCTGCCGACAAGCTCGCCAAGCTGTCTGAAACGCGGGCGCTGGATCTTTTTGAACGTGATCCGCAGTTGTGGGCGGTGGTTGTTTCGCCGTGGATTCTGATCCAGGAAAGGGCGCAGGTTTGAAAGGTTGCACCGGCTTGGTGCGCGCCTTTCCCGCAAGAAAGTGTGTAGCCGAGTAGCGTGATGGCATGTTGCCGTAGAGAAAGGCCACAGCCTCACGGTGACGTAAACGTAACGGGAACAGTTGAGAGAGCAGTTGAACGGCTGCTCAATTGTTTCTGGATGTTGATTAGCGGTGAATTCAAGGCCGCCTTCGCGAGCAAGCCCGCTCCCACATTTAACCGTGTTCTTCCAGAAGGAATGCAGTCGAATGTGGGAGCGGGCTTGCTCGCGAATGGGGGTGACGCTTAGTAAGCGGTCTTGCCCGTATGGTTATTCAGCGAAATAACCTTGGTCTTGCCAATGCGGTGACGATAGATCTCGCGCAGGTACTTGATCGCTTTCTTCACGCAATCGCGCGACAGGCGGATGTCGTTGATCGAGACGAATTTTTCCTTGTCGTTGATCAGCTCGCGATATTTCTTCTCATACATCGGCTTGATCGCGTACCAGTTGGTATCGAGGATCTTCGCCGGGTTCTCGAATTCATTGAGCAAGTCGTCGATACGGCCTTCGTCGAATTCTTCCTGGACGATGAAGTCCAGGATCGAGTTGTCCAGGGTTTCGTCGAAACGGTAGGCAGGCTTCGCAAAGCAGCGTTTGATAAAGGCTACGATCAGCGTCAGGAAATCGTCCGACAGGCACGGGCTCTTGGCGATCAGGGTGGTCAGGGACAGGTTGGCCGAGGCACCGATCACCAGCGCGTAGCGCTTGAGCGTGGTGTTGGGGAACAGGCTGTTGAGGTGGGTCTTCAACCGGTTCAGGTCCATGTAGGACAGTTTGTAGTCCTTCGGCAAGGAAACAATCGACACCACCGACGAGCAATTCTTGAAGAAGTGCAGGTCGTGCAGGGCCGCCGCGTCGTAACCCGAGTTCTTGTACTGCTCCAGCGACGCGCGATAGCGCTTGGACTCGATCGGCAGCAGGCTGATGCCTTCGATGGCCTGGGTGACCTTGTTGAAGTGCGGCAGGTCGATCGAACGGAAAAACAGGTCGTCGATGTTCAGGCGCTGCGGCTCTTTCTCGAACACCTTGAACTTGTCGCTGCTTGGCGGCGGGGTTTCCGGCACCACGGACTCGGCATAGGCAATCGCCACCGGGCCGGCCAGGCTCATGAACAGGTCGTTGGCGTCCAGGCGAATGGTTTCGCCGATGTCGATGCCGGCCCGACGGAAATAGTTCTGGTCGTAGTCGGTGGTAACTGCCTGAGCCGTCAGAATGTTGAATATCTGCTGCGAGATGTACTGGTTGGCGTGCTTTTCCATGGCATTGACATCAATGTTCTGGATATTGCCGTCATCGTTCTCTTCGGCGTAACGCATGATGTCGTTGGAAATCAGCATCATCGCGTTCCATGGGCGGATGCGACCCATGACGCTGGCTTCGCTGCTGTCTTCGTTGGCGAAGTTGTAGGAGAAGTCCCACTCTTCCGACAGGTATTTGCACAGCAGCCGGCCAGCGTTGATGTGCAGGGCCTCGGACATTTCACTGCGGTGGTCGGAAATGTTCGGCAGCACGCAGATGCCGCTGGTGAAAATCGGCTCGAAGACGAAGGAGTGGCCGCTCTTGCTGTCGTGCTCGTCCATCGGTTTGGTGTCGAACGTCTTGTTCATGTACGAGTGCTGCTGGGCCAGGCCGAACTCCGAGGCCATGCCCGAACCGGTACCGCCACCGGCACTGAAGATCGAGAAATACAGGCGCGACTGGTTGGCCTTGATGCCGCAGCTGTCGATCAGGTACGAGTGAATCATTTTCCAGTCAGGGCTGGAGAAACGCTGGGTGTCCTTGTTCAGGATGATCTTGGCCAGGTACTGGCCGAGGATCGGCGCGTTACCGGCGCCACCGGCGTGGACCTCCGACAAGTCCATGATTTTCATTTTGCTGTAGTCGCGCAGGAAGCCGCTTTTCTCGCCCTTGCGTGAGAAACGGATGCGTCCGGCGATGTCCTTGTCCAGGTCGCCGAGCATCACCAGCGGCTCGACCAGAAACACCGGTTTGGTGTTCTTGTTCTGGCCCAGGCGCAGGTTGTTGCGGATCCACTGGGCCGGGCTGTAGCCCTTTTCGGCAAAACGCTTGTCCGGTGACAGGCGATCTTCGTTGTTGAATTCGTTGAGGTAGAACTTGCGGGCGTTGTACACCAGCTCTGCCACGTCCAGCGCAATGTTCGAGCCGCAGCGGCCCAGGCCGATCAGGCACACCGAGGGGAATTCCTGGTCGCTGTGTTGTTCGCTGTCGCCTTCCGGATGCGGTGGTCGCGGGAACACCATGTCGCGCAGGCCGTCGAGGTTATCGAGGATACGGTCGGTGTTGGTTTCGGTGAAGTAGAGGTATTGCTGGGTCGCCAACGGGCGGGATTGAATCAATGGCTTCGGTGATGACGGGCTGTTGGCCGCGGGGCTCAACGTCAGATCGGTTACCGCAGTGGCCGGGTTGTTTTTAGAAGTCATTGTTCGCCATCTACCTGGGCTGATTGGTTGGCCGACTCTCTGTCGTCGACCCGTCACGGAGTGGAATCGCGTCTTTTTTCAGCGCGCACCTGGACCATGCCTTGGTCTTTGGCCTGAGCATTGCTCGGGGGGAATCCTTTCCCAAGTCATGATGAATCGGCCAGTATTTGGCGATCTTTAATCAAAAGGAGGCTAAATGATGTCAACACTACCTTCGCTGGGGTTTGCCGGGATCGGCCTGATGGGGTTGCCGATGTGCCGGCGACTGCTGGCCGCGGGGTATCCGCTGGCGGTATGGAATCGCAATCCGGACAAGTGCAAACCACTGGTCGAGGCTGGCGCACGCCTGGTCGCCAGCCCGGCCGAACTGTGCCAGCACGCTGACGTGGTGATGTTGTGCCTGGCGGATACGGCGGTCGTGCGCGAGGTAGTGTTTGGTCCGGCGGGCATTGTCGAGGGGGCAAGAAAAGGCCAGCTGCTGGTGGACTTTTCCAGCCTGGAGCCTAACGCCACGCGGGAGATGGCCGCAGACCTCGCCGGCAGAACCGGCATGGGCTGGCTCGACACGCCGGTGTCCGGTGGTGTGGTCGGTGCAGAAGCCGGAAGCCTGGCGATCATGGTCGGCGGTGACGCACAGGATCTGGAGCGGGTCCGGCCTGTCCTGTTGAGCCTGGGGCAACGTGTGACACACATGGGCGGGATCGGGGCGGGGCAGGTGACCAAGGCGTGCAATCAGATGATCGTTGCCTGCAATGCATTGGTGATCGCCGAAGTGGTCGCGCTGGCGGAGCGTTCCGGGGTTGATGCAAGCCTGATCGCCGAAGCGCTGGCCGGCGGCTTTGCCGATTCCAAGCCCTTGCAGTTCCTGGCCCCGCAGATGGCTGAAAACCGTTTCGAACCGGTCAAGTGGCACGTGCGCACCTTGCTCAAGGATCTGGATGCCGCGGTGAAGTTTTCCCGTGAGCAGGGCTCGTCGACACCGATCAGCGGTCTGGCCGCGCAATTGATGCGCCTGCACGGGAGTCAGGGTTTCCTTGAAAAGGACCCGTCTACATTAGTGCAGATGTACCGTGAGCCAGACTCAGCGCCGTGACCGTGTAGGTGTGCTTGCGCTGGTTGATTTCGTTCAGCACCGGGAGTAACTCGGTCAGTGGCACTGGCCGACTGAGCAAATAGCCCTGGACGAAGTCACAGCCATGCTCTTCAAGGAACTGGTATTGCTCGAAGGTCTCGACCCCTTCGGTGACCACTTGCAGTTGCAGGGTATGGGCCATGACGATAATGGCCTGGACAATTTCCATGTCCTGGGTTGCCTTGGGAATGTCCTGGATGAACGAGCGATCGATTTTCAGCGTGTTGAGCGGCAAGCGCTTTAGGTAGGCCAGGGATGAATAGCCGGTGCCGAAATCATCGATCGACAGCGATACGCCGAGGGCGCGTATCTGCCGCAGCAACACCAGTGTGTTGGCGATATTGCCCATCAAGGCGTTTTCGGTGACTTCCAGTTCCAGCCGGTGGGGCTCGACACCGGCGGCCCGTAACGCGTACTCGATCTCATCGGCCAGTTCTTCGCGCGCCAGGTTCAGGGGCGAACAGTTCACGGCGATCTTGAGGTCTGCACAGCCTTGGCGCGACAGCTCGCCCAGATCTTCGCAGGCCTTGCGCAGCACCCAGTTGTCCAGTTCGGCGATCAGGCCATTGGCCTCGGCGATGGCGATAAAACGATCCGGCACGAGGAATCCGTGGACCGGGTGTTGCCAGCGGATCAAGGCTTCGAGCTTGCTGACCTGACCGGTCTTGAGGTCATAGATCGGCTGGTAATAGAGCATCAGGCCGGTGTCTTCACGCAGGGCGTGGCGCAACTCTTCTTCCAGTTGCAGCTCAAGCGTGGCGCGGGTTTTCAGGTTGGCGCTGAAAAAATTCAACCCGTTGCGGCCGCTACCCTTGGACTGATACAGCGCGAGGTCGGCGTTCTTCAACAGTTCCTCACAGGTCTTGCCGTCTTCCGGAAACAGGCTGATACCGATGCTGGTGGTCATCACCATGCGCCTGCCGGCCAGTTCGATGGGCTCCTTCATTTTCAGCATGATGCGTTGGGCCAACTGTCGCGCTTCGTCACGATCATGCAGGTCGATGAGCAGGCAGAACTCGTCGCCACCGAAGCGTGCGACCACATCCTCGTGACTGCGAACCGAGCTCTTGATGTGCGCGGCAAGCACTTTGAGCAGTTCGTCTCCGGCGTCGTGGCCAAGGCTGTCGTTGATCCGCTTGAAATGGTCAATGTCCAGGAACAGGACTGCCAGCATCCCGCCTTCGTTGGTTTTCTCGATGAGTTTTTCGGCGAAGATCTGGTTGAACCCGCGACGGTTGATCAGGTTGGTCAGCGCGTCGTAGTGCGCCACCTGCTGCAGCGACATGCGCGCCTGGTCCAGTTGGCTGAGCAGGGAGTTGACCCGCTGCAGGTCGTGGTCCTTGTGTTGCAGTTTCTTGTCCGCCAGTGCCGCGCTGATGCTGCTCCCGATGATCAGCAGGGTCATGACCGTCACGGTCAGCGCCAGTTGCAGATGGCTGTGTTCGCCGGTTTGCACTGGCAGGCTGCCGTTGGGCAACACCAGATTGAAGGCGGCCATGGCCGTGAGGTGCATGCTGAGGATGCCTGCCCCGAGCAGCAGGCTGGCGCAGTATTTGAAAAGCTGATGCAGCATGCCGGCGCCATCGCGCAGATACCAGGCCAGCAACAGGGCTGCCAGCGCGGCACCGATCGCGATCGCGATGGATAGGGCAAACAGGCCCGGATGGTAATAGACCGAAGCGTTGGAGTGCATGGCCCCCATGCCCACGTAATGCATGGTCGCGATACCCAGGCCGATACCGATCGATGACGTGAGGCACTGTCGAAAACTCAGCTCGGGAAGGCTGAGGGTATGCATGGCCAGCCACGCGGCGAGCAGCGCGATGGTTAGGGAGAACACCGTGACAGGCAGTTGGTAGTGAAGGTCGACAGGCGCCTGGAATGCCAGCATCCCGACGAAGTGCATGGCCCAGATACCGCCCGCCAGGCAACCGCTGCCCACCCAGCGCCAGCGCGTTTTGGACGCGGTTTTTTCAGCGTGGGCTACCCGTTCGGCCATGTCCAGTGTCGCGAAACAGCCGACACAGGCGACCAGATAAGCCAGCAGCACCAGAAAAGGGTCATGTGTGCAATTGAGTATGACCTGCCCACTCTCTGGCAGCTCGGTAATGAAATGCAGACCAAGCCACTCCATAGCATGCCCCATCGTTATCCCTCGGGCCGGTGCAAGAGCGCCAGCGAATGTCATGGAGTATAGAGGGCATGGATGGAGCGCAAGCGGTAGTGGCACATTGGTGCCAAATATTTTGACATTAATCTAATAGCGATTGGTGCTATTACTCAGGCGATTTGCTTCTGGGGCGTCTCGAACACTGGTTGCAGGGCCGGCAAGCCGAATGCGGCACGGGCTGCGTCGCAATCGGGATTGGCCTGGCCATCGACCCATGAAGCGTCGAACTCCCGGCAGGTGCTGGAGCGTTTTTCGTAAATCGAGCACTGCACTGTACTGCCCACCTCTCCAACCAGGCTGGTGCAGCGCACGGGTTTGCAGCCGGTGCCGATCATCGCGACCCGGCTGGGGCTGATCTGCTCGACGAGCTCATCGGGTACCGTCCCCCCGGACGAGGCGCACTCACCCCAGAAAAATGACACGCGAAAATGAGAACAGCAGGCACCGCAATTCAGACACGGACTGGCTTCGGACATGGGCGATTATCGTAAGGAGGAGTGGAGACACAGGGGGGAATCAAGGCCGCTATTCTAGGCTTCGGCAACGGCTTGGGAAGGGGGGACGAGAGGTATTTTTCATCGGCCGGACGAGCTGCGAAATACCCGTCCTGCGAAAGCTCCCACAGGTTGTGCACCATGGGCAGGTATCAGCCTGGCGAATAATGAAAGACAGGTGTGGCCGGCCTGTCTAGATTGCAAAGTCCGGGGGCAGTGACGCCCCAAAAACAATAAAAGAGACGGACCCATGCAGAACTCGACCCAAGCGGCCAATGCCTGGCGCATCCTGTTCCTGTTGTTCCTGGCCAACCTGTTCAATTTTTTCGACCGCACCATCCCGGCCATCATCATCGAGCCCATTCGCATGGAGTGGCACCTCAGTGATTTCCAGTTGGGGATCATCGGTACGGCATTCACCATCGTCTACGCCATTGCCGGCTTGCCGCTGGGGCGCATGGCCGATACTGGCTCGCGCAGCAAGCTGATGGGCTGGGGACTCGCGGTGTGGAGCGCGTTGACGGCCGTCAACGGCATGGTGGGCAGTTTCTGGAGCTTCCTGATCGTGCGCATGGGCGTCGGCATCGGCGAGGCCAGTTACGCGCCAGCCGCCAACTCGCTGATCGGCGACTTGTTTCCGGCGCACCGCCGGGCACGGGCCATGGGCATCTTCATGCTAGGGCTGCCGTTGGGGCTGTTGCTGGCGTTCTTCACCATCGGTGCGATGGTCAAGGCCTTCGATAGCTGGCGCGCGCCGTTCTTTATCGCGGCGGTGCCCGGGTTGATCCTGGCGATCTTCATGTTTTTCATCAGGGAACCGAAACGCGGCGCCGCCGAGAGCGTTCAGGTGTCGCAGGCAAAGATCGATCGACCGATCCGACGGGTACTGGCCGTACCAACCTTCCTGTGGCTGGTGATGGCGGGCCTCTGTTTCAACTTCGCCACCTATGCCTGCAATTCGTTTCTGGTGCCAATGCTGCAACGCTACTTCCTCATGCCGTTGCAGGAAGCCGCAGTGGCGACCGGGGTTATTGTCGGTGTGACCGGTTTGGTCGGCCTGACCCTCGGTGGCTGGATCGCCGACAAGATTCACCAACGGGTCGCCAACGGGCGGCTATTGTTTGCCGCCTTCAGCCTGGTGATTTCGACGATCTGCACCGCGTGGGCGCTGCATTCCGGGCGAATCGAGATCGGTGTGTTCGTCGCCGTATTCAGTGTCGGCTGGCTGTTCGCCTACAACTTCTATACCTGCGTTTACACGGCGATTCAGGACGTGGTCGAGCCGCGCTTGCGGGCGACGGCCATGGCGCTGTTCTTTGCCGGGCTGTACCTGTTGGGCGGTGGCCTGGGGCCGGTGGTGGTCGGAGCCTTGTCCGATCACTTCGCCCACACGGCGATGCTCGCCGCCGGCGCCGAGCAGATGACCGAAGCGTTCAAGGCGGTTGGCCTGCATGACGCGATGTACCTGATTCCGGTGGCGCTGTTGCTTACCGTGGTGTTTCTGTTCCTGGCTTCACGGTGTTTTGTGCGCGATGCCAAGCGGATGAAGGAGGGGTTGGTGGCGGTTGATCCGCAGATAGAGGCGGTGACGGCATAAGGTGTAAAGATCAAAAGATCGCAGCCTTCGGCAGCTCCTACAGAGGATTAGCGTAGGAGCTGCCGAAGGCTGCGATCTCTTGATTTTGATCCAAAAAAGAAGGCCCGCATCACTGCGGGCCTTCATTTTATAGCGGTGGAGGAGGGTTGTTAACCCGCCACCAACACCCGAATCGCTTCCAGTCGCAACGCAGCCTTGTCGAGCATGGCCAGGCCTTGCTCGCGTTGTTTGCGCAGAGCCACCAGTTCGCTGTCGCGCACGGTCGGGTTGACCGCTTGCAAGGCGGTCAGGCGCGCCAGTTCTTCGTCGGTATCGGCGGCCAGGCGACGTTGCGCCTCGGCGACACGTTCAGTGTGGCGTGGCAGGATCTTCGCTTCACCGGCGTTGATCCGTGGCGTCAACTGGTCGCGCTGGGCCTGGATGAACTTGTTGGCGCTGGCGCGCGGCACGCTTTCGAGTTGATCGTTCAGGGTTTCGAACGACACTCGGGCCGACAGGTCGTTGCCATTGGTATCGAGCAGGCAGCGCAGGGCAGCCGGCGGCAGGTAGCGGCCCAGTTGCAGCGAGCGCGGGGCAACCACTTCGCTGACGTACAGCAGTTCCAGCAACACGGTGCCCGGCTTCAGCGCCTTGTTCTTGATCAGCGCCACGGCGGTGTTGCCCATGGAGCCGGACAGCACCAGATCCATGCCACCCTGCACCATCGGGTGCTCCCAGGTAATGAATTGCATGTCTTCGCGAGACAGCGCCTGGTTGCGGTCGTAAGTAATGGTCACGCCTTCGTCGTCACCCAGCGGGAAGCTGGCGTCGAGCATTTTTTCGCTCGGCTTGAGGATCAGGGCGTTTTCCGAATGGTCTTCGCTGTCGATGCCAAAGGCGTCAAACAGGGTTTCCATGTAGATCGGCAGCGCGAACTGATCGTCCTGCTCAAGGATATCTTCCACCAGTGCATCGCCTTCGCCCGCACCACCGGAGTTCAGCTCCAGCAAGCGGTCACGGCCGGTGTGCAGCTCGGCTTCCAGGCGCTCACGCTCGGTGCGGGCTTCGTCGATCAGCGCTTGCCACTCGCCATTGTCGGCTTCTTCGAGCAGCGGCAGCAGGCGCGGGCCGAACTGGTGCTGCAAGGCGTTGCCGGTCGGGCAGGTGTTGAGGAATGCGTTCAGCGCTTCGTGGTACCACTGGAACAGGCGCTCTTGCGGGCTGGTTTCCAGATACGGCACGTGCAGTTCGATGATGTGCTTCTGGCCGATCCGGTCCAGTCGACCGATACGTTGTTCCAGCAGGTCCGGGTGGGATGGCAGGTCGAACAGCACCAGGTGATGGGAGAACTGGAAGTTGCGGCCTTCACTGCCGATTTCCGAGCAGATCAGCACTTGCGCGCCAAACTCTTCGTCGGCGAAGTAGGCGGCGGCGCGGTCACGCTCGAGGATGTTCATGCCCTCGTGGAACACCGTGGCCGGGATGCCGGAACGTACGCGCAGGGCGTCTTCCAGGTCCATGGCGGTTTCGGCGTGGGCGCAGATCACCAGCACTTTGGTGCGCTTGAGCATCTTCAGCTGGTCGATCAGCCACTCGACGCGCGGGTCGAATTTCCACCAGCGCTCTTCTTCGCTGGCGTCCGGCTGGGCCTGGAAGCTGACTTCCGGGTACAGCTCGGCGTGGTCGCCCAACGGCAGTTCGAGGTATTCGTCCGGGCACGGCAGCGGGTACGGGTGCAGCTTGCGTTCCGGGAAGCCTTGCACGGCGGCGCGGGTGTTGCGGAACAGAACGCGGCCGGTGCCGTGACGGTCGAGCAATTCGCGCACCAGGCGCGCGCTGGCTTCGGTGTCGCCATCGTTGACGGCGGCCAACAGGGCTTCGCCTTCATTGCCGAGGAAACCGTGGATGGTCTTGTGGGCTTGCGGCGACAGGCGTCCCTGATCCAGCAACTCCTGAACGGCTTCAGCCACCGGGCGATAGTTTTCGCTCTCGGCGCGGAAAGCTTGCAAGTCATGGAAACGGTTCGGGTCGAGCAGGCGCAGACGGGCGAAGTGGCTGTCCTGGCCCAGTTGTTCCGGGGTGGCGGTCAACAGCAGTACGCCGGGGATGGTTTCGGCGAGTTGCTCAACCAGCGAGTATTCAGGGCTGACCTGATCTTCGTGCCACACCAGGTGGTGAGCCTCGTCGACCACCAGTAAGTCCCAGCCTGCCGCGAACAGCGCATCCTGGGCTTTCTCGTCGTCCACCAGCCACTCAAGCGCGACCAGCGCGAGTTGGGTGTCTTCGAACGGGTTGCTGGCATCGCTTTCGATGAAGCGCTCTTCGTCGAACAGCGCGACCTGCAGATTGAAGCGGCGACGCATCTCGACCAGCCACTGGTGCTGCAGGTTCTCCGGAACCAGGATCAGCACACGGCTAGCGCGGCCCGAAAGCAACTGGCGATGGATCACCAGGCCGGCTTCGATGGTTTTACCCAGGCCCACTTCGTCGGCCAGCAGAACCCGCGGCGCGATACGGTCGGCGACTTCGCGGGCAATGTGCAACTGGTGCGCGATCGGTTGCGCACGCACGCCGCCCAGGCCCCAGAGAGAGGACTGCAACTGGCGACTGGTGTGTTCCAGTGTGTGATAACGCAGGGAGAACCAGGCCAGCGGGTCGATCTGGCCGGCGAACAGACGGTCGCTGGCCAGGCGGAACTGGATGAAGTTCGACAGTTGGGTTTCCGGCAGGGTGACCACTTCGTTCTGCCCGTTGAGGCCGTGGTAAACCAGCAGGCCATCAATGTCATCGACTTCACGGACGGTCAGCTTCCAGCCTTCGAAGTGAGTGATGGAGTCACCCGGCGAAAACCGCACGCGGGTCAGAGGCGCATTCCGTAGCGCGTACTGGCGGGTGTCGCCAGTGGCCGGGTAGAGCACGGTCAACAAGCGGCCGTCCTGTGCCAGAACGGTGCCTAAACCCAGCTCGGCTTCGCTGTCACTGATCCAGCGTTGCCCCGGTTGATACTGCTGCGCCATGCTGCCTGACTCCCACCTTGAAAAAGCCGGCTATCTTAACGGAATGAGGGCTTCAGGGCCAAAGGACTCTCAGAAAAACTCACAGTCAAACGTTAGCCCACCTGTGCATGACGCGCCGCTCAGTGCACTAATGAGTGCCAATTGGGTCACAGTTTGCGACCGATGGCTCAAGTCGCCATCCCCGCAGCCGAAACCTTGCTGACAGGAGACTGAAAACCATGCTGCCACCGATGCTCCCCTTGAGTGCCGTGCCGATCACTTCACAGACTGATCCGATCCGTCAGCGTCCGGATATTCCACCGGTGGTGCCGGTGCAGGAAAGCTCCAGTGAAAGCACCATCGATCTGCAAAAGCGCAATCCTGAAGAGGACGGGCTGGTGCTGCGCGAGGAACAGCGCCGCAGGCAGGAACAGGAGCGGCGCCGCCACGAGGCTGATAATGATCCTGAGGCGCACCTGGCAATTCCCGGGGATGAACTCAATGCCGACAACACCGTGCCGGTGGCGCCGCTGATGGAGGATCAGCCGCGGCAGGGGCTGTGGGTCGACATCGAGATTTGAGCACGCGGCTGGTCAGCGCGGCCGTCAGGCCGCATTATTGGCGCAGGGTTGCCGAACGCTACGGCGGCTGAAACTCATTTCAAGCGATGCACAGACTGCCATGAGCCAAGACGACAAACTGATTGACCTCAACGCGGAACGCGCCAAGCGTGTTCATGACCTCAATGACAAACGGCTCAATGAAGTTCGCCAGGCGTTCGAACAAGCCATGCCGTTGGGCAAGGTGAAGAAAAAGCCGAAAAACAAACCGAAAAAACGCTGACCCTCCCCCCGCATTCATTGATGCGGGTCAAACTTTTCCCTTCCTCTTGCCCAGTCTCGGGCGACATTGATCCCGGTCAATATTCTCTCCTGCCCGTTTGGTTAACTTAATCCTATCGCAACAGGGCAAGTGCAGGAGACGCGTCATGTTTTTCGACAACGTGGTGATCGCCGGAGTGCTGACTGTCAGCCTCATGTTTGTGTTTTTTGCAGGGTTCGGACTTTTTATCTGGAAGGATTCGCACAAGCGGAAGTAACCGTAGTTCTTTCTGGATGTAATGAGCACGCAAGGCATTTTGGGCAACTTCGGTTGCCCTTTTTTTTGCCCGCAGATTTGTACGACATTCCCTGTAGGAGCTGCCGCAGGCTGCGATCTTTTGATCTTGCTTCTAAAAAACAAAATCAAAAGATCGCAGCCTGCGGCAGCTCCTACAGGGGGGGCGGTAATAAAAAAGGCGCGTTCCTTGCGGAGCGCGCCTTTTTTGGTTTGGCTGCCAGTCAGCTGCCAAGCGCCTTCGAAGCGAGCCAGAACAACCCGGCCGACAGGGCCACGGTGGCTGGCAGGGTCAATACCCAGGCCAGCAGGATGGTTCTGACGGTGCCGCCTTGCAGGCCGCTTTTATTGGCGACCATGGTACCCGCCACGCCCGAGGACAGCACGTGGGTGGTGGAAACCGGCAGGCTGAAGATGTTCGCCATGCCGATCAGGCTGGCGGTGGTGATCTGCGCCGACATGCCTTGAGAGTAAGTCATGCCCTGCTTGCCGATCTTCTCGCCAATGGTCAGTACCACGCGTTTCCAGCCAACCATGGTGCCCAGGCCCAGGGCCAGTGCAACCGCCAGAATCACCCAGAACGGAGCGTATTCAGTGGTAGTGGTCAGGTCCTTGCGCAGTTTGTCCAGGTCAGCCTTTTCACGGGCGCCGAGGGTTGGCAACTTGCTGACTTTCTTCGCCGTGTCGTCCAGGCAAAGCAGGTAACGACGTACTTCGATGCGGCTTTCCGACGGCAGCGAGTGGTAGTCGGCTACACCCTTGAGGGTGGCGAGCAGGGCGGTGATGGTCGGTTCGGTCTGTTGCGGGTTGCAACGGAATTTCTCCGGCAGATCGCCTTCCACGCTCTTGCCCAGGGCCAGGAACTCGCCCAGGGTTTCCGAGTTGCGCTGGTAGAACTGGCTCAGGTGCAACGTGGCGTCGCGGGTACGCTCGATCTGATAGGTCGTGCTGTTCAGGTCGAGGACGAACTGCGCCGGCACGATACCGATCAGGACCAGCATGATCAGGCCGATACCCTTCTGGCCATCGTTGGAACCGTGCACGAAACTCACGGCCATGGCCGAGATCACCAGTACCAGGCGATTCCAGAACGGCGGATGCTTCTTGTCGTCGATCTTGCGGCGCTGTTCCGGTGTCTTGTGCATCTTCGACAGCGGACGCCACCATTTAAGGCCGATCAGGATCAACGCGGCGATCAGGAAACCTGCCATTGGTGAGAACACCAGTGACATGGCGATATCGATCGCCTTTTGCCAGTTCACGCCGTCGGCCAACGGAATATCGTTGATCAGGGCATTGGCCAGGCCGACACCGAGGATCGAACCGATCAGCGTGTGGGAACTGGAAGCGGGAATACCGAAGTACCAGGTGCCCAGGTTCCAGGTAATGGCGGCGGCGAGCAACGAGAACACCATGGCCAGTCCGTGACCGGTGTTCACATTGATCAGCAGTTCTACCGGCAGCAGGTGGACGATGGCATACGCCACGCCGACCCCGCCCAGCAGCACGCCGAGGAAGTTGAACACCCCTGAGAAAAACACCGCCAGGTGAGGCGGCATGGCTTTGGTGTAGATAACGGTGGCCACCGCGTTAGCAGTGTCATGAAAGCCGTTGATGAACTCGAAGGCGAGGACAAAGGCCAGGGCGAGCAAGAGGCTCACAAGCACCCAAGCATCCAGTCCGCTGAATAAATCGATCATGAAGGTTTTCTGACCCGGTCATAAGGGGGCGCGATTATGCCAGAAAAGACTGCTAATCAATGCACTAGCTGCTCATCGGTAACATTCTTCAACGAAATTTTTTGCCGCGGCACCCAAAGCCCAAGGGTTTTGCTGTGTTTTTTAACTTGTTGATTTTGCTTGAAAAGATCGCCGCAGCAAGGGATTCGCACCGCTGAAGGATGGGGTCGAATGCCTGTAAGAAATATCTGAGAAATACGTCAGATATCAAAATCTGCCTTCATCCGGGGAGGGCAGTGGCCGCAGCCCGCTCGTAGCGGGCGCGCAAGGCGACCTCCCTACATCCCGCTTTTAACAGGTGCAGAGCCAGATCCTTGTAAGGTTCAGGCCGAAGCAGTCATGGCTCTTCGGCTTTGAGTTCCTTTTCCATCTTTTCAAGTTCTTGCTGGAAAACCTGATCCTGAACGGTGGCGCGTTTACGCCAGGGTTTACGTTCCGGTTCGGGTTGAGCGGCGTAAGTGGTGACTTCTCCGCCGTAAACTTCCTTGTAGCGTTGTTCCTGGCGCTCTAGTTCCGCGCGCAGTTCGTCTTTCGTCACAGTGCTACCTGATTGAGTTGGGATAAATTCTGGTGAAAACGCGCTGCATCAAATCGATTGATCACGTCCGCCGAATGGGCAATGCCCGTCAAGGCATCGTTTTGGCAACAACCGGGATCAATACTTCCATGTCACAGGCGGCCACGGCACCAGAGATAAACAGCTGACGTAGCTTCAGTTTCCTGTTTCAGCAAGCGCACTGGCAAGGCAGTGCAATGCAGATCTGGCGCTTGCAACGGGCAACGGAGATGGAACATCGCATTGCCGGGTAGCAGGTCCGGCAAGTAAAAAAACCGGAGTGCTACTGAATTGTATTATAGCGGCCTATTTGAAGAACACTATCTCCAAAGAGTTAAAAGCCGGTCTTGGGGGCGCAGTTTTGTTGTGCGGAATTTTACGTTCTACTAGAACGCCGACTGATCCTGATTGCTGCGATGCCTTTCTGACGCCATTAAGTCGAACAAGTTACCGTATTTAGAATGTCTCATTAATTCCTGGGTCGATCGGCTGTAAACGAGTTGGTGATCCAGCGAAAAACCGGACATCAGCGGACGGGCTGATTGGCACGACTGATTGCGATTATCGGTCGATCGTTCGATAATCGCCCGGAGTTGACGGGCCGGGCTTGAGTGCCAGGCGGTAGCCCTTTGTAATAGTCGCTGATCCGAGTGGGTAAAAGGACCTTGTATGAACGATCAAATGCGCAATTCCTTCGCTTCAGTGGCTCCCCCCATCGTTGCCTCGCCGGCCAAACGGATCCAGGCACTGACCGGCGACCCGGATTTCATGACGTCCCTGGCCCGTGGCCTGGCTGTGGTGCAAGCATTCCAGGAACGCAAACGGCACCTGACCATCGCCCAGATCAGCCACCGCACGGAAATTCCCCGCGCCGCCGTGCGCCGTTGCCTGCACACCCTGATCAAACTCGGCTACGCCACCACCGATGGCCGCACCTATTCGTTGCTGCCCAAAGTGCTGACCCTCGGTCATGCCTATGTGTCATCAACGCCGCTGGCGGTTTCCGCCCAGCCTTACTTGGACCGCATGAGCGAACAGCTGCACGAGGCCTGCAACATGGCCACGCTTGAAGGTGACGACATTCTGTACATCGCCCGCTCCGCGACCACCCAGCGCCTGATTTCGGTGGACCTGTCGGTGGGTGGGCGCCTGCCGGCCTATTGCACGTCGATGGGGCGGATCCTGCTGGCTGCACTGGATGACACGTCGCTGGGCGAATACCTGGAGCACGCCGAACTGCAGGCCAAGACGAGTCGCACGATTCACACCCCTGAGGCATTGCTCGAATGCCTGCAAGAGGTCCGACAGCAAGGCTGGTGCATTGTCGACCAGGAACTTGAGCAGGGACTGCGCTCGATTGCCGTCCCGGTGTACGACGCCTCCGGCCAGGTGGTCGCGGCTCTCAATGTCAGCACCCACGCCGGGCGAGTCAGTCGTAACGAGCTGGAACAGCGCTTCCTGCCTGGCCTGCTGAGTGCCAGCCGCGACCTCAGCACCCAACTGTTCACCTAAGCTGTTCGATAAACGCACAGAGTTACGTTTGGCGAATTGACGCTGTTTCCTGTGGGTCATTAATGTCGCGTCTGCGTCAGCCCCGGCTGGCCCCTTTCGACTGTGATCCACGGAATAAAAATAATGAACCAGCCCCAGTCTGCTGTAGGAAACTGCCTTGACGTGCAGTCCTTCATCAATGCTCAGCCCATTTCGCGCTACCAGTGGCGGGTAGTCATCCTGTGTTTCCTGATTGTCTTTCTCGACGGCCTCGATACCGCGGCCATGGGATTCATTGCGCCGGCTCTGTCGCAGGATTGGGGAATCGATCGCGCCAGCCTCGGCCCGGTGATGAGCGCGGCTCTGATCGGCATGGTCTTTGGTGCACTGGGCTCCGGGCCATTGGCTGACCGCTTTGGGCGAAAAGTCGTACTGGTCGGGGCGGTGTTGTTGTTCGGTGCCTTCAGCCTGGCTTCGGCCTACAGCACCAACGTCGAGCAATTGCTGGTGTTGCGCTTTTTAACCGGGCTGGGCCTGGGCGCCGGCATGCCGAACGCCACGACCCTGCTGTCGGAGTACACCCCGGAGCGCAAGAAGTCCTTGCTGGTGACCAGCATGTTCTGCGGTTTCAACCTCGGCATGGCCGGCGGCGGCTTTATCTCGGCCAAGCTCATTCCGGCCTTTGGCTGGCACAGCCTGTTGCTGATCGGCGGAGTCCTGCCGCTGATCCTCGCCGTCGTATTACTGTTCTGGCTGCCGGAGTCGGCGCGTTACCTGGTGGTGCGTAACCGCGGTACGGACAAGGTACGCAAGACACTGGCGCCGATTGACCCGACGGTGGTGGCCCAGGCGTCCAGCTTCAGCGTGCCGGAACAGAAGACAGTGAAGGCGCGCAATGTGTTTGCGGTGATCTTTTCCGGCACCTACAGCGTCGGCACCTTGCTGCTGTGGCTGACCTACTTCATGGGCCTGGTGATCGTCTACCTGCTGACCAGCTGGCTGCCGACGCTGATGCGCGACAGTGGCGCGAGCATGGAACAGGCCGCCTTCATCGGCGCGCTGTTCCAGTTCGGTGGCGTGTTGAGTGCGGTGGGCGTGGGCTGGGCGATGGACCGGTTCAATCCGCACAAGGTCATCGGCATTTTCTACCTGCTGGCCGGGGTGTTTGCCTACGCGGTGGGGCAGAGCCTGGGCAACATCACAATACTGGCGACGCTGGTGCTGGTGGCGGGGATGTGTGTCAACGGTGCGCAATCGGCGATGCCGTCACTGGCGGCGCGGTTTTACCCGACTCAGGGGCGGGCCACTGGCGTGTCGTGGATGCTCGGGATCGGCCGCTTCGGCGCCATCCTCGGGGCGTGGATGGGCGCGACGCTGCTGGGGCTGGGCTGGAACTTCGAGCAAGTGCTGACGGCACTGGTGATTCCGGCGGCGCTGGCGACTGCGGCCGTGGTGATCAAGGGGTTGGTCAGTCATGCGGATGCGACCTGATTCGGCGTTGAAATAGGGGGGTAGCCAGAAAAGATCGCAGCCTGCGGCAGCTCCTACAGGGGAATTCATGCACCTGTAGGAGCTGCCGCAGGCTGCGATCTTTATGGGGCTGAACAAAAGGATAGCCAAACAACAATGCGTTCGATTATCGAACGGTTAGTCGATTATCGGATTGTTTGGTGTTTTGCACAGGCTTAACCTTCAGTCATTCCGGCGCTGCGCATCGGCGCCTTCTTCCACTGTCGGTTAACAACAAACGGGAGCCTGCCCCAATGGCTGAAATTCTTTCGCTGCACGACGCGGTGAAGCAATTCGTGAACGACGGCGATACTGTCGCGCTCGAAGGCTTCACCCACCTGATCCCGACGGCTGCGGGTCACGAAATCATTCGCCAGGGCAAGAAAGACCTGACCCTGGTGCGGATGACCCCTGACCTGATCTACGACCAGTTGATCGGTGCCGGTTGTGCCCGCAAGCTGATTTTCTCCTGGGGCGGCAACCCGGGTGTCGGCTCCCTGCATCGCCTGCGTGACGCCGTCGAGAAACAGTGGCCGCACCCGCTGGAAATCGAAGAGCACAGCCATGCCGACCTGGCCAATGCCTACGTCGCCGGCGCTTCCGGCCTGCCATTCGCGGTGCTGCGTGCCTACGCCGGTTCCGACCTGCCGAAGGTCAACCCGCTGATCAAGTCCGTTACCTGCCCGTTCACCGGTGAAGTGCTGGCCGCCGTGCCTTCGGTGCGTCCGGACATCACCGTGATCCATGCGCAGAAAGCCGACCGCAAAGGCAACGTGCTGCTCTGGGGCATTCTCGGCGTGCAAAAAGAAGCCGCACTGGCCGCCAAGCGTTGCATCGTCACCGTTGAAGAGATCGTCGACGACCTGAATGCACCGATGAACGCCTGCGTGTTGCCGACCTGGGCCTTGAGCGCGGTTTGCCATGTGCCAGGTGGTGCGCATCCGTCCTACGCCCACGGTTACACCGAACGCGACAACCGCTTCTACCAGGCCTGGGACCCGATTGCCCGCGACCGTGAAACCTTCACCGCGTGGATCAACGAATACATCCACGGCAGCGCTGACTTCAGCGAGTTCCAGGCCAAACTGGCCGCCGCTTCGGAGGCGAAGTAATGACTTACACCACCAATGAAATGATGACCGTCGCCGCCGCTCGCCGCCTGAAGAACGGTTCGGTATGCTTCGTGGGCATCGGCCTGCCATCGAAAGCGGCCAACCTGGCGCGCCTGACGTCTTCGCCTGATGTGGTATTGATCTACGAATCGGGTCCGATCGGTGCCAAGCCGAGCGTATTGCCGCTATCGATCGGTGACGGTGAATTGGCGGAAACCGCCGATACCGTGGTCCCGACCGGCGAGATTTTCCGCTACTGGCTGCAGGGCGGGCGCATCGACGTCGGCTTCCTCGGGGCGGCGCAGGTCGACCGCTTCGGCAACATCAACACCACCGTGGTCGGCAATTACCACGCACCGAAAGTGCGTCTGCCGGGTGCCGGCGGCGCGCCTGAGATTGCCGGTTCCGCCAAGAGCGTGTTGATTATCCTCAAGCAGTCGGCGCGCTCCTTTGTCGACAAACTCGACTTCATTACCTCGGTCGGCCACGGCGAGGGCGGTGATTCGCGCAAGCGTCTCGGCCTGCCAGGCGCTGGTCCGGTCGGCATCATTACAGACCTGTGCATCATGGAGCCGGAAGCGGGCACCCATGAGTTCGTGGTCACTGCACTGCACCCGGGCGTGACCCGCGAGCAAGTGGTCGCCGCCACCGGTTGGGCGATTCGCTTTGCCGACAGCGTTGCAACCACCGCCGAGCCGACCGACGTCGAACTGACCGCGCTGCGCGATCTCGAAGCCCGTACTGCAGCGGCCCACGGCCAAGCCCCCGGAGAAGCGTGATGCGTGACGTTTATATCTGCGACGCGATTCGTACCCCCATCGGCCGTTTCGGCGGCGGTCTGTCGACGGTGCGTGCCGACGACCTGGCCGCCGTGCCGATCAAGGCCTTGATAGAGCGCAACCCGTCGGTGGACTGGAGCGCCGTGGACGAGGTGTTCCTCGGCTGCGCCAACCAGGCTGGCGAAGACAACCGCAACGTTGCGCGCATGGCGCTGCTGTTGGCGGGGCTGCCGGAAACCATTCCCGGCGTGACCCTCAACCGCCTTTGCGCTTCGGGCATGGATGCCATCGGCACCGCGTTCCGCGCCATCGCCAGCGGCGAGATGGAGCTGGCGATTGCCGGCGGCGTCGAGTCGATGTCCCGTGCGCCGTTCGTGATGGGCAAGGCCGACGCGGCGTTCTCGCGCAACATGAAACTCGAAGACACCACCATCGGCTGGCGCTTCATCAACCCGCTGATGAAAGCCCAGTACGGCGTGGATGCAATGCCGCAGACCGCTGACAACGTCGCTGACGACTACAAAGTCTCCCGCGCAGATCAGGACGCCTTTGCCCTGCGCAGCCAGCAGCGCACTGCCGTCGCGCAAGCTGCCGGGTTCTTCGCCGAAGAAATCGTCGAAGTGCGCGTAGCCCATAAAAAGGGTGAAACCGTGGTCAGCCAGGACGAGCACCCTCGCGCCGACACCACCCTGGAAGCTCTGACCAAACTGAAACCGGTCAACGGCCCCGACAAAACCGTCACCGCCGGCAATGCCTCGGGTGTGAACGACGGTGCTGCCGCATTGATCCTGGCCTCGGCCGAAGCCGTGAAGAAACACGGCCTGACCGCTCGCGCCAAAGTGCTGGGCATGGCCAGCGCCGGTGTTGCACCGCGGGTGATGGGCATCGGCCCGGTGCCGGCGGTGCGCAAACTGACCGAGCGCCTCGGCGTGGCAGTCAGCGATTTCGACGTGATCGAACTCAACGAAGCCTTCGCCAGCCAGGGCTTGGCGGTACTGCGTGAACTGGGGATCGCCGACGATGCCGCCCAGGTCAACCCGAACGGTGGCGCGATTGCCCTGGGCCATCCGTTGGGCATGAGTGGTGCGCGTCTGGTGCTGACGGCGTTGCATCAGCTGGAAAAGACCGGTGGCAAGAAAGGTCTGGCGACCATGTGCGTCGGTGTCGGCCAGGGTCTGGCTTTGGCAATCGAACGGGTCTGACACACCCTGTCGGCAAATAAGAACTGAGGAAAGAGTAATGACTGACAAGCCTGGTTACCGTCGCCCGCAGGAGGGTACTCAGCCGGAGTACCTGCACCCGACCTATCAATCCACCAACCTGCGCTCGCCGTCCAAACCGTTGGTGTTTCTGCCCCATTCGTTGTCGGAAATCACCGGGCCAACCGTCGGCGCCGAGCGCGTCAACGAGAAGGACAATGACCTCACCGCTCAGCACGAAGGTCAGCCGCAGGGTGAACGCATCATCATTCACGGCCGCGTGCTGGACGAAAACGGTCTGCCGGTGCCGGGGATTCTGGTGGAGATCTGGCAGGCCAACGCCGCCGGTCGCTATGCCCATGCCCGTGACCTGCACGACGCGCCGCTGGACCCGAACTTCACAGGCACCGGCCGTACCGTGACCGACGCCGATGGCTGGTACCAGTTCCAGACCATCAAGCCTGGTGCGTATCCGTGGGGCAACCACCACAACGCCTGGCGCCCGGCGCACATCCACTTCTCGCTGTTCGGGCCGAGCATCCTGACGCGCCTGGTGACGCAAATGTATTTCCCGGGCGACCCGCTGCTGGCGTACGACCCGATCTACAACTGCGTGCCCGATACCCGCGCCAAAGAGCGCTTGATCGCCTCGTTCGACCTGGAAAAAACCATCCCGTCCTATGCCCTCGGTTATCGCTGGGACATCGTTTTGCGCGGCCGCGACGCCACGCCGATGGAGAAATAAGATGACGCTGACTGCGACCACGTCCCACACCGTCGGGCCGTACTACCACATCGGCCTGACCTGGCTGAACCGCGAAGACCTGACCGTCGAACAAACCCTGGGCGAGCGCGTGGCGATCACCGGGCAAGTGCTCGATGGCAACGGCGACATCGTCAACGACGCGATGCTGGAAGTCTGGCAGGCCAATGCCGCGGGCAAGTATGACCATCCGGAGGACGACCAGGAAAAACCCCTGGACCCGAATTTCGAAGGCTTTGGCCGGGTGCCGGTGGATGCCGAAGGGCGTTTTCGTTTCACGACCATCAAGCCGGGAACGGTCGAGGGGCTCAAAGGCACGACTCAGGCACCGCACCTGGTGGTACTGGTGTTTGCCCGTGGTCTGGTGAAGCACCTGCTGACACGGATCTACTTTGATGGAGAGGCGGCCAACGTGAACGATCCGTTGCTGGAATACGTGCCGGCCGAGCGTCGCGGTACCTTGCTGGCCAGGAAGGATGCGTCGGGTGTTTATCAGTGGAATGTGATTCTGCAAGGCACTGATGCGGAGACGGTGTTCTTCGATTATTAAGATCCAGATCAAAAGATCGCAGCCCATGCCTTTGTAGGAGCTGCCGCAGGCTGCGATCTTTTGTGTGGAACGGGACTGTTGCAAAGTATGTCTAGACTCTCACTGTCCCCATTGAGTAGAAAACAATGACAACGACCACCGCTACACAACCGCTATATACCGGTGAGGAGCGCAGCAAGCGGATCTTCGCCATTGTCGGTGCCTCGTCCGGTAATCTGGTCGAATGGTTCGACTTTTACGTCTACGCCTTCAGTGCGCTTTATTTCGCGCCGGCCTTTTTCCCCTCCGACAACCCCACGGTGCAGTTGGTCAATACCGCGGGCGTGTTTGCCGCCGGGTTCCTGATGCGACCGATCGGTGGCTGGATTTTCGGTCGGTTGGCAGACAAGCACGGGCGCAAGAATTCGATGTTGATCTCGATTCTGATGATGTGTTTCGGCTCGTTGCTTATCGCTTGCCTGCCGACCTACAGCAGCATCGGGATCTGGGCGCCAGTCCTGTTGCTGTTTGCGCGTTTGCTCCAGGGCCTGTCGGTAGGTGGCGAGTACGGCACCACCGCCACCTACATGAGTGAAGTCGCCCTCAAGGGGCAGCGCGGTTTCTTCGCATCGTTCCAGTACGTGACGCTGATTGGCGGGCAACTGCTGGCGGTATTGGTGGTAGTGATCCTGCAACAGTTCCTCAGTGAAGAGGAGTTGCGTGCCTACGGTTGGCGGATTCCCTTCGTGGTTGGTGCCATGGCGGCGCTGGTTTCGCTGTATTTGCGTCGTTCGCTGAAAGAAACCTCCAGCAAGGAAATGCGCGAAAACAAGGACGCGGGCAGCATCAGCGCGTTGTTTCGCGACCATAAGGCAGCGTTCATCACCGTACTCGGCTACACCGCCGGTGGCTCGCTGATTTTCTACACCTTCACCACGTACATGCAGAAGTACCTGGTGAATACCGCCGGCATGCCGGCCAAGACCGCCAGCTACATCATGACCGGCGCGCTGTTCCTCTACATGTGCATGCAACCGGTCTTCGGCATGCTCGCCGACAAGATCGGCCGGCGTAACTCGATGCTCTGGTTCGGCGCCCTCGGCACACTGTGCACCGTGCCGATCCTGTTGAGCCTGAAAAGTGTCAGCAGTCCGTTCCTGGCCTTTGTGCTGATTACCCTGGCGCTGGCAATCGTCAGTTTCTACACCTCGATCAGTGGCCTGGTGAAAGCCGAGATGTTTCCGCCGGAGGTGCGTGCATTGGGTGTCGGCCTGGCGTATGCGGTGGCGAATGCGATCTTCGGTGGTTCGGCGGAGTATGTGGCCTTGAGCCTCAAGGCCGTGGGCATGGAAAACTCCTTCTACTGGTACGTGACGGTGATGATGGCGATAGCCTTCCTGTTCAGCCTGCGTCTGCCGAAACAGGCAAAGTATCTGCATCACGATCTTTGATTTTCTCGCGCGGGCTGTAGCGGCCCGCGCTTCCAGGAATTGTTTATGAACCAGCGACCGGGCAATCAATTGTTCGATGCCTATTTCACTGCCCGCGATATGCGTGACGTGTTCTGCGATCAGGGGCGGGTCCAGGCCATGCTCGATTTTGAAGCGGCACTGGCCCGGGCCGAAGCGCGGGTCGGGTTGATTCCGGCGAGTGCTGTCGCGCCGATCCAAGCGGCTTGCAGAGCCGGGCTCTACGACTTTGCGGCGTTGGGCGAGGCGATTGCCACGGCGGGTAACTCAGCGATTCCGTTGGTCAAGGCGCTGGGCAAGCAGATCGCTGCGCAGAATGCCGAAGCCGAGCGTTACGTGCATCTGGGGGCGACCAGCCAGGATGTGATGGATAGCGGCCTGGTGCTGCAATTGCGTCGTGCGCTGGAGTTGATCGAAAGCGATCTGGCGCAACTTGGGCAAACCCTTGCGACGCAGGCCGAACGATATGTGGCTACGCCATTGGCCGGGCGCACCTGGTTGCAGCATGCGACGCCGGTGACCCTCGGCATGAAAGTCGCCGGTTGGCTGGGCGCCGTGACCCGCAGTCGCCAGCGCCTGGCCGAATTGAAACCGCGTCTGCTGGTGCTGCAATTCGGCGGTGCGTCCGGCACCCTCGCGGCACTTGGCGAGCAGGCCATGCCGATTGCCCAGGCGCTGGCCGAAGAGCTGCAACTGACCTTGCCCGAGCAACCGTGGCACACCCAGCGCGATCGGGTGGTGGAGTTCGGCGCGGTGCTCGGGTTGATCGCCGGCAGTCTCGGCAAGCTGGGTCGCGACGTCAGCCTGCTGATGCAAACCGAAGCCGCCGAAGTGTTCGAACCTTCGGCGCCGGGCAAGGGCGGCTCCTCGACCATGCCGCACAAGCGCAATCCGGTGGGCGCGGCGGTGTTGATCGGCGCGGCGACGCGTGTACCCGGTTTGCTCTCGACATTGTTCAGCGCCATGCCTCAGGAACACGAGCGCAGTCTCGGCCTGTGGCATGCCGAGTGGGAAACCCTGCCGGAGATTTGCTGCCTGGTCTCGGGCAGCCTGCAGCAAGCGTTGCTGATCGCCCAGGGGCTGGAAGTGGATGCCGGGCGCATGGCGCACAACCTCGATCTGACCCAGGGCCTGGTGCTCGCCGAAGCGGTGAGTATTGTCCTCGCCCAACGGGTTGGCCGCGATACCGCACACCATCTGCTCGAACGCTGCTGCAAACGCGCGGTGGCCGAACAACGTCACCTGCGTGCGGTGCTCGGCGACGAACCGCAAGTGACCGCCGAACTGTCGGCGGCTGAACTCGATCATCTGCTGGACCCTGCCCATTACCTCGGCCAGGCCCAAACCTGGGTCGAGCGGGCGGTGGCCGAACATTCTGCATTGACTGCCTGAAGGAGAATTGCTGTGGCTTTTGTACAACTCGCCGAGGGCGAACTGCATTATCAACTGGATGGACCGGTCGATGCGCCGGTGCTGGTGCTGTCCAACTCCTTGGGCACCGACCTGCACATGTGGGACGCGCAAATCCCGGCGTTCTCCGAGCATTTTCGCGTGTTGCGTTTTGACACTCGCGGTCATGGCCAGTCATTGGTGACCCCGGGGCCTTACAGCATCGAGCAACTGGGCCGCGACGTGCTCGCCTTGCTGGATGCGTTGCACATCGAGCGCGCGCATTTCTGCGGCTTGTCCATGGGCGGGCTGATTGGCCAGTGGTTGGGGATCAATGCCGACGAGCGCCTGAACAAGCTGATCGTGTGCAACACCGCGGCGAAAATCGGCGATCCGTCCGTGTGGAACCCGCGTATCGAAATGGTCCTGCGTGATGGTCAGGCGGCCATGGTTGCCTTGCGCGATGCCTCGATTGCCCGCTGGTTCACTCCGGACTTCTCTGCCGCCAACCCGGCGGCGGCCAAGCAGATTACCGACATGCTCGCGGCCACTTCGCCCGAAGGCTATGCGGCCAATTGCGCGGCGGTGCGTGATGCCGATTTCCGCGATCGGTTGTCCTCGATCAAGGCGCCGTTGCTGGTGATTGCCGGGACCGAAGATGCGGTGACGCCGCCATCCGGTGGGCATTTCATTCAAGAGCATGTGCGCGGGGCCGAGTACGCCGAGTTCTACGCCGCGCATTTGTCCAACGTCCAGGCAGGCGATGCGTTCAGCGAGCGCGTGCTGGCGTTTCTGTCGGCTGATTGAGGGGATTTCCGTGGACGAAAAACAACGTTATGACGAGGGTATGAAGGTCCGTCGCGCGGTCCTTGGAGACGCGCATGTCGACCGCAGCCTGACGACCCTGACCGAGTTCAACTCGGAGTTTCAGGAGATGATCACCCGCCACGCCTGGGGCGACATCTGGACCCGTCCGGGCCTGCCGCGCCATACCCGCAGCCTGATCACCATCGCCATGCTGATCGGCATGAACCGCGAGGGCGAGCTCAAACTGCACCTGCGCGCCGCCGCCAACAACGGCGTGAGCCGTGGCGAGATCAAGGAAGTGATCATGCAGAGCGCCATCTACTGCGGCATTCCGGCGGCCAATGCGACCTTCCACCTGGCCGAGTCGGTGTGGGATGAGTTGGGGGTCGAGTCGCGGGAATAGGTTAGGGCTTAAAAAAGATCGCAGCCTGCGGCCGCTCCTACAGGAGGGTGTGAACCCCTGTAGGAGCTGCCGCAGGCTGCGATCTTTTGATTTTACAGCAGGCTGATCGGATAGCTGATGATCAACCGGTTCTCATCGAACTCGTTGTTGCTGTAATCCCGGCGCATGGTCGAGTTGCGCCATTTCAGATTCAGGTCTTTCAGCACGCCGCTCTGCACGGTGTAGCCCAGTTCCGATTCACGTCCCCATTCCTTGCCGTCGGTGACGCTGCCGGTGTGCACATTGTCGCCGCTGATATAGCGGTTCATCAGGGTCAGGCCAGGAATGCCGAGGGAGACGAAGTTGTAGTCGTGGCGCACCTGCCAGGATTTCTCCCGGGCATTATCGTAGCTGGAGTTGTAACTGTCGTTGGCCAGGGTGCCGCCGCTGGTGCCGTTGACCCGCATCCAGGCGCTGTCGCCGGTGAGTTTCTGCAGGCCGACGTAGAAGGTGTGGCCGCCGTATTTGGCCGAGAACAACCCGTACAGGGTTTTGTTGTCCAGCTCACCGGCCCGGGCGCTGCCGTCATCCTTACCGTAGAAGAAACCCAGGTTGGCGCCCAGGGTCCAGTCACCAAGCGGTTGGCTGTGGATCAGGTTGACGAACTGCTGGCTGTAGATGTCCTTGAGCTCGGCGTTCCACACACCAATCTGAGTGCGCTTGTCATTGAAAACGTACTCGCCGCCCTCGAAGTTGAAACGATCGGAGGTGAACGCGGCTTTGCCGGTCATCGACATGTCGCTCATGCTGCTGTCGTCGCGCGGGCTGTTCTGACGGAACTGGCCGCCGTAGAGCGTCAGGCCATCAATTTCCTTCGACGTGATCTGGCCGCCGCGGAAGGTTTGCGGCAGCGAACGACCATCGTCGGAACGCAGGATTGGCAGTACCGGCATCCATTCCCCAACCTTGATTTCGGTCTGCGACAGCTTCGCCTTGAACGCCACGTTGGTGCGGCCGAAGTTGTCGGCAGGGCGGCCGTCATGGTCCAGCGGCAGCAGTTGCGTCCCGCCGGTGCCTTTGCCGCCATCGAGCTTCACCGAATACAAGCCCAGCACATCCATGCCGAAACCTACGGTGCCCTGGGTGAACCCGGACTTGGCGTCGAGGATGAAACTTTGCGTCCACTCCTCAGCCTTGCTCTGGGCCTTGGTCGGGTTGGTGAAGTTGCGATTGATGTAGAAGTTGCGCAGGTTCAGGTTGACCTTGGCGCCCTCGACAAAACCCGATTCCTCGGCGCTGGCGGGCAGGGCCGCGCAGGCCAGGGCAATGGCGATCAGGCTGGGAACGAAGTACGGCGCGGGAGAAGGCGTCATGGGCTCGGGTCTCTCTAATTCTTGGGAATGAAACGGGGTAATGCCGCAACCCGGGGTTGCAGACGAACAGTCGAAATCATGAAAAGCGAAGCGAATCAGCCGGAGAGGGCAGGGCGCGGGGGCATGGTGTCGAACCTGTTGTTATTGGTTTTGTGGTTCGGATGGTGCGTGGAATGTACAGGATGGTTCAATTGCTGAAAGCAGGTTATGGGCGATTATCGAACGACAAAGAATCAAAAAATGCAGGTTCCGGCGGCTTAAATGATCAATGTAGGAGCTGCCGAAGGCTGCGATCTTTTGACCCAGGCTTTTCCAGGAGAACCGGCAGCATTCACATCTCTCCCGTCACCTCGCTCCGGTCGGCAATAGTGTTGGCTCAAATCTGAAAAAGTTGAACGGTTAATTGGAGAGGCAAACCGTTCAAAATCCATATAAATGAGCTGAATGTCAACCTGTCATATATGTCAGTTGTTCGTATAGAGCTTAGGGTTTAGCTTGCTTTTGCTGTGATGGGATTTTCTGTTTCTATTTTTACAGTGGGAGTAAGAACGATGAGTTCCATAGAGGCTAAAAATATCATCAATTCGGAAGATGAGTGGATTGGCGATGAGAAAAAGCAAGCGCAAAGGTTATTGGAGTATCAGGGGGTTCCTGAACGGCGCGGAAGAGTAAATGCGACCCTTCGCGTTGATCAGCCCAGTGATGCTCCGGGAACAGAGATTCAGCTTCGAAAGATGTATTTCTATCAGAACAAGGATACCCCCTCTTTTTTCCTGCTCGCCAAGGGTGAAGGTGAATATGAGGGAACGGAAGTGCGCCTCAGCGGTGATGACCTGGAGGTAGGAAAGCTATACACGATATCGCATGGGCTTAAGGACGTGGATGCGCGGTTCGACCGGGCAGGGCTCACAATCTATCCCCGTACGGTTCCCGAAGGAACGCTTACAATCAGATCTCTTGACTCCCAATCAATTGAAGGTTCTTTCAGATTTACTGTTTCTAACTGGGATCGTGAAGATAAAAAGGAGATTGATTTTTATTGCACGAATTTTGTGGTCAATCTTCAGGAATAAGTCGTTCTTTCGACTCGTATATGTACGGTTTGGAGTTTATAGTCGGTGGCAAACTTTCTGGGGTAAGTTGTAGGCGTAAAAAAGCCGCATCTCGAGACAACTCTGTCCCACGATGCGGCTTTTTTTGGCGCTAATTAATCAGAAATACTTCATCTTCGGCGCTTCTTCCTTCAACGGCTCGTTCTTCGCCGTCTGTTCGTTCCAGCCACCACCCAGTGCCTTGTACAGGTTGACCTGACTGATCAGTTGCGCCAGGCGATCGGTAATCAGATTCTGTTCGGAGTTGAACAGCTGACGCTGGGCATCGAGGAACGTCAGGTTGCTGTCGACACCGATGCGATAACGACGCTCGGCCAGGCGGTAGTAGTCCTGGTTGGCGCTGACCAGATTACGCTGTGCCTGTACCTGATCGGTGTAGGTCCCGCGTGCGGCCAGGCCGTCGGCGACTTCCTGGAAGGCCGTTTGAATGGACTTCTCGTAGTTCGCCACACCAATGTCTTTCTGGATCTTCGAGTAATCCAGGCTGGCGCGCAGGCTGCCGGCGTTGAAGATCGGCAGGTTGATCTGCGGCTGGAACAGCCAGGTACCCGAACCGCCCTTGAACAGGCCGGACAGGTCCGGGCTCAGGGTCCCGGCGTTGGCGGTCAGGCTGATGCTCGGGAAGAACGCTGCCCGTGCCGCGCCGATGTTGGCGTTGGCCGCCTTGAGGTTGTGCTCGGCCTGGAGGATGTCCGGACGACGTTGCAGCAAGTCCGACGGTAGGCCGGCCGGTACTTCGGCCAACAGATCGTCGTTCAACGGTTTGGCCGCTGGCAGGTTGGCCGGGACGCCGGTACCCAACAGCAGTACCAGGCTGTTTTCATCCTGGGCGACCTGGCGGGTGTAACGGGCCAGTTGCGCACGGGCGTTCTCCACCGAGGTCCGCGACTGCGCCAGGTCCAGGGCCGAGGCGACCCCCACTTCGTTGCTGCGCGCGGTGAGCTTGTAGCTCTCCTCGAACGCGGCGAGGGTGTCCTGGGTGACTTTCAGCAGTTCCTTGTCGGCCTGCCAGGTCAGGTAGGCGTTGGCGACGCTGGCCACCAGGCTGAGCTGCGTGCTGCGCCGGCCTTCTTCGGTGGCGAAGTACTTCTGCAACGCTTCCTCGTTCAGGCTGCGAACCCGGCCGAACAGGTCGAGTTCGTAGGCGTTGACGCCAACCGTTGCGGAGTAGGAACTGGTGATGCCGGCTTCGCCGGTCTGCGACGCGTTAGCCGGAAGGCGCTGACGGCTGCCGGTGCCGTTGGCCGAAACGGCCGGGAACAGGTCGGCGCGGGAGATGCGGTACTGAGCCGCAAAGGCGTCGATGTTCAGGGCCGCGACACGCAGGTCACGGTTGTTTTCCAGGGCGACCTGGATCAGCTGTTGCAGCGCCGGGTCGTGGAAAAACTGCTTCCAGCCCTGCTCGGCTGCCGTTTGCGCCGGTGCCTGGGCCGGCGAATACGCCGGGCCCTGCGGGTATTGCCCCGCCACCGGTGCTTCAGGCTGCTGATAATCTGGTATCAGCGAGCAGCCACCGAGCACGAAGGCGGCGACTGCCAGGGAGAGTAGCGACTTGCTCATTAGCCAGCCTCTTTAGGAGTTTCAGTAGCGTCATCCGGGTCGGCAATCTTACGCTGGCCAATGGACGACACGGTGACGAAGAACAGCGGGACCCAGAAGATCGCCAGCACAGTGGCCGTGATCATACCGCCGATCACGCCGGTACCGATTGCATGCTGGCTACCCGAACCTGCGCCCGTGGATATCGCCAGTGGTACCACACCCAGAACGAAGGCGAGGGAGGTCATGATGATCGGTCGCAGACGCATGCGGCAGGCTTCGATTGCCGCGTCGCGCAGGCTACGCCCCTGTTCGTGCAGTTCCTTTGCAAATTCGACAATCAGAATGGCGTTTTTCGCCGCCAGGCCGATAGTCGTCAACAGGCCTACCTGGAAATACACGTCGTTGGACAAACCGCGCAGGCTGGTGGCCATCAGTGCACCGATGATCCCCAGCGGTACCACCAACATCACCGCGATCGGAATCGACCAGCTTTCATACAGCGCCGCCAGGCACAGGAACACCATCAGCAGCGACAGGGCGTACAGCGCCGGCGCTTGCGAGCCGGACAGACGTTCCTCGTACGACAGGCCGGTCCAGGAAATACCGACACCAGCTGGCAATTTCTTGGCAATGGCTTCGACTTCGAGCATGGCTTCGCCGGTGGAGTAACCCGGTGCCGGGGCGCCGAGGATTTCCATCGCTTCCACGCCGTTGTAACGGGCCAGTTTCGGCGAACCGTAGATCCACTCGCCTTTGGCGAATGCCGAGAACGGCACCATGGTTCCCTGGGCGTTGCGCACGTACCACTTCTGCAAGTCTTCAGGGCCCATTCGAGAGCCTGGCTGGCCTTGCACGTAAACCTTCTTCACCCGACCACGGTCGATGAAGTCGTTGACGTAGCTACTGCCCAGGGCAATCGACAGGGTGTTGTTGATGTCGGCGATGGTAATGCCCAGGGCACTGGCCTTCTCGTCATCGATTTCCAGTTGGTATTGCGGTTCGTCGTTCAGGCCGTTCGGACGCACCTGAGACAGGATCTTGCTTTGTGCGGCCATGCCAAGGAACTGATTGCGCGCTTCCATCAGTTTTTCGTGACCGATACCGGCGCGGTCCTGCAGGAACACGTCGAAACCGGTGGCGTTACCCAACTCCAGTACCGCCGGTGGTGCAAAGGCGAACACCATGGCATCGCGGAAGGTGAAGAAGTGCTGCTGGGCACGGGCCGCCACCTTGAACACGTTGTTGTCGGCGTTACGTTCGTCCCACGGACGCAGCATGATGAACGCCATACCCGAACTCTGGCCACGGCCGGCGAAGTTGAAACCTGTCACGGTAAACACCGAGTTCACCGCATCGCCTTCGCCGCCATCCTTGCCCGGGCGCAGCAGGAATTCACGCATTTCATCCACGACCACCTGGGTACGCTGGGCTGTGGAGCCGGCCGGGGTTTGCACCTGGGCGAACAGTACACCCTGGTCTTCTTCCGGCAGGAACGCCGTCGGAATGCGGGTGAACAGCCAGATCATGCCCACCACGATCAGCAGGTACGCCAGCAGGTACGGGATCTTGCGCTGCAGGATATTGCCTACACCGCGTTCGTAGCCGCGAACGCCGCGGTCGAAATTGCGGTTGAACCAGCCAAAGAAACCACGCTTGGGTACGCCGTGCTCGCCTTTCGGAATCGGCTTGAGCATGGTGGCGCAGAGCGCCGGGGTGAAGATCAACGCAACCAGTACCGACAGGGCCATGGCCGAAACGATGGTGATCGAGAACTGCTTGTAGATCACACCGGTGGAACCGCTGAAGAACGCCATTGGCAGCAGAACCGCCGACAACACCAGGGCGATACCGACCAGTGCGCCCTGGATCTGACCCATGGACTTCTTGGTGGCTTCTTTCGGTGACAGGCCTTCTTCGCTCATCACCCGTTCGACGTTTTCCACCACGACGATGGCGTCGTCCACCAGCAAGCCGATGGCCAGCACCATACCGAACATGGTCAGGGTGTTGATGCTGAAACCGGCGGCCGCGAGGATCCCGAATGTACCGAGCAATACCACCGGCACGGTCATCGTGGTGATCACGGTGGCGCGGAAGTTTTGCAGGAACAGGAACATCACCAGGAACACCAGCGCGATCGCTTCGACCAGGGTGTGAACCACACCTTTGATCGACTCGGTCACCACCGGCGTGGTGTCGTACGGGAACACCACTTCCATCCCTTGCGGGAAGAAGGGCTTGAGGCTGTCGATGGTCGCGCGCAGGGCCTTGGCGGTATCGAGCGCGTTGGCACCGGTGGCCAGTTTCACCGCCAGGCCGGAAGCCGGGGCGCCGTTGAACTGGGCGTTGATGCTGTAGTTCTCGCCACCCAGACCGACTTCGGCAACATCTTTGAGGCGAACCTGGGAGCCGTCCTTGTTGACCTTGAGCAGGATCTTGTCGAATTGCTCCGCGGTCTGCAGGCGGGTCTTGCCGATGATCGTCGCGTTCAACTGGGTGCCGGGCAGGGCAGGCAGGCCGCCGAGCTGACCGGACGAGACCTGGACGTTTTGCGCCGCGATGGCGGTTTTTACGTCGATCGGGGTCAGGTTGTATTTGTTCAACTTGGCCGGGTCGAGCCAGATACGCATGGCGTACTGCGAACCGAACACCTGGAAGTCGCCGACACCCGCGGTCCGCGAAATCGGGTCTTGCATGTTCGACACGATGTAGTTGGACAAGTCGTCCTTGGTCATGCTGCCGTCACGCGACACCACGCCGATCACCAGCAGGAAGTTCTTCACCGCCTTGGTGACGCGGATACCTTGCTGTTGCACTTCCTGCGGCAGCAGCGGGGTGGCCAGGTTCAGCTTGTTCTGCACCTGAACCTGTGCGGTGTCGGAGTTGGTGCCTTGCTCGAAGGTCGCGGTAATGGTCATGGTGCCGTCGGAGTTACTTTCCGACGAGACATAACGCAGATTGTCGATACCGTTGAGCTGTTGCTCGATCACCTGAACCACGGTGTCCTGTACCGTTTGTGCCGAAGCACCCGGGTAAGTCACGGAAATGGCGATCGCCGGAGGCGCAATGCTCGGGTACTGGTTGATCGGTAACCGCAGGATCGATAGTGCCCCGACCAACATGATCACCAGGGCAATTACCCAGGCGAAAATCGGACGGTCGATAAAAAATCTCGACATGGTTTACTCCCCTTTTCCGCCAGAGGCTTTATCAGCTGTCTGAGCGGGGGCCGGGCTCTTTACGGCTACGTTGGTCGCTTCACTGGCCTTGACTTCGATGCCGGGTTTGACGAATTGCAGACCTTCGGTGATCAGGCGATCGCCGGCCTTCAGGCCGTCTTCGATCAGCCACTGGTTGCCGACGGTGCGGTTGGCCTTGAGTTGACGCAGTTCGACCTTGTTGTCCGGGCCGACAACCAGAGCGGTCGGGGTGCCCTTGAGGTCGCGGGTCACGCCTTGCTGCGGGGCCAGGATCGCCGCGCTGTTCACACCGGCCAGCAACTTGGCGTGCACGAACATGCCAGGCAGAAGGGTGTGGTCAGGGTTCGGGAAAATGGCGCGCAGGGTGACGGAGCCGGTGGTCTGGTCAACCGAGATTTCGGAGAATTCCAGCTTGCCGTCCAGCTTGTAATCGCTGCCGTCTTCCAGGGTCAGCTTGACCGAGGCCGCGTTGTCGCCGGCTTTTTGCAGGCGACCGCTTTCCAGCTCGCGGCGCAGCTGCAACAGCTCGACCGAAGACTGCGTCACGTCGACGTAGATTGGGTCGATTTGCTGAATCACCGCCATCGCATCAACCTGGGCATTGCTGACCAGCGCGCCTTCGGTCACCGAGGAGCGGCCGATGCGGCCGGTCAGCGGGGCATAGACCTTGGTGTAGCGCACGTTGATCTGTGCGGTTTGCAGTGCGGCTTCCGATTGCAGGCGGTTGGCCACGGCGGTGTCGTATTCCTGACGGCTTACAGCCTGCTCGTCGACCAGTTGCTTGTAGCGGTCGGAAATCGATTTGGTCGAGCGCAGGTTGGCTTCGGCGCTTTTCAATGTCGCTTCATAGACCGACGGATCGATCTGATAGAGCTGCTGGCCGGCCTTGACGTCGCTGCCTTCCTTGAACAGGCGCTTGAGAATGATGCCGTTGACCTGAGGACGGACTTCGGCAATGCGGAACGCACTGGTACGGCCGGGCAGATCGGAGGTCAGGGTGAATGATTGCGGTTGCAGAGTCACGACGCCGACCTGAGGGGGTGGGGCGGCCGGTGCTGCCTCTTCCTTTTTGCATCCGCTGAGCAGCGATGCCAGGGCGACGGCGGCGACCAGAGCGGTAACAGCTGGCTTGAATTGCATGAAAATCCTCGGGTCAGGCGCGCAACGTGCGCACTAGAAAGGTGGAAGGTTGAAATATGGTTGCCGAGTGGATAAGTAGCTTGCTAAGTAATATACTTACGTACATGGCTGTTTGTAAATACCCGGGCTGCGTATCCACGTCGTTACAGAAGCCGTTACACAAGCCGTTGAAAGGTTGGAATTGTAGGCCGGGGACGAACCCCCAGAACGTTCGCCCCACTTTTATTCAGCTGATATTCAGACATCGCTGAAGCACCCTGATTGAGGTTGTACTGCCATGGTCCGTCGTACCAAAGAGGAAGCTCAGGAAACCCGCGCGCAAATTCTCGTGGCGGCCGAAAAGGCCTTTTACGAGCGAGGCGTGGCGCGTACGACCCTGGCGGACATCGCCACCCTGGCCGGCGTCACTCGTGGGGCCATTTACTGGCATTTCAGCAACAAGGCGGACCTGGTGCAGGCCATGCTCGACACCTTGCATGAGCCGCTGGAAGAAATGGCCAAGGCCAGCGAGAGTGAAGACGAACTCGATCCCCTGGGCTGCATGCGCAAGCTGTTGATTCATTTGTTTCATCAAATTGCGCTGGACCCGAAAACCCGACGTATCAATGAGATTCTTTTTCATAAGTGCGAATTCACCGATGAAATGTGCGACCTGCGCCAGCAGCGTGTGTCAGCCAGCCTCGAATGCAACGTGCGAATCGGTCTGGCCCTGAGCAATGCCGTCAATCGAGGGCAGTTGCCGGAAAACCTCGACACCGCTCGCGCCGCGATCAGCTTGCATGCATACATTGATGGCATCCTGTACCAGTGGTTGCTGGCCCCCGACAGTTTTGAATTGCACACCGAAGCCGAACGATGGGTCGATACCGGGCTGGACATGCTGCGCTTGAGCCCCAGCCTGCGCAAATGAAACAAAATTCGTAATCGGGCCCACGTGTGTCAGCGCGCGATGTTTATTAATGGGGTGCTTTTATATACGCACCCTTGGCGCGATGACAGGTAGCAAGCTCAGTATTTTGTAGGGAATTTGTGTCGAGATGGTGAGAAACCTATCCAGACCTTGTGGGAGCGGGCAAGTCGGATCGCCGCACCGCCGCTCCCACAGTGGATAGTGTTGAACCATCAGGTACAAAAAAGCCCCGGCTCTTTCGAGTCGGGGCTTTTGCGTTTCAATGGCTGCCGCTTACAGCGTCGGATAGTCGATGTAACCAACCGGACCCTGGGCATAGAACAGCTCCGGGCGCGCTTCGTTAAGCGGTGCGTCGGCCTTCAAGCGTGCCGGCAGGTCCGGGTTGGCGATGAAGGGGACGCCGAAGGCAACTGCATCGGCCTTGCCGCTGGCGAGCAACGCGTTGGCGCTGTCCTTGGTGAAACGCTCGTTGGCAATGTAAGGGCCGCCGAAGGCTTCCTTGAGTTGTGGGCCGAGGCTGTCGGCACCTTCTTTCTCGCGCGAGCAGATGAAGGCGATGCCACGCTTGCCCAGTTCGCTAGCAACGTAGGTGAAGGTTTCGGCCAGGTTGTCGTCGCCCATGTCATGCAGGTCGGCGCGTGGCGACAGGTGCACACCTACACGGCCGGCGCCCCAGACTTCGATGGCGGCGTCAGTCACTTCCAACAGCAGGCGGGCGCGGTTTTCCAGGGAGCCGCCATAGTTGTCGGTGCGCTGGTTGGTGCTGCTTTGCAGGAACTGGTCGAGCAGGTAGCCGTTGGCGGCGTGGATTTCCACACCGTCGAAGCCGGCGGCCTTGGCGTTCTCGGCACCGACGCGGTAAGCGTCGACGATGTCGGCGATTTCAGCGGTTTCCAGGGCGCGCGGAACAGGGAAGTCGGCCAGCGGACGAACCAGGCTGACGTGGCCCTTGGGCTGGATGGCACTCGGGGCGACCGGGGCTTCATCGTTCAGGTACAAGCCGTGGGAAATGCGACCCACGTGCCACAACTGCAGGAAGATCTTGCCGCCCGCGCCATGGATGGCCTTGGTCACGTTGGACCAGCCACGTACCTGATCGTTGGACCAGATGCCCGGGGTATCCGGGTAGCCGACGCCCATCGGTGTCACCGAAGTCGCCTCGCTGAGGATCAGCCCGGCGGACGCACGCTGCACGTAGTACTCGGCCATCAGCGCGTTGGGTACGCGGCCTTCGTCGGCGCGGCAGCGGGTCAGGGGCGCCATGATGATGCGGTTGGCCAACTCGAGGTCGCCCAGTTTGATTGGATCGAAAATAGTCGTCATGAAGTACAACCCTCGTGAGGTTTCAGGTGATTAGTGGGTAGCAGGTGCCAGATCGGGATTGCCGCTCTGGCGGAAAGTAATCAGGGTCACCAGCAGGGCGAGTACCGCCAGTACGGCTGCGGCGAGCGGCACGCTGGTCAGGCCGAAGCCATGGGCGATCACACTGCCGCCGACCCAGGCGCCCAGGGCGTTGCCGATGTTGAAAGCGCCGATGTTCAGGGTCGACACCAGGTTCGGTGCGGCTTTGCCGAACGTCACCACGTTCACTTGCAGCGCCGGTACGGCGGCGAAGCACGCAGTGGCCCAGAGGAACAGGGTGATTTCGGTCGGGATCAGGGCGACGCTGGTCCAGGTCAGCACGGTGGACACCACGGCCATGGTCACGAACACACCGATCAGGGTCGCGGCCATGCCTTTATCGGCCAGCTTGCCGCCGATGATGTTGCCCACTGTCAGGCCCAGGCCGATGAGCATCAGGGTCCAGGTCACGCCACGGGGCGAGACGCCAGTGACTTCGCCCAGCAGTGGCGCGACGTAGGTGAACAGGGTGAACACCGAGGCGGCGAACAGTGCCGTCATGCTCAGGGACAGCCAGATGCCAGCGCCCTTGAGTGCAGCCAGTTCGGCGCGCATGTCGAGTTTTTCTTCATCGCGCTTGGCCGGCAGGAAGCGGATCAGACCGATCAGCGCAATCACACCGATCACGGTCACGGCCCAGAAGGTCGAACGCCAGCCGGCTTCCTGGCCGAGGGCGGTGCCCAGCGGTACGCCGAGGACGTTGGCCAGGGTCAGGCCGGTGAACATCAGGGCCACGGCCGAGGCACGCTTGTTCGCAGGCACCAGGCCGGCAGCCACCACCGAACCGATGCCGAAGAAGGCACCGTGGCACAGGGCGGTGACCACACGGGCAAACATCAGCACGTTGTAGTCGCCGGCCACTGCGCAGAGCAGGTTGCCGATAATGAAGATGCCCATCAACGCCACCAGGGCGGCCTTGCGCGGCAGCCTGGCGGTGGCCAGCGCCATGAACGGCGCGCCGATGGCCACGCCCAGGGCGTAACCGGTCACCAGCCAGCCGGCACCGGGAATCGACACACCGAGGTCAGCCGCCACGTTGGGCAGCAGGCCCATGATGACGAACTCGGTGGTGCCGATGGCGAAGGCACTCAAGGCCAGGATGAGTAGCGAGAGGGGCATGTCTGATTCCTTTTCGGCTGACTGACTTGGGGGCGTTCTCAATTGGTTTTCCCGGCGTTATGTGAAAATCAATTGAGAACGCCCCCACAGGGTCAGAGCTCTTTACTGAAGGTTTTGAGGAACTCCTGAATGGTTTCCTCATTGCGTTTGAAAAAATGCCACTGGCCGACTTTGCGGCTGCTGATCAGGCCGGCGCGTTGCAGGGTCGCCAGGTGTGCCGACACCGTGGACTGCGACAGGCCGCAACGTTGATCGATCTGCCCGGCGCAAACGCCGTGCTCGTTGCTGTGGGACTGGTCGGGAAATTCGACGGTCGGGTCCTTGAGCCAGTGCAGGATTTCTCGCCGTACTGGGTGTGCCAGGGCTTTTATTATTTCGTCGAGATTGATGGTCATGATGTGGGCTCGTGATGTTTAAAACGCTATATCGCGATGAGGCGAACTTTAAATCGGTATTTCGCGATATACAAATATGATTTGGCTCTGACCAACTCACATTTCGGTATATCGAGTTATAACGATACGTTGAGTGTAACAAGACAAGGGGGCAGTGCTAAGCTGCGCCCATGAACTATCTCGCACATCTTCACCTCGGTGGCCAGCGTCCCGGCCAATTGCTCGGCAGTCTGTATGGCGATTTCGTCAAGGGACGCCTGCAAGGGCAGTTCGCTCCGGACATCGAAGGGGCTATCCAGTTACACCGCAGCATCGACGTGTTCACCGATCGCCATCCTCTTGTGGATGTCGCGTTGTCGCGTTTCTCCCTGACCCGTCGTCGCTATGCGGGGATCGTGCTCGACGTGTTTTTCGACCATTGCCTGGCGCGGGACTGGAGGCTGTACGCCGACCGGCCGCTGGAACTGTTCACTTCGGACGTGTACCGCGTGCTGTCCAGCGAGCGGCAGCTGCCGGAGCGGCTGGCGAAGATTGCGCCGCACATGGTGGCCAATGACTGGTTGGGCTCGTATCAGGAATTCGAAGTGCTGGAGCAGGTGTTGCGCGGAATCTCGCGGCGCCTGACCCGGCCAGAGGAACTGGCGGCGGCGATGCAGGAGTTGCGGCAGTTGTATGAACCGTTGAGCGAGGACTTTCGGTTGTTCTATCCGCAGTTGCAGGATTTTGCGCAGCAGCGGATGTAGTCAAATCAAAAGATCGCAGCCTTCGGCAGCTCCTACAGAGATCGGTGCAGGAGCTGCCGAAGGCTGCGATCTTTTTCTATCAGGCGGCGATCAGTTCGCCAGTGCGCCGTGGTTCTGCCGGTTTCGCCACTTCACCAAACAACGCCTTCTGCACCGCCTGCTGCGCCTCGAACGCCAGTGCCGCGCGCTCCCGACCTTCACAAGCAATTGGCTTGAGCAGATGAATTTCCACGCCGCCACGGTCATTGGCGAACAGGCGCATCAGGTGCGACAGCAGATCATCGTCGCCAATGAATGGCGCCAGCGCGCAAGGCTCGCCGTCACGCACATAACGGATCGCCACCGGCTGCAGCGCCACTTCGGAGTCGATGGCGGCGGACAGCAGGCGACCATGGAAGGTGCGCAGCGCACGGCCATCGGTGGTGGTGCCTTCCGGGAACATCAGCAGTGGGTAGGCTTGTTCCAGATGGCGGGTCATCTGCTTGCGGATCAACTGGCTGTCACCCGAGCCGCGACGGATGAACAGGCTGCCGGCCTTGGCCGCCAACCAGCCGGCCACCGGCCAGGTGCGCACTTCGGCCTTGGACAGGAACGACAGCGGCGTGAGCATGCCCAGCAGCGGAATGTCGGTCCAGGACACATGGTTGCTGACCCAGAGCATCGGTGTCTTCGGCAGTTCGCCGTGGACGGTCACGTCAAAGGGCAGGGCGTTGCCCAGGCGGGCCATGAAAAATCGCGACCAGCGCTGACGACGCGCCATCGAATGGGCCAGGCCCAGGCGTTCGAATACGCCAAACACACTGGCCATGCCCAGGCCCAGCGTCACCACCATCAGCACTCGCGCGATTCGCGCGTACACCCGCAACCGGCTCATTACACAGCCGCCTTGAAGTGTTTGGCGTAGCGCGGGCAGAGTTCGTCGCGCTTGAGCAGGATGAACACGTCGGCGACCTGGAAGTCTTCGTCCCAGCACGGCTCGCCGCAGATCTTCGCGCCCAGGCGCATGTAGGCCTTGAGCAGGGGGGGCATTTCGGCAATCACGTTGGACGGGATGTCCAGGCTTGGCAGCGGGTTTTTCGGCTCGGCGCGCAGGTGTTCGGTGCACAGGTAGCGTTCGCGCAGACGCTGCATGATCGCATGGGCCTGCACGCCGCCATCCTGCATCGGAATGCTCGCGCAACCCATCAGGTAGCTGTAGCCGCCCTGGTTCAGGACTTCGGCCAGTTCGCCCCAGAGCACGGCGATGGTGCCGCCGTTGCGGTAGGCCGGGTCGACGCAGGTACGACCGATTTCCAGGATCGGGCCTTGCAGGTGCACCAGGCCGTGGAGGCTGAATTCTTCTTCGCTGTAGAATTTGCCCAGGCTGCTGGCAGCCGTGTGGTCGAGCAAGCGGGTGGTCGCCACCAGGCGCCCGGTGTTCAAGTCGCGCACGCCGATGTGGGCGCAGTGGACGTCGTAGTCATCCATGTCCAGACCCAGTTCAGCGCCCTTGAGCTTGGCGTTGAATTCGCCGCTGAACACGTTGAAACGCAAGGCCTGGGCTTCCTGCAGCGCCTCGGCGCCCACCAGGCGTTCGGCTTGCAGGCGGCGTTCGTTGGCGGTGTCGCTGATACGGGCGATCTGAGTCATGGCGAATCTCCGTGCGGGCTGCTCACCCGTCTTTGGGCTACAGCGAATCGACTTTCTTTGTCTAGCCGTGTTGTGCAAAGTCAGGCTATGTAGCCCCGGTGTCATCGCCATTAAGCTTTGGTGATGCTTATATGACAGCCCTCAAGGAGCCTCTTATGCCCTGGCAAACCCTGTTGAACCGCCGTGATCGCTTGCCCGCCAACCCGGACCTGGCCGAAGGTTTCGCGACCTTGTTGCAGCAGTTGGGCACGGTCACGCCGTTTGAATTGGCCGTGCTGGGCGGGCGGCGGATGGCGACGCCGGGGCTGGCGTTTCTGGTGGGGTATCAAGCGGCATTGCGCATGCTCTGGCCGAGCGCGCCACTGAGCCTCGGCGCGTTGTGCGCCACCGAACAGCGCAGCCTGCGCCCGGCCGACATGCAGACCCGCCTGAGCGGTTTGCGCCTGAACGGACGCAAGGATTTCGTCACCGCCGGCGATGCCGCCGACTGGTTGCTGGTGGCGGCACGCAGCGAGGAGCCCGGTGCCGACCCGCGCTTGAGCCTGGCGGTGATCTATCGCGATGAGCCGGGCGTGCGGGTGGAAAAACTGGCGCCGATCCCGTTGATGCCGGACATCAGCCACGGCCGCTTGTTTCTGGATAATGCCTTGTGCGAATTGCTCGCCGGGGACGGCTGGGATGCGTACGTCAAACCGTTCCGCACGCTGGAAGACATCTATGTACTGAGTGCCATGACGGCGTGGCTGCATGGGGTCGGTCAGGACTGTGCCTGGCCGCAATCCTTGCAATTGCGTCTGCTGGGGCTGTTGGCAGGGTGCGCGGAAACCAGCCGCCAGCCACCGACCAGTCTGGCCGGGCATGTGGTGCTTGGCGGGTTGTTCGCGCAGTTTGACGCGCTCAAGACTGAGGTGAATGAGGCCCTGGCCGGTGGGGCCCCGGATTGGGCGGCGATGTGGCAGCGCGATCAAGCGGTGATGGATCTGGCCGCGGGGGCGAGGGGCAAGCGGTTGGCCAAGGCACTGGCAGGCCTTTGACGATCCTTGTAGGAGCTGCCGAAGGCTGCGATCTTTTGACTTTGTTTTTAAAGCAAGATCAAAAGATCGCAGCCTTCGGCAGCTCCTGCGAGGGTCGCGTGAGTGTCATTTAATTGGGCTAGGCTGACCCGGTTATTCCCTGTGAGCCCCCGCCATGCCCCAAGGCTTGTCCCTGATTTTCCTGCTGTTGCTCAGCTTCACGGCCCGGGCCGAGTACTGGCCCGCCGAGCAATGGCCGACCGCCCCGACGCCGACCGGTCCGGCGCTTCAAGCTTTGGAGGCCTACGCCTTCCCGTCCCGCGATGACGGCACTCGCCAGGGCATTCGCACCGATGCCTTGCTGGTGATCCGCGACGGCCAGTTGCTCTACGAACGCTATGCCGGCCCGACGACGGCCGAGACGCCGCACCTGACCTGGTCGATCAGCAAGAGCCTGATGGCCGCCGTCCTCGGGGCGGCCTATGGCGAAGGCTTGTTCAAACTCGGCGACCCGGTGGCGAAGTTTTATCCGCCCCTGCAAAAGCATCCCGACATGACCATGGCCGACTTGCTGCACTGGGCCTCGGGCCTGGACTGGCAAGAAGACTACGAGTACGCCCCGCTGAAATCTTCGGTGGTGGCCATGCTCTACACCCGCGGGCACCACGACATGGCCGCGTTCACTGCGGCGCATGCTGCGTACGCCGCGCCGGGTCAGGTATTCCGCTACTCCAGCGGCGACAGCAACCTGTTGTCCGCCGCGCTGAAAACCATCGTCGGCCCCGACCGCTATCCCGACTATCCATGGACTGCAGTGTTCGAACCGCTGGGCATTCGCCGCGTCGTTTGGGAAACCGATGCCACCGGCACGTTCGTCGCGTCGTCCTATGCCTACCTGACGGCTCGGGATCTGGCCCGGGTCGGTCTGTTGATGGCCCGGGAGGGGCGTTGGGGAGAAAAACAACTGCTCCCCAAGGACTGGGTGGCGTTCAACCGCGAGCCATTCGCTCACTATCATGCCCACGAAGACGATGCCGTCCCCGGCGGCCAGTGGTGGCTCAATCGAGCGGTTGAGGGCGCGGCACAACCCTGGCCCGATGCCCCCGCCGATACCTTCGCTGCACTGGGGCATTGGGGGCAGGCGATGTATGTGATCCCCAGTGAGCAGCTGGTGATCGTCCGCTACGGCGATGACCGCGACGGCAGTTATCGGCACAACGAATTGCTCAGCCTCGCGCTCAAGGCCTTTGCCGGGAAGGTGCAGCCATGACCGGTTTCATACGCCGTCGACCGGTCAGTTCCCTGTTGCTGAGCCTGCTGATCGCCTTGCTCGGCTGGATCTGGCACGAGCGGGTGGCGCTGTGGGCGTTCCCCGACATCATCAGCGCCTACACCGCCAAGGAATACTGTTCGTGCCGCTACGTGATGAACAATGACACCGAGTACTGCCACGGTTATGTGAAACAGTGGCTGCCCGCCAGCGGCTTTACCGATGACCCGGCCGGCAAGCATGTCACGGTCAGCGGCATGGGCCGCAGCAACGGCGCGGTGTGGGTCAGCGAGCGCCAGGGCTGCCGCTTGCAGCCCTGATATCCCTTCATGTTCCACTCTGTGGAACCACATTCGATTGTCCTGGCGCGCGACTCGCGGTTATCTGGCGGTGAGCGCGACCTGCCTTTGACGTGTCGCGAAATCACTGCGAACAACAAGAACGGGACTACACCCGGCCCGAGGACAATCGTCATGACCCGATATCAGCACATCCTTGCCTGGCTCAACGACGTGGCCAGCGATCTGCACGCCACCCGCCAGGACATCCACGCCCACCCGGAACTCGGCTTCGAGGAAAACCGCACCTCGGCGCTGGTGGCCAAATCGCTGGCAGATTGGGGCTACGAGGTGCACACCGGCATCGGCAAGACCGGTGTAGTAGGCGTGCTGCGTAATGGCAGTAGCCCGCGCAGACTCGGTTTGCGGGCGGACATGGACGCACTGCCGATCATCGAGAACACCGGTGCAACCTACAGCAGCCAGCATCAGGGGTGCATGCACGCCTGTGGGCATGACGGCCACACCACGATGCTGCTGGGCGCGGCGCGCTACCTGGCGGCGACACGCCAGTTCGACGGCACCCTGACGTTGATTTTCCAGCCTGCCGAAGAGGGCCAGGGCGGTGCCGAAGCGATGCTTGCCGATGGCCTGCTCGAACGTTTCCCCTGCGATGCGCTGTTCGGCATGCACAACATGCCGGGGTTACCCGCCGGTCATTTGGGTTTTCGTGAGGGGCCGATGATGGCCTCGCAGGATTTGCTTAACGTGACCATCGAAGGTGTCGGCGGCCACGGTTCGATGCCGCATCTGGCGGTCGATCCGCTGGTGGCGGCGGCCAGCGTGGTCATGGCCCTGCAGACCGTGGTCGCGCGCAACATCGATGCGCAACAGGCGGCGGTGGTCACGGTGGGCGCGTTGCAGGCGGGGGAGGCGGCCAACGTCATTCCACAACAGGCGATCCTGCGCCTGAGCTTGCGGGCACTGAATGCCCAAGTGCGCGAGCAGACCCTCGAACGCGTGCGCGCAATCATCGAATCCCAGGCCCGGAGTTTCGGTTGCAGTTCGCGCATCGAACATCGTCCGGCCTACCCGGTGCTGGTCAACCATGCAGCCGAAACCGAATTCGCCAGGAAAGTCGGCGTTGATCTGGTCGGTGCCGATGCGGTCGATGGCAATACCCCCAAACTCATGGGCAGCGAAGACTTCGCCTGGATGCTGCAACGTTGCCCCGGCGCCTACCTGTTCATCGGCAATGGCGTGTCGCGGCCGATGGTCCACAACCCCGCGTATGACTTCAACGACGACATCCTGCTGACCGGTGCCGCGTACTGGGGCGCACTGACCGAGAGCTGGCTCAAGCCGGCCTGATTTCCTCACTTTCTACTGCCGCCGGACCGGGTGCGCGCTGCCGTGCCCGCCGTTACCCAACAGGTTTTTGGAGAGTTCCCCCATGCAGACTTCGAGCACAGGCGTTTCGCGCACCCGGCAGGTGGTCGCCGCGGTTATCGGCAACGCGCTGGAATGGTATGACTTCATCGTTTACGGCTTTCTGGCCAGCATCATCGCCCGGCAGTTTTTCCCCTCTGACGACGAATACGCCTCCTTGCTGATGGCCCTGGCGACATTCGGCGTCGGCTTCTTCATGCGTCCGGTGGGCGGCATCCTGCTGGGGATGTATTCGGACCGCAAAGGGCGCAAGGCGGCGATGCAGATGATCATTCGCCTGATGACTGTATCCATCGCACTGATTGCGTTTGCACCGAACTACGCCGCTATCGGCATGGGTGCGCCACTGTTGATCGTGGTCGCGCGGATGCTGCAAGGCTTCGCCACGGGCGGCGAATACGCCAGCGCCACGGCGTTCCTGGTGGAAAGCGCACCGGCGCATCGCAAGGGCTTGTACGGCTCGTGGCAATTGGTCGGGCAATGCCTGGCGGTGTTCTCCGGGGCGGCGATGGTCGCATTGTTCACCCACCTGCTGTCCCCTGAGGCACTGGAGAGCTGGGGCTGGCGGATTCCGTTTGTGCTGGGTTTGCTGATCGGCCCGGTCGGGCTGTGGATTCGCAAGCACATGGAGGAACCGGAGGAGTTTCTCGAAGCTCGCAAACAGGCCAAAGGCGCGAGCCCAAGCCTGATGCAAGTGCTCCGCGAACACACGCGCAGCATTCTGGTGTCCATGGGCCTGGCCTGTGGCGCGACCGTGTCGTTCTACGTGGTGCTGGTGAACATGCCAACCTTTGCCCACAAGAATCTCGGCCTGCCGCTGGATCAGGTGTTGCTGGTGCAAATGCTCGCGGTGGCGCTGATGACCGTGATCATTCCGTTGTCTGGCGCACTGTCGGACCGACTCGGCCGGCGCCCGGTGTTGATGGCCTTCACCCTGGCGTTTTTCCTGATGGTTTATCCCTTGTACGTGTGGGTGGCGGCGGCGCCATCGGTGGAGCGTTTGCTGGTGATGCAACTGTTGCTGTGCAGTGCGATCGGCGGTTTCTTCGGCCCGGCTCCGACCGCGCTGGCCGAGCAGTTCCCCATCGAAGTGCGTTCCACCGGTGTGTCGGTGGCTTACAACGTCGCGGTCATGGTCTTCGGCGGGTTCGCGCCGCTGATCGTCACTTGGCTGAGCAAGGTCCTGGCGACTCCGGTGGCGCCATCGTTCTACGTGTTGTTCGCCTGCTTGCTGACGTTGCTCGGCACCTACTGCATGCAAGAAGCACCGCGGGCAAAAAGATCCGTTGAACTCAATCTTGGGGTGAAACCTTGAGCAGCAATCCGATTGTTGAAATGGACGCCGATGCGCTGTCCCGAGCCATTCATGGGCGGCAGGTGTCCTGTCGCGAGGTGATGCAGGCGTATCTGGCGCAGATCGAACGCTTCAATCCACAGGTCAATGCGCTGGTGTCCCTGCGCCCGGCCGAGGCATTACTGGCAGAGGCCGACGAGTGTGATCGCCAACTCGACAGGGGCCAGTCCCGAGGCTGGATGCACGGCATGCCGCAGGCGGTCAAAGACCTGGCGGCCACCGCCGGTTTGCGCACCACGATGGGCTCACCGCTGTTCGCCGAGCAGGTTGCGCAACACGACGCCATCAGCGTGGCGCGGGTGCGCGACTGCGGGGCGATCATCATCGGCAAGAGCAACGTCCCGGAATTCGGCCTCGGCTCGCAAACCTACAACAGCGTGTTCGGCACCACCACCAACGCCTACGATCCGACCTTGATTGCCGGTGGCAGCAGCGGCGGGGCGGCGGTGGCGCTGGCGTTGCGCATGCTGCCAGTGGCCGACGGCAGCGACATGATGGGTTCGCTGCGCAATCCGGCGGCGTTCAACAACGTCTATGGATTGCGTCCGTCCCAGGGGCGTGTGCCGTTCGGGCCCGGACCTGAAATGTTCGTCCAGCAACTGGCCACCGAAGGACCGATGGGCCGTACGGTCACCGATGTTGCCCGTTTGCTCGGCACCCAGGCCGGGTACGATCCGCGCGTTCCGTTGTCGCTGACTGAAGACCCGGGGATATTTCACCAGTCGTTGCAACAGGATTTCAGGGATGTGCGGCTCGGCTGGCTGGGGGACTACAACGGCTACCTACCGATGGAGCCCGGCGTCATGAGCCTGTGTGAATCGGCGTTGCAGGACTTCGCCACGCTGGGTTGCAAGGTCGAGGCCTGCCAGCCGGATTTCTCCATGGAACGCCTGTGGCAAACCTGGCTGGTGCATCGCCACTGGCTGGTGCAAGGCAGCCTCGGCGGGTTGTATGCCGATGCGCAAAAACGCGAACACCTCAAACCCGAAGCCCGATGGGAAGTCGAGGGCGGGTTGCGTCTGACGGCGGCGGATGTCTATCAGGCCTCGGTCAGTCGCAGCGAGTGGTATCGAGCACTGAACGAATTGTTCGATCGTTACGACTTCCTGTTGTTGCCCACCGCCCAAGTGTTTCCTTTTGATGCACAAACCCCTTGGCCGCGCGTTGTTGGCGGGCACGCCATGGACACCTACCACCGCTGGATGGAAGTGGTGATCGGGCCGACCCTGGCCGGGTTGCCGAGCATGAGTGTGCCGGTGGGGGTCAACCCCGCCGGACTGCCGATGGGCCTGCAAATCATAGGGCGGGCCCAGGCTGACCTTGCGGTTTTACAACTGGCGTATGCCCATGAGCAGTTGACTCAATGGGTCAAGCGCTGCCCGCCCGGTTGTCTGCAAAATGCATGAGCCCAGCGGACAGGCCCGCATCTTGCTGCGCAAAGTGATCATCCATCTGCGCTTAGGGAGATCGAACCTATGGGGAGCAAGGCAGAAACCGGTAGCGTGCGTTCCGTCGAGCGCGCCCTGGCGATTGTCGAGTTGCTGGGTGAGCATCAGGCTTTGGGGCTGGAGGAGTTGCACTACCTGACGAGCCTGCCCAAGGCCACGGTGTCGCGCATGTTGCTGACCTTGCAGGAGCAGGGCTGGATCTATCGCGGCCTGAGCGACCGGCGTTATCGCTTGTGCGCCAAGCGCCTGTTTGGTGACAGCCAGCAGCGCTTCAAGCGGCGTCTGGTGGAAAACGCCGCGCCGCTGTTGCTGGAGTTGAGTGAGCGCACCGGGTTGGTGGCGGACCTGTCGTGCTTTGACGGCGAGCGGATCGAAGTCATGGAAAGCGCGATCCCCACGGTGCTGCGCAAGCGATACCCGAACAACTGCCAGATCGTCGGTCAGCACGCCAGCCTGTTCCATTCGGCCATGGGGCGGGCCTGCCTTGGCGAGCTGGACAGCCATGAAGTGGAGCGTCTGGCCAGCCGTGAGCGAATGACGGACGAGTCCCTGTTCAGCACCACTGAGCAGGCATTGCATCAAGGCTTCGGCCAGCGCACCGAGGGTTACTGGGAGTATCCGGTGCGCCTGCCGTTCCTGATTCGCGCGGTGGCCCTGCCGATCCGCACCGATGGCCGCCTGGTCGGCAGCATGGCGCTGCACTGGCCGATGGATCAGGCGCCGGTGGAGCGAGTACTCAACCTGCACCTCAACAGCCTGGCCACGACCATTGGCGATGTGCAGCAGGCGATGGCCTGATTTGGAACTTGTGGTGGTTTAGAGACTCAAGGCTACACATTTCTTGCAACCTGTGGCAGGCCGGTTAAGGTTCAGCACAGGTTTCTCTGCCTTACGAGTCTCTATGTTCAAGCGCCCCGCCCTCCGATCCCTCGTTTTTCTGCTGCTGACGGGTGCTGCATTGTCGGCCCGCGCCGACTGGTACCTCGATGGCGAATCTTCACGCCTGTCGTTTGTCAGCACCAAAAACGCCAATGTTTCCGAAGTGCAGCGCTTTCTGGTGCTGCACGGCAAAGTCGATCCCCAAGGGCTGGCGCAGGTGGAAGTTGAACTGGAGTCGATCAACAGCGGCGTCCCGTTGCGCGATGAGCGCATGCGCAAGGAGCTGTTCCAGGTCGAGCGGTTCCCCGACGCCTTGATCACCACGAAAATCGATCTGCGTCCGATCAACGACCTCGCTCCCGGTGCGCAGCTGGAATTGCGCCTGCCGCTGATGGTCGACCTGCACGGCAAGCAACACGAGTATCAGGCCGAACTGCTGGCCACCCGACTCGATGACCGGCGCTTCCAGGTGGTGACCCTCGAACCGCTGGTGGTCAACGCCGAGGATTTCGATCTGGCACCGGGTCTGGAAACGTTGCGTAAAATGGCCGGCCTCTCGGCCATCAGTCTTTCGGTGCCGGTGGGTGCGGTGCTGATTTTTACGGCGCGTTGACATGGCTGGAGCGATTTTTCCCTGGCGCGAAGGCAACCACTTCGAACTGCTGATCGATGGCCCGCAGTTTTTTCCGCGCATGCTGGTGGCGATTGCCCGCGCAGAAGAACAGGTGGAGCTGGAGCTGTATCTGGTGGAGGCGGGTGCCTGTGCCGAGGCCATGGTCCAGGCATTGGTGCAGGCCGCCGAGCGCGGTGTGCGGGTGCGCTGTCTGTTCGATGATTACGGCAGCCTCGCCTTCACCCTGGCCTTGCGCCAGCGGCTGATGGCCGCCGGGGTGGAGCTGCGTTTCTACAATCGCCTGAGCTGGCGGCGCTGGGTCGGCAACTTCTACCGCGACCACCGCAAATTGTTGCTGGTGGACCAGAGTCTGGCCGTGGTCGGGGGCACGGGCGTCACCGATGAGTTCTGGACGCCGGGCGAAGACGTCAGCGAATGGCACGAAGTGATGGTGGAAATCACCGGCCCGCTGGTGCTCGATTGGCAGCTGCTGTTCGATCGTCAGTGGATCGCCAACCGCCATCGCCGCGCCTGGCGGCCGGCCTCGCATTTCGGCTTGCCGCGCTTACCCCGTGTACCGTCCAGTGGCGAGGGTATGGGCCGGGTGGCCTATGCCGATGCCCGTCAACACCGGGACATTCTGCAATCGCTGGTGCGCGCCCTGAACAGTGGTCACCGACGGATCTGGCTGGCCACGCCGTACTTTCTGCCGACCTGGAAAGTGCGCCGTTCCCTGCGCCGGGCGGCTGCCCGCGGCGTGGATGTGCGCCTGCTGCTGACCGGCCCGCGTACCGATCACCCCTCCGTGCGCTACGCCGGGCATCGCTACTACCCGCGACTGCTCAAGGCCGGGGTGGAGATCTACGAATACCAGCCGTGTTTCCTGCACCTGAAAATGGTCCTGATCGACGACTGGGTGAGTATCGGTTCGTGCAACTTCGATCATTGGAACCTGCGCTTCAACCTGGAAGCCAACCTGGAAGCACTGGACCCCGGATTGACCCGGTCGGTGGTGGCGAGCTTCGAGCACGACTTCGCCCTGAGCCAGCAAGTCAGCCTGGAGGAGTGGCAGCGCCGACCGCTGTGGAAACGGGTCAAGCAGCGGGTGTGGGGATGGGTGGATCGGGTGGTGGTAAATCTGCTGGATCGAAGGGGGTAGAGCAAGATCAAAAGATCGCAGCCTGCGGCAGCTCCTACAGGTGTACCCCTGTAGGAGCTGCCGCAGGCTGCGATCTTTTGCTTTACGGATTACAGCAACTCAAAACTCTGCTGCGTCACGTCCTCTGAATCCAGGCCAATCTGCACGTTGAACTTGCCCGGCTCCGCCGCGTACTTGAGCTGGGTGTTGTAGAACTTCAAGTCGTCCTCGGTGATGGTGAAGTGCACGACCTTCTGCTCGCCGGCCTTGATCATCACCTTCTGGAAGTTCTTCAGTTCCTTGATCGGGCGGATCATCGAGCCTGCCACGTCCTGGATGTACAACTGCACCACGGTTTCGCCGTCGCGCTTGCCGGTGTTTTTCACCGTGACACTGGCGTCGAGCTTGCCGGTCTTGTTCAGCGTGGTCGACGACAGGGCCATGTCGCTCAGGCTGAACTCGGTGTAGCTCAGGCCATAGCCGAACGGGTAGAGGGGACCTGTGGTGTCATCGAAGTACTGCGAGGTGTAGTTGCCCGGCTTGCCCGGGGTGAACGGCCGGCCAATGGTCAGGTGGTTGTAGTAAGTCGGAATCTGGCCGACCGAACGCGGGATGCTGATCGGCAGTTTGCCCGACGGGTTGTAGTCGCCGAACAGCACATCGGCGATGGCGTTGCCGCCTTCGGTGCCGGTGAACCAGGTTTCGAGGATCGCGTCAGCCTGTTCTTTCTCTTCGAGGATCGTCAGTGGACGACCGTTCATCAACACCAGCACCAGCGGTTTGCCGGTGGCTTTCAGGGCACGGATCAGCTCGCGCTGGTTTTCCGGGATGTTCAGGTCGGTGCGGCTCGACGATTCGTGGGACATGCCACGGGATTCGCCAACGGCGGCAACGACGACATCAGCATCCTTGGCCGCTTTCACCGCTTCGTCGATCAGCACGTTCGCCGGGCGCGGGTCATCCACCACTTCCGGGGCGTCGAAGTTGAGGAAGTTCAGGTAGCCGAGGATTTTCGGGTCGCTGGTGATGTTGGCGCCACGGGCATAGATCAGCGTCGATTTATCGCCCAGGGCGTTGGTCATGCCGTCGAACAGGGTGACGGACTGCGCAGGCTTACCGGCGGCGGCCCAGCTGCCCATCATGTCGATGGGCGCCTTGGCCAGCGGACCGACCAGCGCAATTTTCGCGGTCTTCTTCAGCGGCAGGGTCTCGTTCTGGTTCTTCAGCAACACCTGGCTGCGGCGTGCCACATCACGGGCCTCGGCGCGGTGCAGGCGGTTGTCGGCGTAGGTGTCGACCGGATCGTCCTCGGCCTTGCCGATGCGCAGGTACGGGTCCTTGAACAGGCCCATGTCGTACTTGGCGTCGAGCACCGCACGCACGGCGTTGTCGATGTCGCTCTGCTGGATCTCGCCGGACTTCAGCAGCCCTGGCAGCTCTTTGCCGTACAGGGTGTCGTTCATGCTCATATGGATGCCGGCCTTGATCGCTAGCTTCGCCGCTTCGCGACCGTCGGCGGCAACACCGTGCTTGATCAGCTCGAAAATCGCCCCATGGTCGCTGACGGCCAGGCCCTTGAAGCCCCACTCCTTGCGCAGCAGGTCGTTCATCAGCCAGGTGTTGGCGGTGGCCGGCACGCCGTTGACTGAGTTCAGCGCGACCATGACCCCGCCAGCGCCGGCATCGATAGCGGCGCGGTACGGTGGCAGGTAGTCCTGGTACATCTTGACCGGGCTCATGTCGACTATGTTGTAGTCGCGGCCACCCTCGACCGCGCCGTACAGGGCGAAGTGCTTGACGCTGGCCATGATGCTGTCGGCGGCATTGGCGCCAGTACCCTGGAACGCCTTGACCATCACGCCGGCAATGCGCGACACCAGGTAGGTGTCTTCGCCGAAGCCTTCGGAGGTGCGGCCCCAGCGCGGGTCGCGGGAGATGTCGACCATCGGCGCGAAGGTGATGTCGAGGCTGTCAGCCGCGGCTTCCTTGGCGGCGATGCGCCCGGACAGGCCGATGGCGTCCATGTCCCAACTCGAGGCCAGGGCCAGCGGGATCGGGAAAATGGTGCGGTGGCCGTGGATCACGTCGTAGGCGAAGAACATCGGGATCTTCAGGCGGCTGCGCATGGCGGCGTCCTGCATCGGCCGGTTTTCCGGACGGGTGATCGAGTTGAACGTACCGCCGATGTTGCCCGCCGCGATTTCCTTGCGGATCATTTCGCGAGGCATTTCCGGGCCGATGCTGATCAGGCGCAACTGGCCGATTTTTTCATCGAGGGTCATTTGCTTCATCAGGTTGCTGACGAAGGCTTCCTTGTTCTCCAGGGGTGCGGGCGTCGTGGCGGCCAATACGTTATGACTGGCCAGGCTGACGAACAGGCCCAGCAAACACAGCTTCTTCATGAATAGTTTTCTCAAGGGCCCAAACGGCGATATGCACGCCGGCCAGCCAAAATTTAGGGAGCGTCTATTGTTGTTCGGGTGCCGGCTCAAAAAACCAGAGCCAAAAAACGACAGCCAGGTGGCGGATGCGTTTTTGCGCAGGGCCTCTTTTTAGCCCATCGGCCCGTTGCAATCCAGAGGCGCGGGCGATTATGCCCCAAGAGCCGGCTCAGAAGGTTTCACGGTCGGTTTTTTCATGAATGTACAAGGGAGCGACATCCTGATGAATGCAAGTCCAACCTACCGCTCGCGTTTGCAGGTCGTCACGCTGCTGATGCTGGCCACGTTGCTGACTGCCTGCGGCATCAACAACATCCCGACCCTCGACGAACAGGCCAAGGCTGCCTGGGGCCAGGTGCAGAACCAGTATCAGCGGCGCGCCGACCTGATTCCCAACCTGGTGGAAACGGTCAAGGGCTACGCAAAACATGAAGAAGAGACCCTGACCGCGGTCATTGAGGCCCGGGCCAAGGCCACGTCGATCCAGGTGGATGCCTCGACCCTCGACAACCCGGAAAAACTCAAGCAGTACCAACAGGCCCAGGATCAGCTCAGCGGCGCCTTGAGCCGTTTGATGGTGGTCTCCGAGCGTTATCCGGACCTCAAGGCCAACCAGAACTTCCTCGCCCTGCAATCGCAGCTCGAAGGCACCGAGAACCGCATCAGCGTGGCCCGGCGCGATTTCATCCTCGCGGTGCAGAAATACAACACTGAGATCCGCACCTTTCCCGGTCGCCTGTGGCACACGGTGATGTACAGCGACCTGCCGGTGCGTGAGACCTTCGAAGCCACGCCGGGCTCGGAAAAGGCCCCGGAAGTCAAATTCTGACGCAACCCTGTAGGAGCTGCCGCAGGCTGCGATCTTTTGCCGTTGATTTTTTTCGCGAGCGCCAAAGGTCAAGGTCAAAAGATCGCAGCCTTCGGCAGCTCCTACAAGGCCAGGTTCGGGATGGAAGAGGTAGCCAATGCGCGTGTTGAAAACGGGCCTGATGCTGTTGTTGTGGGTGGTGGCGATCACGGCCCGGGCCGAACTGAGTTTTCCGGCGCTGACCGGGCGCGTGGTCGACAACGCGCAGATGATCGAGCCTGTGGTGCGCGAGCAGCTCAACCAACAGCTTCAGGCCCATGAACAGGCCACCGGAGAGCAGCTTGTGGTCGTGACGTTGCCGGACTTGCAGGGCACCGACATCGCCGACTTCGGTTACCAGCTCGGCCGCCACTGGGGGATCGGGCAGAAAGACAAGAACAACGGCGCCCTGCTGATCGTCGCCCGGAACGAGCGCCGATTGCGTATCGAAGTCGGCTATGGCCTGGAGGATCGCCTGACCGACGCCCAGAGTTCAGTGATCATCAACCAGGTCATCACCCCGGCATTCAAGACCGGCAATTTCAGTAAAGGCATCAGCGACGGCGTGGCGGCGATGCTGGTGGTGCTGGGTGGCAATCCCTTGGACGAACCCTCCACGGCGTATGAGTCCAGAGGTGATCCGGGGGACGATTTCGTCTCGCGGCATCCCGGGTTGCTGGTGTTTTTGGTGATGCTGTTCATCCTGACTGTTTTTGTGTGTCAGATGCTCGGTATCCTTCCCGCCGGTCGGGGCGGCTCCGGAGGATCCGGGGGCGGCTTTGGCGGTGGCGGGTTTGGCGGCGGCGGTGGAGGTGGAGGCTTCAGCGGCGGTGGAGGCAGTTTCGGCGGGGGCGGTTCGTCCGGCGGCTGGTGATAATAAAAATGAGCAGGCATTTCACGACATGGCATTACTGACTGAACACGAACAACGCAAAGTTGCCGAGGCAATCGCCCGGGTCGAGCGCGACACCGACGCAGAACTGGTGACCGTGCTCGCGGCCCGCGCCGACGACTATGCGTACATCCCGTTACTGTGGGCCAGCCTGCTAGCGCTGCTGGTGCCGGGCATCGTGCATTACCTCACCGGCTGGCTGACCATGCACAGCCTGCTGCTGGTGCAATGGGCCATCTTCATCGTCCTGTGTCTGGTGTTCCGTCTGCCGAAAGTCACTACCTATCTGGTCCCGCGCTCGGTGCGCCACTGGCGCGCCTCGAACCTGGCGCGCCGGCAGTTCCTGGAGCAGAACCTGCACCACACCGAAGGTAGCACCGGTGTACTGATTTTCGTCTCCGAAGCCGAGCGTTATGTGGAGATTCTGGTGGATGAGGGCATTTCCAGTCGCCTGGACAACAGGAACTGGGATGCCATCGTCGCCACCTTCACCCAACAGGTGAAGCAGGGGCAGACGTTGCAAGGTTTTGTCAGCTGCGTCGAAGCCTGCGGCGAGCTGCTCAAGGTGCACGTGCCCGTGACCCATGTGCGCAATGAACTGCCTAACCGCTTGGTGGTACTCGGCTAAATCCTCCCTGGCGTTGTGTAGCGCCCGCCGCTACAACTCCCGTCAATTGTCCGGGTTCGGCCTTGTCGTCAGTATTTCTCTCCAACAGTGGACGCCCAGCGAAGGGCGTTCCCGCGAAGAGGGATTCTTATGACAACCCGACAATCGATTGACTCTTTGGCACGTGCAGCCAATGGCGCTGAGGGAAGCAAGCCCAAGGCGAAACTGACGGCGAAAGAAACGCAAATCCTGATGTGGTGTTTCAAGGGCAAAACTTCCTGGGAAATCGCCAGGATCGAGAATTGCACGGAATCTACCGTCAATTTTCACTTCGCCAATATTCGCCGAAAGTTCGACGTCAGCTCTCGCACTTGCGCATTGCTCAGGGCGATCGAGTCGGGAGCGATTCAGGTGGACTCGGTCGTTGCGCGAGGTGCGCATGAGCCTGACTGATTCGGCCTACAACGGTATCGGTGCGCTCTTGTTGGGTATGGGCATTGCGACGTTGCCGGTTGTCGATGGCGAGGTACTGTTCGGCGCAATGCTCGGTGCGTGGCTGGTCACGACCACTCGCACCAGCTTCAAGGCCTGGCAGCGCATCGGTTCCTGGTTGCTGTCTGCAGGTGTCGGTTACCTCTTTACGCCTGTCGCACATCCGCTGGCGCCTTTTCTGACCGGTGGGGTAACAGCCTTTCTTTGCGCGATGATCGTTATTCCCATCAGCATCAAGCTCATGCAATGGGTCGATGGTGCCGGTATCGGCGACATCATTCGACACCTGAGAGGACGAAGATGATGGTCCGTGAATGGGGCTGCCTTGATAGCCGTTGAAGTCATGCAACTTCGGATGACACGGTTCATCAGGTTTCATTCGAAGGTTTGAGCGTTGCCAGCATAGCGGCCATTTCGGAAAGCCTGAGTTCCATATCACGCAGTCGTTGCTTTTCCTCGAGTGCGTTTTGTATGGCGCAGCGATCGTTTTCGTCGAGCAACCGCCAGAGCGCGAGAATGGTGTTTTCCTGTGTTGTGCTTTCCTGAGCGGTCTGCGAAGAATCAGTAATTGTTTGTCTCAGAATTGGCCCTTCGCCCAGCAACAGCCAGTCAAGGGATATTCCCCGGGCTTGGGCGATTTCTACGCATAATGAGTATGGTGTGCTGTCTCGGCCTCGCCAGCTACTAAGGGTTTGCGGGCTGATTTGTAGCGCGGAAGATAAAGAAGCATCGGTTTTTGTGCCGGTGACTTGCTTTAGACGCGCCAGAACAGCTTGTGATTTTTTGCTACGCAATTTGAGCCTCTTCCTTTTGACATATGCTTTTTGAGTGCCTAATTTATGCGTAATGAGTACTTTTTTTCTTGTAAGTAATCAATCATCAAAGATGAGTCAGAAGAATACGATGTCGAAACTTCCTAATGGTATCAGGGTGATTTCCTACGAGCATGGCTCGAACCCATTGCGTGTCTGTCCGATGCATTTCCTTATGCCTGGCAGACACTGTTCGCAACCCCGGAGCGACGCGATGAACGCCTCAAGCAGTATTGCGTTTGATCAGGTTGTTTGCCACTCAATGACCGTCGGGAATCAAGCATGAGTACTTACAAAATGGTGTGCCCGCACTGCTTGAGCCGGATGCGCATCCGCACCAGCGAAGGCCGTCATATTTTCCTGCGGGTGGCGTATCTGCAATGCACGTCGGAAGCTTGCGGTTGGTCCGTACGTGCCGAATTTGAAATGACCCATGAGCTTTCGCCCAGTGGCATGCCCAATCCGGCCGTACGCCTGCCTTGCGCCGGACCCGATTTGCGCCGTGCCTCCCGGCCTGTTGCCGTCAGTCCTGGCACGACAGAAGTGTCGCAGGAGACGTGAGCATGAAGGTCATCAATGAAAATGCAGATTTGAATGAGGAGCTATTGGCTATTGCCCAGGCGTTTCTGGGGCGCCATGAAAGTGAAGGGGGGATCGATGATCAAGTCCTGTTTTGTCGCGCGGTGAAGCATCTGCAGAATATGGATGTACCGATGTTCCTGGCGGAAAGGTTGGTTAGCCGTGCCTATGGCGTACTCAAGTCGTGCAACGATCGTCGGCGCCTGGACATCGATGCAAGTTCCGAAACGGTCGCCGTGGTGACTGACCCTGCCAATGGCCTGACCTGGGCAGTGCCAGTGGGGCTGATCGTCAAACACATCATCAATTCACCGAACAATCGCAAGCTTCGCCTGGTGGAATCCTGAGGCTTCAACGCTTGTATCGAGGTCCTGGGCAGCGTGACTGGGACCTGCCACAAAATAACCCCGTGCCCAAAGTCCTCGTCCCCCTTAAAATACCGGCATTCTCCGCTTTGCATCGCCTGAGGCCGTTTTCCATGTCCGTCACCGCCACTCCCGCCAGCCTCGCGCCGGATCATCACGCCCAGTTCATCGAACTGCTGCAAGCCAGCCTTGAGCACAATGCGTTCATCAAACTGGTGCTGGCCAAGTACGCGGGCGATGAAACGGATCTGCAGCGGATCATCATCAAGCCGGTGACGGTCAAGGCGCAGCCTTGCCTGTCTTTCGTCTATCGCTACAAGACCCGCGATATCACCAAGAACCTGCCGCTGGCCGAAGGCGTGGCGAGCATTGCCGGGTTGCTGCCGGCGTCGTTCAAAAATGCGCATTTGTTGTCGTTGACCGACGAAGCCCAGCTCGAATACAGCAAAAAGGGCAAGTCATCGCTGTTCAAGAGCAAACCTCAGCAATTGCGTGAAGTGCCATCGGCCGAGCACAACCGTGAGAAAAACCGTTTTCTTGACCTGAGCCGGCCGTTTCTCGCCGACCTGGGGGTCACCAACAAGCAGCATGAACTGATCCCGGCGATGTCGCGCAAATGGAAGCAGATCAACAAGTTCATCGAAGTGTTCAGCCATGCACTGACCTCGTCACCCCTGGCGCTGGACAAACCGGTGCGCGTGGCGGACTTCGGTTCGGGTAAGGGTTACCTGACCTTCGCCATCCACGATTACCTGCGCAACACCTTGAAGGCCGAAGGCGAGGTGACCGGCGTCGAGCTGCGTGAAGACATGGTTACCCTGTGCAACACCGCAGCCGCCAGGCTTGAACACCCCGGCCTGGTGTTCAAGTGCGGTGACGTGCGCAGCGTGGCACCGAGCGAGCTGGACGTGATGATCGCCCTGCATGCCTGCGATATCGCCACCGACTATGCGATTCACACCGGCATCCGCTCAGGCGCGTCGATCATCATGTGCTCGCCTTGCTGCCATAAACAGATCCGCCTGCAAATCCAGAGCCCGGCGCTGCTCAAGCCGATGCTGCAATACGGCTTGCACCTGGGCCAGCAGGCGGAGATGGTCACCGACAGTTTGCGCGCGTTGTTCCTGGAGGCCTGCGGCTACGAGACCAAGGTGTTCGAGTTCATCTCGCTGGACCACACCAACAAGAACAAGATGATCCTGGCGGTCAAGCGCGCCGAGCCGGTGGAACCGGCGCAGCTATTGGCGAAGATTCAGGAGCTGAAGGATTTCTACCACATCAGCGAGCATTGCCTGGAAACGTTGCTGCGCGCGGACGGTTATTTGAGCTGATCCAAAAAGATCGCAGCCTGCGGCAGCTCCTACATTGATCGGTGTAGGAGCTGCCGCAGGCTGCGATCCTTTGATCTTGCCTTATGTCGTGGCGACACGTGCCGGCATGACCGCTGTCTTGCGCCCCAGCATCACTGTCACGATCACCCCACCGGCAAACAGCCAGGTGATCGGCTCCACATGTTCACCGAAGAACAGTGCCGAGAAGGCGATGGTGAAGAAGATCTGCAGCAACTGAATCTGGCTGACCCGGGCAATGCCGCCCATGGCCAGGCCGGCGTACCAGGCGAAGAAGCCGATGAACTGCGAAAACAGCGAGACATAACCGAAGGCCCACCAGGTCCTGGCGGAAATCCCGCCCTGGTGTTGCAGTGCCAGATACACCACCGGGCCGATCAACAGCGGCGTCGACAGTACCAGCGCCCAGCAGATCACCTGCCAGCCGCCCATCTCCCTGGCCAGTCGGCCTCCCTCGGCGTAGCCCAGCCCGCCCACGGCAATGGCGCCAAGCATCAGCAGGTCACCGGCCTGAATGCTGCCGGCACCGCTGATCAGCGCATAACCGAGCACCAGCGCACTGCCCAATGCGGCGCAGGCCCAGAAGGCTTTCGAAGGCCGTTCATGGGACAGCCACGCGGCGTACAGCGCCACGCACAGTGGCTGTAAACCATTGACCAGCGCACCGTGGGACGCCGGCAAGGTTTGCATGGCCCAGGCCGACAACACCGGGAAACCGAGGATCACCCCGGCCATCACTAGCGTCAGGCCTTTAACCTGCTTCCAGGTCGGCCATTTTTCCCGGCGCCAGAGCAACAGCAATGCCGCCGGAACCGCCGCAAACAGCGCCCGGCCCAGGCCGTTGAGCAACGGGTGTAGTTCCTGCACGACGATCCGCGTGAAGGGCAGGGTGAGGCTGAAAATCACAACGCCGAGCAGGCCCAGGGCCATGCCGGTGTTTTCGCGCGAGGACATGATGGCAACCAGAATTGTGGGTGATGGGAGGTGCCTTCATCTAGCCATAAATCCCGGGTTTCGCGATGTTACAGCTAGGTGCAGAGTTATCCGTACAGTTGCGAGTAATGCGAGCAACGCGTAGGAGCTGCCGAAGGCTGCGATCTTTTGATCTTGCTTTTTAATTCGCGGCTAAACAGATCACTGAAGATCAAGATCAAGATCAAGATCAAGATCAAGATCAAAAGATCGCAGCCTTCGGCAGCTCCTACGGGGTTGTATGTGTTCGTAGTAGCCGGTTGTTACCCGCCTCCCCGGATAAGGACTACCTTGAATACTCCTGCACGCCCACTTCCAGAGGAGTCCTCCCCATGGCTGCGAAAAAAATTCTGATGCTGGTTGGTGATTACGTCGAAGACTATGAGGTGATGGTGCCGTTCCAGGCGCTGCTGATGGTCGGTCACACGGTGCACGCCGTTTGCCCGGACAAGTCTGCGGGCCAGACCGTGCGCACGGCGATCCATGACTTTGAAGGCGACCAGACCTACAGTGAAAAGCCCGGTCACCTGTTTGCCCTCAACTTCGATTTCGCCAAGGTCAACGCCGCCGATTATGACGCCGTGCTGATTCCGGGTGGCCGCGCGCCGGAGTATCTGCGCCTGAACGAAAAGGTCCTGGAGCTGGTGCGCGCATTCGACAAGGCCGGCAAGCCGATCGCCGCCGTGTGCCATGGCGCGCAGTTGCTGGCGGCAGCGGGTATTCTCGAAGGCCGCGAATGCAGCGCTTATCCGGCCTGCGCTCCGGAAGTGCGCCTGGCGGGCGGTACCTATATCGACATCCCGGTGACGGACGGCCATGTTCAGGGCAATCTGGCCACGGCGCCGGCCTGGCCTGCGCACCCGAACTGGCTGGCCGGTTTCCTGGAATTGCTGGGTACCAAAATCACGCTGTAACGAGGGACATGTCCATGTGCGAGCTGTACGTCAAAGCCGACCCGATTCTTTACGAATCGCGCTCCCGCTCGCTGCGCATCTGCGGGGTGGTCACCACCCTGCGGCTGGAGAATCAGTTCTGGGACATCCTGAGCGAAATCGCCGAGGTCGACGGCATGACCACCAATCAGTTGATCGCCAAGCTGTATGAAGAGGTGATGGACTATCGCGGTGAGGTGGTCAATTTCGCTTCGTTCCTGCGGGTGAGCTGTACGCGGTATCTGAGCCAGCGGCGGACGCAGTCTCCTGAGTTGTCGGTGGTGCGGGCAGTGGTGAAGTAGTCAAAACTGCGTCGACCTCTTCGCGGGCAAGCCCGCTCCCACAGAAAGGCACGCACCTCCTGTGGGAGCGAGCCTGTACAGGCGACAGAAGCCCGGGGCTGGTCTTTACTGTGAAGCGCGCAACCTCTCAATCGCCAAGGAGAAACAGCATGTCCGGATGGTATGAAGTGAGCAAAAGCAGCAATGGCCAGTTCAGGTTCGTCCTCAAGGCGGCCAACGCCGAGACCATTCTGACCAGCGAGCTGTACACCACCCACGCCGCCGCCGACAAAGGCATCGCCTCGGTCCAGGCCAACAGCCCGCTGGATGAGCGCTACGAGAAGAAAACCACCAAGGACGGCCACCCGTATTTCAACCTCAAGGCTGGTAACCACGAGATCATCGGCAGCAGCGAAACCTATTCCTCCGACGCCGCCATGGAGAAAGGTATCGCCAGCGTGAAGGCCAACGGCCCGACCAAGGTGGTCAAGGACAAGACCTTACCAGTGCTTTGAGATCAACACACATCCCCTGTGGGAGCGAGCCTGCTCGCGATGGGGCCGTCACATTCAACAGTGATGTTGACTGACAAACCGTCATCGCGAGCAGGCTCGCTCCCACAATGTTTTGTGTATGGCTGAGAATCAGCGCAGGGCTTCCAGCAACCCTTTCAGTTGAGTGCAACCCGCCTCACTCAACGGGAACACCGGCAACCGCGGATCCCCCACCTCCAGACCCGTCGCCCGCAAACCCGCCTTGATCGTCGCCGGTAAGCCACCCTTGAGAATGAAGTCCAGCAGCGGCAACTGGCGATAGAACAGCTCCCGGGCCTTGGCCAAATCATTGGCCAGCACCGCTTCATACAAATCCAGGTTGAGTTGCGGGATCAGGTTCGGCGCGGCGGTGCACCAGCCTTTCGCGCCAGCGGCAAAGGCCTCCAGGGCCAACGGATTGCAGCCGTTGTAGAACGGCACCTGGCCGTCGCCGAGACGTTGCAGTTGATGCATGCGCTGGATGTCGCCGGTGCTCTCCTTGACCATGGTTACGTTTTCCACGGCCTTGACGATGCGCAGGATCAGGTCCACCGACATGTCGGTGCCGCTGGTGGCCGGGTTGTTGTAGAGCATGATCGGCACGCCGATGCTGTCGCCGATGGCGCGGTAATGGGCAAGGATTTCCGCTTCACTGAGTTTCCAGTAGGACGCGGGCAGCACCATCACCACATCGGCGCCATGGGCTTCGGCGAAGCGCGCGCGACGCACCGCTTTGGCGGTGGTCAGGTCGGACACGCTGACGACGGTCGGCACGCGTTTGGCCACGTGCTTGATACTGAATTCGCTGACCTGATCCCACTCCGCGTCGCTCAGGTAGGCACCTTCACCGGTGCTGCCCAGCGGTGCGATGGCGTGCACGCCGCTCTCGATCAGGCGGTCGATGGAGCGTCCGAGGGCGTCCAGGTCAACGCCTTCGCCATGGGCGGTGAAAGGGGTGATGGTGTAGCCGATGATGCCGTGAATGTTTGCGGTGGACATGGTGTCTCTCCGTTCAAAAAGGTCTGGGGTCAGTTCAGGCAATCGGCGTGTTGGCGCAGGCTCTGCCGGGCGTAGTAGTTGAAAGCGGCGGCGTGACGTTTCGGCCGGGCGATCCAGTCATGGGCTTCGCGGCCCAGCGCGGGGATGATCGGCTTGATGGTCCCGGCGCTCATCGCCAACAGTTGCAGCTTCGCGGCACGTTCGATCAGCTGCGCGATGACACAGGCTTCCTCGATGGTGTTGCCGGTGGACAATTGGCCGTGGTGCGAAAGCAGGATCGCCCGTTTGTCGCCCAGTGCCCCGGCAATCAACTCGCCTTCCTCGTTGCCCACCGGCACACCCGGCCAGCCTTCGAGAAACGCGCAATCGTCATAGAGCGGGCAGAGGTCCATGTGGGAAATCTGCAACGGTACTTCCAGCATCGACAAGGCTGCAACGTGGGTCGGATGGGTGTGGATGATGCAGTTCACATCCGGGCGGGCGCGGTATACCCAGCTGTGAAAACGATTGGCCGGGTTGGGCATGCCGTGGCCTTCGAGCACCTCCAGGTCTTCGTTGACCAGCAGCAGGTTGCCCGCGGTGATTTCGTCGAAACCCAGGCCCAGTTGTTGAGTGTAGTAAGTGCCGGGCTGCGGGCCACGGGCGGTGATTTGCCCGGCAAGGCCGGAATCGTGACCGTGCTCGAACAGGATGCGGCAGGTCAGGGCCAGCTTTTGCCGGGCGGTCCACGTATTATCCGCCAGGGTATTTTGCATTTGGTTCAGCGCGTGCTTGACCAGTTGCTCTTTGGGCAGTGCTAATGTCTTGGCCATATCGGTGTCCTTTGGGTGATTCAATGGACGTCGGGTTTGCCGCTCACCGTTCCTCGCAAAGTCGTCGGTGAGCGCAAATGACACTAAAGAGCCTAAATGACACTTTGTGTCATTGGCAAGGACAAATCGTTGCCTCCTTGATGGATTAATTGCTCCACATGTCTATCCGTTTGAAATTACTAAGAAAAAAACTTGGCGTGACGTTGGAAGCGCTGGCCGAACAATCCGGCATGACCAAGAGTTACCTGTCGAAAGTCGAGCGCGGGTTGAACACGCCATCGATTGCGGCGGCGTTGAAACTGGCCAAGGCGCTGAACGTGAAGGTCGAGGAATTGTTCTCTGAAGACAACGCCAGCCTCGACAGCTACAGCCTGGTGCGCAGCCACGAACGGCAACCTTTGGGGGCGAGTGGCAACAATCCGGGTTACGCGGTGCTGGCCCATCAGGTCAGTGAACGCAGCCTGCTGCCGTTCATCATTTACCCGCCGGCGGAGTTCACCGACAAAACCTTCAAGGAGCACCTGGGCGAGGAGTTTCTGTTCGTCCACGAGGGGCGGGTGGAAGTGGACTTCATGAACGAGCGCGTGCTGCTCGATCGTGGCGATGCGCTGCACTTCAATGCGCAAAAACCGCACCGGATTCGTTCGGTGGGTGAGGTACAGGCGCAGTTGCTGGTGGTGGTGCATAGCACCGAGGAATGAGTTGACTGTAAAAGCTTCGCGAGCAAGCCCGCTCCCACATGGGATTTGTGAACGACACAGATCCCATGTGGGAGCGGGCTTGCTCGCGAAAGCGTCAGATCGGTCAGTACTAAACTTCGACTGGAACCGATAACTTCGGGCCACCCAACGCATGGCTCTTGGAATCAAAAAACCGCAATTCAACCCCCGTCCCCTCAAACACCTTCGCGTAATGCCGCTTCTGGTGCTGGATGAAGGCCTTGCTGCGCGGGTAAATCGAGATCGCCAGCACCTGCGGTTTCGCCAGGCGCAAGGCATGGATGATGTGGCTGTCCTGCTCCCCCAGCGCATGGCCGAAGATGCACAGCGCCTGGCCGTGACCGAGCAATTGCTCGTAGCAGAACGACAGATAGTCCGAACTGCGGATGGTCTTGAGCTTGTCCGCACTCGGCCCTTCGTTGACGAACAGCGGCACGTCGTCGAGGGTCTTGATCGTGTTGTTGATCGCGAAGTTGCCCAGCAACGTGCCCTCGGTCGACATCAGCTTGCGCGCCGTGCCGTCCTGGTTGCGCACCAGGTGCAGACCGCCGTGCAGGTACAGCAAGCGGGTTTTGTCGGTGGCCGTGTCGCTCAGGTCGAAAGCGGGTTCGGCCCCCTGGAACAGATCGGTGATCGCCTCGGGCTGGTGTTGCACCGCCCAGTAGTTGATCAGGTCGTAATTGGTGGTGAACACCGTGCGGTAGCGGGCCAGTTCCTGATTGATGGTCGCCAGCGTCGAAGGCACCACCAGCCGCCACGGGATATGCACCGCATGTACGGTGTTGATCAGCGCTTCCTTGATCGCGTAATAGCGATTGCGCGGGGCGGCGGAGCTGACGGCCAGGGCCTTGTTGACCCGGCTGGTGGTTTTCAACGCGCTCAGTACCTGCTCGAAACTGCGGGTCTGCATCGCGTCGAACACGCTCAGCTCGGACGGGGTCAGGGGTTTTTCTTCAACGGTGCGGGCATTTTCGAACAGCGACTCGTAGCCGAAATCGTCCCATACCGCGCGACTGGCACCGTTGCCCACCAGCAAGCCGCTGAACGAAGCGGTGCTGCGCAACGCGTTCCAGTCTTCAAGTTGGGCATCGACATCCTGGAAATCGGTCATTGCGGTCTTCGTCTCACGGCAAAAGGTCTTTGGGCGGCGACTTTATCACGACCGGCTGCCCGACCACGGCACGACGCGGGCGAAGAACGTTATGCTGCGACTTCGCCCGAGCCGACTTCGCCGAGTACCCGATGCTGCAAAAAAGCCTGATCCGCCGTCTCGATCTGATCACTCTGCAACTGTTTGTCGCCGTCCATGAAGAGGGCACGCTGACCCGTGCCGCGTCGCGCGAGGCGATTGCCGTCTCGGCGGCGAGCAAGCGCCTGATGGAGCTGGAGGAAGCGCTGGGCATCAGCCTGTTCGTGCGCCAGGCCAAGGGCATGTCCCTGACACCGGCGGGTGAAACCCTGCTGCACCATGCCCGGCAGATGCTGTTCAACGTCGAGAAAATGGGCCTCGAACTGGGCGAACACAGCCACGGTGTGCGCGGCTATGTGCGGATGCTCGCCAACCTGTCGGCGATCATTCAGTTTTTACCCGAGGACCTGCGGGATTTTTCCGAGCGTCACCCACAGGTCAAGACCGACCTCGAAGAACGCCCCAGCGCCGGGGTGATTCAGGGCGTGCTCGACGGGGTCGCCGACCTCGGCATCTGTTCCATCGACAGTGACATCAAGGGCCTGCACAGCGTGCTGTATCGCCAGGACAAACTGATGGTGTTGATGCCGCCGCACCATTCCTTGGCGAGCCGGTCGTGCGTGGCGTTCGCCGATACGCTGGGCAGCGATTACGTTGGGTTGCATGCCGCCAGTTCGATTAACATGCGTACCCATGCAGCGGCCCGCGAAGCCGGCAAGGTGTTGCGGGTGCGCATTCATGTGCCGGGGTTCGATGCCATGTGCCGCATGGTCCAGGCCAACATGGGGATCGGCATCCTTCCGCAGCGAGCCTATGAATTATTTGGCCGGGCGCTGGGGTTGCACGCGGTGCCGTTGACGGATGAATGGTCCGATCGGGCGTTGATTCTGGTGGTGCGCGATGAGGCGCTGCTGTCGCCGGTGAGCCGGATGTTGTTTGAGCATTTGCGTGGGATGAATTGATTCCCCGATGGAAGCCCCCCCCTGTAGGAGCTGCCGCAGGCTGCGATCTTTTGACTTTATTTTGTACAAGCAAGATCAAAAGATCGCAGCCTGCGGCAGCTCCTACGGGTGATGAGTCGTCATGCGTTCGCATTTCGCGAACGCCCGTTGCCAACTGAAGGTTGGATTCATCAGGCATCAGTCCTCTAGCCTTGGCTCATATTCCAAGAACAAGAGGTACCCCGCGATGACTGCCCCCCTGAGTGCAATCAAAGTGATCGAGATCGGCACGCTGATCGCTGCGCCATTTGCCGCGCGCATGCTGGCCGAATTCGGCGCCGAGGTGATCAAGATCGAAGCCATGGGGCAGGGCGATCCCCTGCGCAAATGGCGCAAGCTGCATGAAGGCACCTCGCTGTGGTGGTACCTGCAATCGCGCAACAAGAAATCCCTGGCGCTGAACCTCAAATCCCCCGAAGGCATCGAACTGGTCAAGCAACTGGCGACCAGCGCCGATGTGCTGATCGAAAACCTGCGCCCCGGCGCCCTGGAGAAACTCGGCTTGGGCTGGGACGTGTTGCACGCCCTCAACCCCAACCTGACCCTGGTGCGGATTTCCGGTTACGGCCAGACCGGCCCGTACCGCGACCGTCCGGGTTTCGGTGCCATAGGCGAGGCCATGGGCGGGATTCGCTACACCACCGGCACCCCCGGTTCGCCGCCGGCGCGGGTCGGCGTGAGCCTCGGCGATTCCCTGGCTTCGCTGCATGCGGTGATCGGTGCGCTGATGTCATTGCTGCGGGTCAAGACCGGGCAGGGCAGCGGGCAGATCGTCGATGTGTCCCTGGCCGAAAGTGTGTTCAACGTCATGGAAAGCCTGGTGCCGGAATACGACATGCTCGGCCATGTGCGTGAACGCAGCGGCGGCGCCTTGCCGGGGATCGCACCATCCAACACCTATTTGACCGCCGACGGCGCCTATGTAGTGATTGCCGGCAACAGCGATCCGATCTACAAGCGCCTGATGCACACCATCGGCCGCGCGGATCTGGCCGAGGCGCCGGAATTCGCCCACAACGACGGGCGTGCCGCCAAAAGCAACCAGCTCGACGCCGCCATCACCCACTGGACCAGCAGCCTGCCCATCGACGAGGTGCTGGCCGCGCTGGAAGCCGCCGAAGTCCCGGCCGGACGCATCTACTCGGTGGCCGACATCGTCGCCGATCCGCACTATCAGGCGCGGGACATGCTGCTCAATGCCGAACTTCCCGGTGGCGCCACGGTGAAAATGCCGGGCATCGTACCGAAACTCTCCGAGACACCCGGCGGCGTGAACTGGTCCGGCCCCGGGCTGGGCCAGCACACCGACGGCATCCTCGCGCAACTGGGCCTCACCGCGATGGACATCGAACGCCTGAAAGTCGAAGGAGTGGTGCAATGATCACCGATTATTCCGACAGCCTGATCGTGCAGGAAGTGTCCCCGCGCGACGGTCTGCAAATCGAGCCGACCTGGGTTGAAACCCACGACAAGATTGCCCTGATCGATCAATTGTCGCTGGCCGGGTTCAGCCGCATCGAAGCCGGTTCGTTCGTGTCGCCCAAGGCCATTCCTGCGCTGCGCGATGGCGAGCTGGTGTTCAAGGGCATTGCCCGGCAGCCGGGGGTGATCTACGTCGCCTTGATCCCCAACCTCAAGGGTGCGCAACGGGCGCTGGCGTGCAGTGCCGATGAGCTGAACCTGGTGATGTCCGCCAGCCAGACCCACAACCTGGCGAACATGCGCATACGTTGTGAGGATTCATTGGCAGCGTTCGGCGAGATCGTGCGGTTTGTTGGCGAAAGCCCGGTGCGTCTCAATGGCAGCATCGCCACCACCTTCGGCTGCCCGTTCGAGGGCAAGATCGATGAGGACCGCGTCCTGCAAATCGTCGAGGCCTATCAGGAACTCGGCATTCAGGGCATCACCTTGGCCGACACCACGGGCATGGCCAATCCGCGCCAGGTCGAGCGACTGGTGCGTCGGGTGCTGCAGCGGGTGGCGCCGGCGGATTTGACCCTGCATTTCCACAACACCCGTGGCCTCGGCCTGTGCAACGTGCTGGCTGCCTATGAGGCTGGTGCCCGACGTTTCGACGCTGCATTGGGTGGTCTCGGTGGCTGCCCGTTTGCACCGGGAGCGTCGGGCAACATCTGTACAGAAGACCTGGTGAACCTGTGCGATGAAGTCGGCATTCACACCGGCATCGATTTGCCGCTGCTGCTGAAACTGTCCCGAGGACTGCCGGCGTTGCTCGGCCACGAAGTACCGGGGCAACTGGCCAAGGCCGGGCGCAATTGTGACCTGCACCCCGTGCCTTCCTGACCCCACCCCTAACCCTGTGGGAGCGAGCCTGCTCGCGATGACTGAGTCATATCCAACAAGGATGTCGACTGATGCACCGCTTTCGCGAGCAGGCTCGCTCCCACAGTAAAAACATCGCACCTGTTTCCAACCAGACAACAAAAACAATCGGACACCCACGGGAAGTCCGCCTGGAGAACCGCAATGAGCCTGAATGCACTGGAGGCGAGCGCGAGCCCGTCCGTTAGCCACGACACCGAAAAAGCCCTGGTCAGCAAAGTCGCCTGGCGCCTGATGCCGCTGATCATGGTCTGCTACCTGTTCGCTTTTTTCGATCGCATCAACATCAGCTTCGCCAAGTTTCAGCTGCAGGCCGACCTGAGCCTGAGCGACACCGCGTACGGTCTGGGTGCCGGGTTGTTCGTGGTCGGTTATGTGATTTTCGAAGTGCCGAGCAACATGATGTTGTACAAGGTCGGCGCCCGGCGCTGGATCGCCCGGATCATGATGTCCTGGGGCCTGGCCACGGCGGCCATGGTGTTCGTCAACAGCGAATGGCAGTTCTACGTGCTGCGCTTCGTGATCGGCGCGATGGAAGCGGGTTTTGCCCCGGGCGTACTGTATTACCTGACCCTGTGGTTCCCGCAGCACTATCGTGGACGCATCACCTCGATGCTGTTCCTGTCGTCGGCGTTTGCCGGCCTTGTGGGCGCGCCGTTCTCGGGCCTGGTGCTGCAACACCTCGACGGCTTTCTGGATATGCGCGGCTGGCACTGGCTGTTCCTGCTCGGTGGCGTGCCGTGCATCGGCCTCGGTTTGCTGGTGCTGACCCTGCTCAAGGACCGCATCGAAGACGCCCATTGGCTGACGCCTTCGGAGAAGACCTTGCTGGCTAGCCGCATCGCCCAGCATGAACCGCACAAGAGCGGTGGCTCGTTGCTCGCCGCACTGCGGATTCCGGGGTTCCTGACACTGGGGCTGATCTACTTCCTGATCCAGGTGGCGTCTTACGGGTTGAATTTCTGGGCACCGCAACTGATCCGCAGCGCCGGTACCGAAAGTCCGGTGATGATCGGCCTGCTGACCGCCATCCCGTACATCTGCGGCGCCATCAGCATGGTGGTGATCGGACGCCTGTCCGATGCTTCCGGCGAGCGGCGCAAGTATGTTGCCGGTCTGGTGGGCGTCGGTGCGGTCGGGTTCTTCTGTGCAGGGATCTTCGCCAGCCACACGACCTTCCTGATCGTTGCGCTGGGCCTGCTAGGTGCCGGGATCATCGCCTCCATCCCGAGCTTCTGGACCCTGCCGCCGAAACTGCTGGCCGGTGCCGGCGCGGGCGCGGCGGGCGGGATCGCGGTGATCAACACCCTGGGCCAGTTCGGTGGCATCGTCAGCCCGGTGATGGTCGGCCGGATCAAGGACCTGACCGGCAGCACCACGCCGGCGCTGTATGTCATTGGTGTCTGTGCACTGATCGCGGTGGCGCTGTTGCTGTGGGGGTTGCCGCAGAAGTTGCGCACACTCGACAAGTTTTAAAAGATCGCAGCCTTCGGCAGCACCGGCCCGGACCACGCATCCCCGCAGGAGCTGCCGGAGGCTGCGATCTTTTGATCTTCAAGACGTCGCTGTCATCGCTTTTTGCACAGTGTCACTGAACTGAATCAACACCACCCCGCCCATCAACAGCACCACCCCAAACACCTTGGGCAAGGTGACCTGCCGCTCCATCAGGCCAAACCAGCCGAAGTGATCCAGCAACAACGACGCCACCACTTGCCCCGCCAGCGCCAATGCCATGAACCCCGCGGCACCGAGCCTGGGCAGCAGCACCAATGCCAGGGAAATGAAGCACACCCCAAAAGCGCCACCCGCCCACATCCACAACGGCGCCTTGCCGATAAAGGCCAGTGATGGCAACGGCAAGCGCATTGCAACGATGATCGGCAACAGCACGATAACGCTCACCAGCAACGAGGCGAGCGTCGCCCACAACGGATGGCCCAACCCGCGCCCCAGGTTGACGTTGATCGCGCTCTGAAACGGCACCACCGCCCCGGCAATCATTGCCAGCACCACCAGAGCGGCCCAATGCAACGTAGTCATGATCGTTCTCCAACAGGTTTTGCTGGACTCTAGGGTATTCGTCGCGCAGATTTAAATTCCGTTTTGTTATCCAGAACATGCAGCAAATGAATGATCTTCGACGCATCGACCTCAACCTGCTGGTGATCCTCGACGCCTTGCTCACTGAGCAACACGTAACCCGCGCTGCCGAGCGACTGCACTTGAGCCAGCCTGCGGTGAGCCATGCGCTGGCGAGATTGCGCGACCTGCTTGGCGATCCGCTGCTGGTGCGCGCCGGAGCCGGCCTTGTACCGACGCCGCGAGCATTGGAACTGGTGGCACCGCTGGCCGAAGCCCTGGCCCAGGTGCAAGCGCTGCTGGCGCCGAACGCCTTTGATCCGGCTACCGCCAGGCGCACCTTCCGCCTGGCGATGTCCGACTATGGCGCCGCCATTGTCCTGCCGGGACTGATCCGGACCTTGCGCCGCGATGCGCCGGGCATCGACCTGCAAATCAGCCATGGCAGCCGCGAAAGCATGCTCGACGGTGTGCTCAACGGTGATATTGACGTCGCCATTGGTGTGTTCCCGGAAATGCCCAACGAATTGCGCAGCACACCGCTGTTCGAAGAGCACTACGCCTGCCTGGTGGACCGCAAAAGCCTGCCCGCCAACGGTGTGCTCGACCTGCCCACCTACCTGGCTAGACCCCATGTGCTGCTGGAAATGCGCGGCAGCGGCACCCCGGAAATCGAGCGCGCGTTGACCGCAATGCGTGAACGTCGTCGTGTGGCTGTCAGCCTGCCGCACTGGAGCGTGGCCCCGGAATGCATCAGCGGTACTGATCTTATTCTGACGGTGGCCTCGCGTGGTCTGCGCGATATTGATGAACAGTCGTTGATCGTCGTGCTGCCACCCTTTGATATTCCGTCGTTCACCTTTGTGTTGGCGTGGCATAAACGGCGGGGCGCAGACCAAGCGTTGAACTGGCTGAATGAGCGGATTGGTGCAGGTGCAGACGGGGTTTGTTTTCGGGGGGATGATTCGCTGTAATCACCAATGGATGGGGGGAAGGCGTCGAGTGTGGAAGACCCTGAGCACTTGCAGACGACCTTGGCGAACTCGATACGGAATCAGATAGGGGCGGTCGGGCAAAATCCATTCACGAGTACCGGGCAATCGACCTTCCCGGCCTGCTGCCGGAAAGCGCGCAAGGTGATCGACGCTGGCGAGAATGGCTTGTACGAAATCTGCTGCTGCCTTTGGATTCTCTATCGCAATGTACGCGGCTTCTTCATCAAGGTTCTTGAGTGCAGTACGCAGCCACTCAACGCGCATTGCTTACCCACTTATCAGCAATCGCACTGACCTCGTCTGACGAGGCGAAGTCACCGGCATCGGCTTCTTTCAGTGCTTTCTGGATTTCTTCGATTTGCCATGCTTCCCTCGCGAGATACTCGCGCAAGGCATCGACTGCGAGGAACGACTTGCTGCGACCAGTGGCCTTGGAAAGACTGGCGAGGGTATCGGCGATTTCGTCTGGCAGGCGCAAGGACATGGTGGACATGACGGTCTCGATGTAGTGGTTTGTAATACAACATACTACAGTGTCATGCAGGGGGAGGCCGCCCCCGTTCGTCTGTCGTAACAAATGGTCTTGCGGTAGTGGTGAATCCTTCCATCTACCGTTTGCAGATTCAGACGTTTTCATTGCCAATCTCATAGGTGAACTCTTCGTCGCACCTGAAAACCTCAAAGGTCTTTAACCCCATGCTCACAGGCCTCAACCACCTGACCTTCGCCGTCACCGACCTGAACCGCAGCGTGGCGTTCTACCGGAACCTCCTGCAACTGCACCTCGAAGCCACCTGGGATACCGGCGCCTACCTGTCGCTGCCGGGGTTGTGGTTGTGCCTCTCCCTCGACCCGCAACGCGATCCCGAGCCCGCCGCCGACTACACCCATTACGCTTTCAGCCTCGATGCGGCGGATTTTCCGCGTTTCGTCGAGCGCCTGCGATCCGCCGGGGTGCAGGAGTGGCGCGACAATCGCAGCGAGGGCGCATCGTTCTACTTCCTCGACCCGGATGGCCACAAGCTGGAAGCCCATGTGGGTGATCTGGCATCGCGCCTGATGGCCTGCCGGCAGCGGCCGTATGCGGGGATGAAGTTCTTCGACGATCTGTAAGTCGATGTTGCGGGACCTGATATAGACTGGCCACCATTCACCCAGCAGTACAAAAGGACTCCCCATGACCCCATCGCTACTAATGGCCGTGCTTGCCTCGGGATTTATCTACGGCATCACCCCGGGACCGGGCGTGCTGGCGGTGTTCGGCATTGGCGCGGCCCATGGGCGACGCGCCGGGGCGGGGTTTCTGTGCGGGCATTTGCTCGGCGATGTGGTGTGGTGCAGCACGGCGTTGATCGCGATTGTCGGTGCGCGGGAGATCGGCAGTACCGCGTTCGACGTGCTGGGTGTGCTCAGCGGCCTGTACCTGTTCTGGCTCGGTTGGCGTGCGGTGCGCGCCCGGCGCAGCAATGGCGATACGCCACAGGGGCCGGCGCGGCAGCCGTTCTGGCATGGCATTCTGTTCGGCCTGACCAATCCCAAGGCTTATCCGGTGGCGGTGGCGACATTCACGGCGCTGTTGTCGAGCCGCGCGGAACTGCTCAACTGGTCAATGCTGCCAGCACTGATCAGCCTGAGCTTTGTCGGTGGATTGCTTGCCTACGCTATTCTCATCGGCATCGTTGGGGCGCGGCGGGTGCGCACTTTGTATCAACGTCATGAACTGGCGATCACCCGGTTGTGCGGGGTAATGTTCATCGGCTTTGCCATCAACGCGCTGGTCCATGCGTTGCCGGGGCTGATGCCGAACAAGGCTTGAATGTGATCACAAGGAAGCAAGGCCGACCGGGCAGGGATGATTGATGAGCGCTGCATTATCGGGACACCCACGCTGAACCATGGAAAACCGGAACTCCGCGCCATTGGCGAGCTATATCGATCTGTTGCTGGACGCCGTTTGTGCGGTGGACAAGCAAGGCCGCTTCGTCTTTGTCAGTGCGGCGTGCGAGCGCATTTTCGGCTACAGCGCCGATGAAATGATCGGTCAGCTGATGATCGACATGGTGCACCCCGCAGATCGCTTGCGCACACTCGATGCCGCCCGGGAAATCATGGGCGGCGAGCCCAAGCTCAACTTCGAAAACCGCTACCTGCGCAAGGATGGCCAGGTGGTGCACATCCTCTGGTCGGCTCGTTGGTCCGAGGTCGACCAGTTGCGCATTGCCGTGGCGCGCGACATCACCGAGCGCAAGCAGGCCGAATCCCGGCAGGCCGCGTTGTATGCGATATCCGAAGCGGCCCACGCGGCGGAGGATCTGCTGGCGTTGTTCAGGCGCATCCACATGATCATCGGCGAGTGGCTGCCGGCGCTGAATTTTTCCGTGGCGCTGTACGACGAGCACTGTGCGCAGCTGAATTTCCCTTATCACGTCGATGACCAGGAGCCACAACCCGAACTGCCCGGGACCATGACCGGGCGGGTGTGCACCGAAGTGATCCGCACGGGGCAGCCGATCCTGTTGACCCCGGACCTGTGCACGCCGCCTGCCGGCTTCGAAGCGCTGATGACCGGGCAGAACGCACCCTGCTGGCTGGGTGTGCCGCTGAACTCGCAGAACGGCACCATCGGCGCGTTGATCGTCAAAAGTGTTCCGGGTGGCGAGCGCTACACCGAGCAAGACAAGGAATTGCTGCAGTACGTCTGCGCCCAGGTCGCGACGGCCATCGAGCGCAAGCAGCTGCATGCCCGCCTGCAACACATGGCCCAGTACGACCAACTGACCCAGTTACCCAACCGTGAGCTGTTGCGCGACCGCCTCAAGGCGTCATTGCAATTGGCCCGCATGGACGGCGGGCGCATGGCCCTGCTGTACGTCGATCTCGATCGCTTCAAGCAAGTCAATGACAGCCATGGCCATGCGGTCGGCGACATGCTGCTGCAAGCGGTGGCCAACCGGCTCAAGGGCTGCGTGCGGGAAACCGACACCGTGGCCCGCATTGGCGGCGATGAATTCGTGGTGTTGCTGCACCGCATCCATGCTGCAGACGATACCGACATCGTGGTCGGAAAAATCCGTCAAGTCCTGGCCCGACCCCTGCGTCTGGACGGGCACAACCTGAGCATCCATCCCAGCATCGGCGTCGCCCGATACCCGGATCACGGCACCGAGGAGAAGCAGTTATTCCGGCATGCCGACGAGGCGATGTACTGCGCCAAACGTGAGCATCACCTGGGAATGGCCTGATAGTCCGTACACCGTTCGTCGTACTGTCCACGCATTTTTCTAAACCTTTTGGCATGCGCAAATTCAGATTCTATGCGGGCGCCAGCTCGCCGCGACTACCACCAAGAGGAAGAGAATCATGCCTAATTCAAGAAACTCGAACTCGGGAAACTTCGCCAACGATCGAACGAAGGCGTCTGAAGCCGGTCGCAAGGGTGGGAAAACCACCACCACGACTGTCGATAAAGAACCTGCGAAACCCGATATGGGCCGCAAACCCGGACAGAAATCCAAGTAATGGATGCAGGTGGTTTTGATTGAGAAGCGGGGGCGCAAGCTCCCGTTTGAATTTGAAAAAGGAGGGCGCGACCATGAAACGGATGGCCACCCGATTATGTAATGCCAGTATTGCCACGTTACTGGGCCTGTTTGCCAGCAACGTCTTCGCCCAATCCCCTGCCGAATTCATCGACGATGCGTCGGCCCAAGGCATGGCCGATATCGAGGCCAGTCGCCTGGCACACCAGAAGTCCGAGTCCAAAGAGGTCAAGGACTACACCATCGTCGTCATCAACGACCGGACCACGGCGAACCAGCACCTGGCGAAAATCGCCAGACAACTGGATTTGCCGGTAGCGCCGCGGGAAGAAATTGTCGAAAAGGCCAAAGCCCTGATGCCGCAAGTCATGGAGGGAGCGACCTTCGATGAGGCCTATACGGCCAGCCAGGTGAAGACCACACAGCAAGCCATCGAACGGTTGCAGCAGGAGGCGCAGACCACCGACGTGCCGCAAATCAAGGCGTTCGCCGAAGAAACCCTGCCCAAATTGCAAAATCATCTGCAAATGGCCAAGGCTCTGCAAGCCAGAAGCTGATCATCAGCAGTTCTTCAGGTTTTGCTGACCTTTTTCCTGGACGACGGTGCCGTCCAGGTCAATGGTCAGGCCTTCGCCAAGGCTGCGGTAGTGCTTTCTCAGCTTTTCCAGCTCCTTGAGGTCCAGCGCTTCAAGCCCGAGCATCGCGTTCTGCGCCTCTTTCGTCACCCGAAGCAACTCATCGACCTTCAAATGCAAAATGTCCGTGTCACGGTTCTGTGTGTTCTGGATCAGGAACACCATCAGGAACGTGATGATGGTGGTCGAGGTATTGATGATCAGCTGCCACGTATCGTTGAAATGAAAAATCGGCCCGCTCAGCCCCCACAGAAAAATCAGAGTGATCGCCCCCAGAAACGTCTTGGGGCTACCGGCCCAGAGGGCGAGTTTCTGCGCGATTTTTGCGAACTTCATGACCGTGTTCCTTATAGGGAGGACGCCTGAATTTGTGACAGCGACGGTGGGATGAAAATTCGACGTGATTGAAAAGGTGGTTTTCTGAAACCTTTGGCAGCGCTTGCCGCGGTATCGTAGCGACCCGAGGACAACGCACCGACAGGAGAACGCAATGAGTTGGTCCGCCAAACAGTACGTCGCTTTTGAAGATGAACGCACCCGTCCCGCCCGTGACCTGCTGGCGGCCATCCCCGCCGGGGATGTGCGTTCGGCCATCGATATCGGGTGTGGCCCCGGTAACTCCACCGAGTTGCTGGTCGAGCGTTTTGCCAGCGCCACGGTCCGCGGCCTGGATAGTTCGACCGACATGATCGAGGCCGCACGCAAGCGCTTGCCGCAGGTGCAGTTCGACATCGCCGACATCGACACCTGGAACGACGCAGGCCCCTTCGATGTGATTTTCGCCAACGCAGTGTTGCAGTGGCTGCCCGATCACGCGGCGCTGTTTCCTTCACTGGTGAGTAAATTGACACCGGGTGGCAGCCTGGCGATCCAGATGCCCGACAACCTGAATGAACCTTCGCACCGCTTGATGCGTGAAGTCGCCGCTGACGGTCCATGGGCCGGCAAACTGGCAGGCGCCGCCGGGCAGCGGACCGAGATGGCCGATGCCAGTGGTTATTACTCGATACTCAAGGCCTGTTGCTCACGCGTCGATGTGTGGCGCACCACCTACCATCATCCGCTCGCAGGCGGCGCGTCTGGCGTGGTGGAGTGGTTCAAGGGCAGTGGCTTGCGGCCGTTTCTGGAGCCGCTGGACGAGGCGGAACGGGCACAGTATCTGAAGCAATATCAGGCGGCAATCGAGCAGGCGTATCCGGCCTTGGCCGATGGTTCGGTGCTGTTGCCGTTCCCGCGACTGTTCATCGTCGCGACCCGCTGATGTGAAAAAGGGACAGTTGATGCGCGTCACCTGTCCCTTTTATCGCTTGGGACAATCACGGCAGTTTGTTTTTTTTCGAGCGTCGGGCGCTCAAGTATTCAAAAGCAAACGAGGCAAAGCCGAACAACCCGATCAATGAAATGATCATGATTCCCAACTCTGAATTGTGCATGTCGATCTCGGGGCGATGGATGAGCCGGGAGAATAAGGGATCTGTTTCCGGGCTCAACGTCGCACTACGGTTTCTTTATTCCCGTGCCCGGATCTATACGCAAAAGATACGAGCGTGGCTCAGCGCTGAACGCCGACCAACATCATCATCGGCCGCTCGCGCTCTTCGGCAAGCGCCGGTTGCGCCGCCACCTCGGCATCGCTCGGCCCCCATTCGTTGACATGGCGGATGCTGAAACCCGCTGCAATCAGCAGGTTGAGCAAGGTGCCAATGGTGCGATGCTGCTTGATCACGCCGTCAGCCAGCCAATTGGTGACGCGCTCGCCTTCGAACTGATAGCCGTCCACCGGCCAACCCTTGCGGCCCTCGGCATCGATGATCCAGCCAGGGTTGCGCGGTGCCATGAAGATCGGGTGCTCGATGGAAAACACGAACGGCGAACCGGGCTTGAGCGCCGCGTGGACATTGGCGAACAACCCCGGCAAGTCCTTGATGTAGTGCAACGCCAGGGAGCTGTAGGCCAGGTCGAAACCGCCGGCGGGCAGATCGAGGGCTTCCAGGTCGGCGCGCTCATAACGGATGTTTGATGCGGCGGTGGTTTTGCGCGCCTGCTCCAGCATCTTTTGCGAAACATCCAGACCGAGCACGCTGTCAGCCCCTTGCTCACTGGCCCAACGACAAAACCAGCCGTAACCGCAGCCGAGATCCACCACCTTCAAGCCTTGCATGGGTGGCAGCATGGCCTTTAGCGCCGGCCATTCCGGCGCGGCATCGAGACCGCCAATGGAGCGGGCCATCTGGCTGTAGCCCTGGAAAAACTGAGGGTCGTCGTAGATGTTTTGGGTCATGTTCGGGTGGCTCTGTTGAAGTGTTCACATGATAAGTGAGGGCACCTGTGGCGAGGGAGCTTGCTCCCGTTGGGTCGCGAAGCGACCCCGAACAGGGACTGCTGCGCAGTCCAACGGGAGCAAGCTCCCTCGCCACAACAGCATGCGGCCCGGTGCAATCCTACGCCGGCTCTGCATCCATGCGTCTTGCGATCACATCCAGCACATCGCAACCATCGCGTAACGGCACGCAGCAGAGCAATGCGAAGTCGCTCAGCACCACGGTGTCAGAGGTCAGGTCGCCGCGCATTGCGAGGTTTTCGAGGAGTTGCGTTACCGCTCGGATGCGGTAACTGGCGGTGCTAAGCAGAGAGTGCAGGGGTTGTGTGGTGTTGACGAACAGCGAGGGCAAGTCGTCGGCGTTGCTGGTTAAAGCCATGTATTCATTCATGAGTGATTACCATGTTGGAGGAGGACGCACCACTCAATCGTCGCCAAACAATAGGGTGGTAGCTGTACGCGGGTTGGCGAACCGGACCATGGTAAAACCGGCAGACCCGAAGGTCTCCCACGCACAGCTACCAAAAAACAGGTAGCCAACTGCGTTCAAAAGCGCTCCGAGAAACTCTCGGAGGCTCCTGTACCACGGCATCGAGTCGCCAAACCCGATACGCCATTTGGGCGCGGTCGGACTATAGGGCTCATGACAAAGGCACAGCAATGCGCAAGTGTACGGACAATTCCCAGTGTCGTGTAGGACGTTGCTTTTTCTGGCGTTGATCGCCTGCATGCCTTTTAAAATCGGACTTTCACTCTGACTTTGGCGAGTACTTCGCCCAATCCCGCCCACAAAAAACCGGCCACTTGGGACCGGTTTATTCATATCAAAAGCAAGGTTTTCAGTTCTGCTGCAACACCTTGAGCGCTGCCGAGGCCAGAAAACCCGAACGGCTTTTTTCTTCCGGGTGATGCAGTACGTACTCATCAATCCGGTTGAGCAGGTAGCCCGGCAACGTGATGTTCAGCTTCTGGGCCTTGCCCAGATATTTGGTGACGTCGATGTCCACCAGCGCCCATGCACACCCGGCGTATTTTGGATTGGCTGCGTGCAGGGTCACTTTGTTGGCAGGGGGAATGGGCGAACCATCTTCAGCCAGAATTTCGAAGTGGCCTTCTATGGCTTCCCGTGCCATGGCCATCGCGTCATCCAGGTCTTCCCCAGCGGAAAAGCACCCTGGAATGTCGGGGACTTCCACGCCCCAAGCGTGTTGTTCGTCGCCCATTGAAATAGCGATTGGGTACAGCATGTTAATTGTCCTCCACGGACCTGGTGCGTCGGGCTCCTTAGAGCAGCGCCTGTTGCAAAATACTGATGGCCGTTTTCTTGAGCAGGTCTTTCTTCGGGTGAGGGACCGTCACCAGCCCGGGCTTGGTCGGATGCTTGAAGTGATGATGGCTGCCTCTGATTCGCACCAGATACCAGCCGTCCGCAACGAGTTGGCTTATCAAAAATCGGCTATTCACATCACCTCCCTGTGGTGTGCTTGTGGTTACTATACCTACTGATATTTTGTAATCAACACTATAACCACCAAATCATCCTCGGCTTGGCGACATAGGCGACAGAAATCGAGTCTAGAAGGGCGCAGCGGCATAGGCCTTGGGCAAGCCTGCAATGACCAGTTTTGTGTATTTCGAGGTTTTTCCGCGAACACGCAGTACAAATGTCGGGCACAAAAAACCGGCCACATGGACCGGTTTTTTCTTACCCTGCATCTCCTGTCAGACAACCTGCGCTGAGGGCAGCATCGGATAATGTTCGTCTTCATATTTTTCAATGAGCAACGCTAAAATTTCCAGTTCATCGCCTTCAGGTGAACCGACTTCTGCACCCCACAACTGCTCCAGGCGAGCCAATGCGGTGGCCAGGTCTTCTTGGCTGTGAATAGGTTTAATGTTCATCACACGGTCTCCGTGGACGTGGGTACTAGCGTTGAATACAGTCCAGCCGCAATTGCGACAACGGAGGAGGAGAGCATTTTTTGTGTCTTTTCAATTCCGCTGAAGCATTCAACGAGCTGAAAAACCCAAATTCCGCCCATAAAAAAACCGGCCACTCAGACCGGTCTTCTTTTCAGCTGCAGTTGCACGCTATCCAGTTCTACCGAAGATCACTCTTCACCAGCTCCCATCACTCGATCCTCAAACGCGGAGCGCACTGCATTCACAACACGTTGCGCCATGCCTTCATCTTCAAGCTGCGGGTATCCTTTCTTCAGCTTTCCGGACACCACCCAGCCGTTCTCCTTGATCGAACGGATAATGCGGTTGGCATCCTGATCCGGCATTTCGAGCACCTCTTTGAGTTGTTCCTGCGCTCGCTGAAAGATAACCAAGACTCGGGCTTCATCCGCCATCTCCGTACGAATCGTGTGCTCGATGACGCGAGCGGTGTACAGGACGTGTTCGGTCAGGTCGGGGTAGCGCCAGGCAAAGCCTGCGTCTTTGTATTCATCGAAGATGAAGTTGCTGGGAGTGCCGTCTTCGTAGGTCACGAGTTCGCCAAACCGATAGGCCGCCGCGTAACGGCGCATAAACGGTCGTGAAAACACCTCGAGCGTACGGTCGTAGCCTGCCCGGAAATCGATCGAACTGGTGATAGTGGCTGACACGGGCAGGATCACGCCGTCGGGCACGGCCTTGTCCCTGATCAAGGTGTCGTTGATCAGGAAGCGATGAATCCGGCCGTTGCCGTCACGCATGGGATGGATGTACACGAAGCCGAATGCAAGCACTGCGGCGCGTGCCACGGACTCGGCACCCCGCGTTGCGATCTCGAACTCGTTGAGGCCTTCCAGTAGAGGGGCAAGTTCTTCAAAGTGCGGGGCAATGTAATGCACGATGTCCTCGCGCATTGTGGCCTGACCTACAAATACCGGGGAGCGCCGCAAGCCGAGCCCAATGGCATCTCGCCCCAGAATGCCGGCTTGCAGGGAACGCAGGCTGTCATTGCTTAATGGGGCTTCGATATGGCCGCAGTGCTGGGCAATGACATGCGCAAAACGCTGGATGCGATCAGCCTGGTCGGCCTCTTTTTCGATGAGAAAGCTGGCTCGTGACTCCTTGAACGTCAACCAACTGGCCGTACGCATCAAGATATCGGCACCAAAGGTTCGATCCAACTCCTTCAACGCCGCGCCGAGATCGAATTGCAGAGCCTCTTTGACTGCCGTCGTACGACGAACCAAAGGGCAAAAGCCGGGTGTACCGGGCAGGTTGTTTTTGACTCGCCAACGTCGAACTCGTGGTGGTTCACTACGGGTGAGGTAGTCCTGCACAGAAAGTGCATCGACATAGCCACCGTTGGTTACGTCTGGCACATCCAGACTTTGCCCTGTCAGCCATTCGTAGAGAAACCCCGTGCGGCGAGCATATTGGCCAAAAGGCTCTCGCCGGCACCAGGCTTCGACAGGGTCGGGTCCGGTCTTTGCAAACAAGCGAGCAAAGAATTCGAGATGGATCTCTTCGTACTTGAGGCCGAATTCGAAATGCCCTGAGAAATCGTCGGCAGGTCGGTAGCTCGGGGGATACTGATTCTGTGTATGCCCGCTGCTTTCGCGACTGACACGTGTCGTGCCAATCGTCGATTCGACGCGCAGTGGTTGTGCCAGAACGATGTCGTACTGGTTTGCGAGTGCCTTTAAACCGACCTGCATCACGAAATCCTTTACTGGGGCGATAAAAACGCTAACAAATACCTGATTCTACGCGGAAACGTTAATTTCGCGAGGAGTGAAAAGGCTAACGGTCACCGAAATTCGCTAACAAATCACCATCATTGGAAAAAAACGCTAACGGGGCTTTTATAGTAGCCGCTTCTGCACAGGAGCGCTTTGCGTATGGGGGGCGCCAGGTAAGCCTTCTAAACGAAAAAAGTGGCGCAAGGTTCGGATGAGGAGGAGCCCCTATACCAGCGAGTCCCCCCAAATCCCGCCCACAAAAAAACCGGCCACTTGGACCGGTTTTTTCTGTCTCTACATCCCCGTCAAAACCACCCTGACGTGAGATCAAAATTCGATTGGAGCGGGTGAAGGGAATCGAACCCTCGTTATCAGCTTGGGAAGCTGGAGTAATGCCATTATACGACACCCGCTCAGAGCGCTGACTTTGTACCAGATACGGCCGGCGATTTGAAGTTTTTCTTTACGTGGGGCGGGTTTAACGCGATTTACCGACAAGGCGTGGGGCGCACGACGGTCGATCGCGGGCAAGCCTCGCGCCTGCAGAATACGTTTGATTCAGCAGGGCGGGGCTTGCTCGCGATGACTCTGTTTCAGAGTGCCAATGCATGGTGGTCCTGGACGTAGTGGTAACGCGGTCGGCTATCGTGCTGGGCCGGTTTCAGGAACCCCATCAGTGCGTTGCGGCTGTCTCGGCAGGCGGCTTTGTGCTCCATGTCGAGAAAGTGGCCGGTGGCCTGAAGGGTCGTGAAGGTGGCGTGCTGCACGTGGTTGGCGAACAACCGTGCGCCATCGGCGGCGGTGTATTCGTCCCATTCGCCGTTCATGAACAGCACCGGCACGTTGATTTTTTCCGCCGCTTTGAAAAAGCATTGGCGATCGCTGTGCAGCAGGTCGCTGATGTGGAAGTGCATCTGCCCGTATTCATGATCGGCCAGGCTGCTGACGTGCCGATAGTTGAAGCGCTTGAACAGGGTCGGCAGGTGTTTGCCGATGGTGCTGTTCACCAGGTTGCCGACCCGGTCGCCATCCCGGCTGCCGAGGTAATCGACGCCGCGCTCGAGGTAGTCGAGCATGTGCGCGTTGATCTCCGGGGAGAACGAGCTGATCACGGCTTTTTCGATGCGTCGTGGCCGTTGAGCCAAGGCGACCAGGGTCGCGGCGCCACCCCAGGAAAACGACAGCACGTGTTCGGCGGCGAAGTGGTCGATCAGCTCCAGGAGGATCTGCCCTTCGACCTCCTTGGTCAGCAATTTCTCGTGCAGGTTGTGGGCTTTTGACCGGCCTGCATAGGGCTGGTCGTAGCAGACGACGTTGAACTGCGGATGGAGGTTTTTCACGGTTTGTGCAAACGACGCAGTCGTGGCCATCGAGCCGTTGACCAGGATAATGGTCTTCTCTGCGGCGTCTGCGCGATAGAACTCCGTGTAAACCCGATACTGACCCTGTATATCCAACACAGCGATTTCTGGCCTCATGTCATAAGACTCCTGGCAAGCGGGTATGCGCGCAATAGAGATTGCACGAGCTTTGTGACAGGTAGGCATACGCCTGGAATTTGAGAGGCCCATGTCGATCCAATGCAGTCCGGTCGACGGGTATTGTTATTGGCGGGCAGTCTGCCGGGTGAGGCCGGAACCCTTGGGTTCCTACCGGCAAAAAGTTTCTTAGAAGTATGGGGTGACTCATCGGTCACATTTCGGCCGACGTCCTGATTCAAGCAGGGGTCACGTCATCGCGCAAGTGCCTTTGGTAAATTGTTCGACAACTTCTGCTCAGCGGTCGCCTGCTTAGATCAATCCGATCTCTTCATCGCTCAGTGGGCGGTATTCGCCCGGTTTCAACGCATTGTCGAGCAGCAGCGGGCCCATGCGTTCGCGGTGCAGGCGCATCACCTTGTTGTTGAAGTGGCCGAACATGCGCTTGACCTGATGATAACGGCCTTCGACGATGCTCAGGCGCGCGCTTTTCGGCCCGAGCAGCTCCAGACCGGCGGGTTGCGTGGTGAGGTCTTCGAAGGCGAAGTACAGCCCTTCGCTGAACTTGATCGCGTATTCAGGGCCGATGTCCTGTTCGGTTTCGACGTAGTAGACCTTGGGCAGTTTGGTCTGTGGTTGGGTCAGGCGTCGCGACCAGCTGCCGTCGTTGGTGATCAGCATCAGGCCGGTGGTGTTGAAGTCCAGGCGCCCGGCGATGTGCAGCTCGTCCTTGTCCGGCTCATGGATCAAATCGAGTACGGTCGGGTGCTGCGGATCCCGGGTGGCGCTGACGCATCCAGCAGGTTTGTGCAGCATGAAATGGCGCAGGGGCTTACCGATTTGCAGCACGTCGCTGTCGACTTCGACGCGGCTGAACTCGCGGACTTCGCTGTGCGGGTCGCTGACGACTTTCCCGTCGATCCTGACGCGTTTTTCCACCAGTAACAGGCGCACCTGCTTACGGTTGAAGCACGGCAGGTTGCTGAGGAATCGGTCGACACGCATGACTTAGGGATCAGTGAAGAAAGGGCCGCGCATCTTACTTGATCGATTCGGACGCTGCTTGCAACTGCGCCTCGACCTCGGCGCAGCGCGGGCACAGGCACGAGGCGTTGCGCAGTTGCGCCGGCAGCGCCTGGAGCACGGCCGGGTCGATGCTGACGCCGTAGCACCAGCAGGCGCGGTCGGCGGTTCGCGGGTCGGCCAGGGTGCAGTCGTTGGGTGCGCCGCAGGCGGGGCAGAGGTCAGGCTGGTTCATGGATGGAGTGAGCCATTTCCACGCAGGTTCGGTTACGGCCACTTTGCTTGGCCCGGTACATCGCATGATCCGCCCGTGACAGCAGGGTGTGCAAGGTGTCATCGGGCTGCAGTGTGGTCAGGCCAATGCTGACGGTCACTTGCAAGATCTGGCCGTTGTAGGTGTAGCGCTGTTGCTCCACGTACTGACGAATTTTCTCGGCAATTATCAGACCGGTGTCACCATCGGTGTCCTTGAGCAGCACGATGAACTCTTCACCGCCCCAGCGACAGACGATGTCGGAGTGCCGCAGGCAGCTCTTCAGATCCTGGGCAAAGCCATTCAATACCTGATCGCCGGCCAAGTGGCCATAGGTGTCGTTCAACACCTTGAAGCGGTCGAGGTCCAGCAGCAAGGCGGTCAGCGGTTTGGGCTCGCGCCGGGCTTCGTGCATGGCCTGTATGGCCAACAGGTCGAAGCCGCGACGGTTGGGCAGTTCGGTCAGGCTGTCGAGGGTGGCCTGGGCCTGGATCTTGTCCTGAAAGCGCTTGATGACCTGGTTGAGCAGGGCCAGCACGATCAGCGTGACCAGCAGGCAGATCAGCAGGTTGAGGTACAGCGACTGGCGGATTTCACCCAGGGCGCTGTCCTCGCGTTTGTCGACGAACAGGTACCAGTTCAGCTCCGGGATGAACCGCACATTGAGGAAGTGCCCCTGGCCCTGCACGGAATATTCGTAGCTGCCGCTGTGGGGTTTTGGCAGCTGGTTGACCAGGTCCTTCATGCTGTCCAGCTCACCGAGTTTCTGCCCGATGCGCGCACCTTGCGGACCGCCTTCGGCACCTGTCAGTACGAGTCGTCCGAAGTTGTCCACGAAGTACACGCTGCGTTGATAACGCTGCTGGTACTTGTCGATCAGCTTGATCACGGCGTCGACGGTCAGGCCAACCCCGGCTGCGCCGATGAATCGGGCGTTATAGTCGTAGACCTTGTAGTTGATGAAAAAGGTCAGGTTGTCCTTGTTTGCGAGGTCCGGGTCGACGTTGATTTCGTACGGATCCTTCATGTCCCGCACGCGAAAATACCAGGCGTCGCGGGGCTCGGTGGCCTTGACCTGCTTGAGCACACCCTTGGCGTGGTAGTAAGTCAGGCTGGTGTTGGAGACGAAGAAGGCGGTGTAGGCGCCGTAGTGGGTCATGACCTCGTTGAGGTACCGGGTCATCTGGTCGGAATCCTTTTCACCGTTGACCACCCAGTCGCGCATGAAGGTGTCGCGGGCCATCATTGAGGAGATCAGGATCGGCCTGACCAGGTCTTTCTGGATTTCCGAGTAGACCGTGTCCGACGTCAGCGGCAGCTCGGTGTTGACGATGTTGTCGCGGATCGACGCCCGGGAGGCGTAGTAACTGAGAAAGGAGGTGGCGAGGAAGCCTGCGCCCAGCAATGCGACCAGCGTGAGCACCAACGAGCGTTGAGAATACAGCGGCGAGCGAAGCGGCATGGCAGTTCCATTGGCAGTCATCCGATGGCAAGCATTCTAAGGGTACTGCCGGGAAATAACTGCTCCATATGCGCCGCGAATGGTCGCTCCCATGGATTACTCGCCGTCCTTGTAGGAGCTGCCGCAGGCTGCGATCTTTTGACTCTGCTCTCTATTAATCCTTGAAAGAGCAAAATCAAAAGATCGCAGCCTGCGGCAGCTCCTACGGGAGGTGGGTCAGGGGAGGGTTTTCAGGTACATCCGCCAGCCGCCGAAATGACTGATGTTCACCGCACCCTCCAGCCCATACGCCTCGCAGATAAATCCGCTCTCCCAGCGGCCGTCGGCCAGTTGCACCTTGCCCAATCCCAGCGGTGCCGGAATCCCGGTCAGGAACGAACCCAGTTCTCGGCTGGGCAACTCCCAGACTTCCACGGCAATCGCCACGCCGCCATCCTTCACGCGGACCATGCCTGGACGCAACGGCGGGCCGCCGGCCAAGGCATAGAGTTGATAATCCGGTGAGCTGAAGGTCGTTTCCAGCAACCGGGCGCCACGCTGCCTGAGCTGCCAGTTCAGCGCCAGCCCGTCCAGATGCGCGCCGCAGACCACCAGCCGCGCCCGATCATGGCGTGCAACCGGTGCCGGTGCGGGAGCGGCCAGTCCTTGCTGGCGCTGCAAGGCATCCGCCACGCTCAGCAGGTACTGATCGGTGAAGGCCCGGCCAAACAATGTCACGCCCCATGGCAGGCCGTTGTCCATGAACGCGCTAGGTACGGCGACGGCGGCGTAGTCGAGCAGGTTCATGAAGTTGGTGTAGTAGCCGAGGTCCGAATTGCGCAGTACCGGTTCGGCCTTGAGTTCCGCCAGCGACACCGGGCGGCCGATGGTGGGCGTGACGACACAATCGAGGCCTTCCAGCGCCGTGTCGCACAGGGCCTTGAGCGCTTGCAGCCGATATTGGGCACGGAAGGTCTGCACGCCGTCGACGGCGGGTGCCTTGGCCAAGACAGCGCGAATCACCGGCAACACGGCCTCGGGGTTTTGTGCCATCAACTCCCCGGCCACGCTGTAGCGCTCGGCCACCCACGGGCCTTCATAGAGCAAACGTGCGGCCTCCAGAAACGGCGAAAGATCAAGCTCCACCGCTTCGCCGCCCAAGGCCTTGAGACGGTCGATGGCATCACCGAGCAACAGCGGGCCTTCAGGGCAGCCAAAGAATTGCAGGTCCTGCGCACGTGGCACGCCGAACCGGAACGGCCGTGGCGTGCCGAACGCCGAGCCGTCATTCCACAGCGGGTTGCTGCGGCTGTATTCGTCTCGCGGGTCGAGGCGTGCGGTGAGCGCCAGCAACTGACTGGCCTCCCGCGCCGTGGCGGTGAACGTAGTGACGCAATCGAGGGTACGACAGGCCGGCACCACGCCGGCCGTCGAAATCAGGCCCTTGGTGGCTTTCATGCCGACCAGGTTGTTCAGCACCGCCGGCACGCGCCCGGAGCCGGCGGTGTCGGTACCCAGGGAAAAACTCGCGACCCCGAGCGCCACCGCCAGCGCCGAACCGGCGCTGGAGCCGCCCGACGGATACTCCGGCAGCACGCTGTTGGGGCACACGCCATAGGGTGAGCGGCTGCCGTTGAGCCCGGTGGCGAACTGGTCGAGGTTGGTCTTGCCCAACGGAATCGCACCCAGGGCCAGCAGTTGCTCGACGATGGTCGCCGAACGCTGCGGCACGTAGGCAAATGCCGGGCACGCTGCCGTGGTCGCAATGCCCGCCAGATCGATGTTGTCCTTGATCGCGAATGGCACTCCGTACAGCGGCAGGCTGTCGAGGTCGCGACCGTCGAGGGCGGCGAGGTACGGTTCCAGTTCCTCGGCGCTGAGCAAGTGGATGAACAGGTGATAGTCCGGATTCAGCGCCGCGGCTTTGTCCCGCAGGTTTGCCAGCAATTGCCGGGGGGTAAGGCTGCCGTCGCGGTAGGCGCTGCGCAGGGCGTCGAGTTGCAGATTGATATTCATGGTGTCAGTCCTTTTCAAAATGGGTTCAATCAAGTTCCAGCACCACGACGCGCTGTCCGGCGCGCACCGCCGACCCCGGTTGCACGCGCACCTCGCGCACCACGCCGGCCATGGGGGCGAGCAGGGGGATTTCCATCTTCATCGACTCCAGGATCACCAGTACATCACCGGCCGCGACGCGCTTGCCAGCCTCGACCTGTACCTGCCAGAGGTTGCCGGCGATGTGGCTGTCGACGCTCTGTTGACCGCTGGCCAGCGGCGCCTCATCGGTCGCCTCCGGGGCCGGCTCTTCGCTGTCGAAATGCGCCTGGCCGCTGGCGATCCAGCGTTCACGCTCGGCATTGAATGCGCCTTTTTGCTGCTCGCGAAACGCGTCGATGGTCTCAGCTTCCTGCGTCAGAAACGCTTGGTAATCCGCCAGGTTCAAGTGACTGTGTTCGATGTTCAGGTGGAAGCGCCCGAGGGGGAAATCCTGGCGAATGCGCAGCAGTTCATCGGCGCTGACCGGGTAGAAACGGATCTGGTCGAAAAACCGCAGCAACCATGGCTTGCCATCGAACGCGGCGACTTCGCGGTAGCGGTTCCACATCTGTAACGTGCGCCCGACAAACTGATAGCCGCCGGGACCTTCCATGCCGTAGACGCACATGTACGCGCCACCGATGCCCACCGAATTTTCCGCGGTCCAGGTGCGCGCCGGGTTGTACTTGGTGGTGACCAGGCGATGGCGCGGATCGAGCGGGGTGGCGACCGGCGCGCCGAGGTAAACGTCGCCCAGGCCCATCACCAGGTAACTGGCGTCGAACACCGTGCGTTGCACTTCATCGAGGTTCGGCAGGTCGTTGATGCGGCGGATGAACTCCAGATTGCTCGGGCACCAGGGCGCGTCTTTGCGCACCGTGGTCATGTATTTCTCGATGGCCAACTGGCACGCCGGGTCGTCCCAGGACAGTGGCAGATGGACGATGCGCGAGGGCACTTGCAGGTCTTTGGCGGCGCACACCGCGTCCCATTCGCCGGCGACGATGCCGAGCAGGTCGGCCAGTGGCAGTTGTTCGGGTTGATAGTGGACTTGCAGTGAGCGGATGCCTGGCGTCAGGTCGATCACGCCGTGCAGGTGCTGGCTTTCCAGGGCTTGCATCAGGGCGTGGGCGCGAAAGCGCAGGACCAGGTCGAGTTCAGGGGCGCCGATTTCGAGCAGTAGGTGAGTATCGCCCGACAGTCGTGCAACCAGCCGCGTATCGTCCTGCCCAATATCCAGCACCACAGGCGACACAACCCCCTGTGGGAGCGGGCTTGCTCGCGAAGGTGTGTCAGTCGACATCAGGGTGGCTGACACACCATCGCGAGCAAGCCCGCTCCCACAGGGGGTATTCCATTTCAGGGCCAGGGTGCGGGCGGTCTTGAGGTCGATGGGGGAGAACTGCACCTTGTCCCCCGCCTTCAGTTGACCAAGCTGCCAAAGATCCGCCTCGATCACCGTCACCGGGCACACGAACCCGCCAAGGCTTGGGCCATCCGGGCCGAGGATGACCGGCATGTCCCCGGTGAAATCCACCGCACCAATTGCATACGGATTGTCGTGGATATTCGACGGATGCAGCCCGGCCTCACCACCGTCCGCACGCACCCATTCAGGCTTCGGCCCGATCAGGCGCACACCGGTGCGGCTGGAGTTGAAATGCACTTCCCACTGGGTGGCGAAGAAGGTGCCGATGTAGTTTTCGGTGAAGTATTCCGGGGCACCGTGGGGGCCGTAGATCACGCGGATCTGCCGCACGGCAGGCAACTCGCTGACCTGAGATTCAGGCAGTTGCGCCCCGGTGCTACGGTTGCTCAGCGCCGGTACATGCAGCACATCACCGGCGCGCAGCGCGCGACCGCCATGCCCGCCAAACTGACCAAGGGTGAAGGTGCTTTTGCTGCCCAGATAATCCGGCACTTGCAGGCCACCGCGCAGGCACAGGTAGCTGCGCGCACCTGCACCGGCAATCGTTCCCAGGCTCAACGTCGAGCCCGCCGGAACCAGCAGCGCGGTGTTCATCGGCACGGTTTCACCGTTCAACGCCAGTGGAATCGCCGCGCCCGTCACCGCGATCACCGCATCGCAATTGAAGCGCAGCAACGGCCCGCTCATGGTGATTTCCAGCGCCGCAGCACCTTCGACATTGCCCAGCAACAGATTGCCCAGGCGCAACGCGCGACTGTCCATCGGCCCCGACGGCGGAACGCCCACCGCCCAGTAACCGAGGCGGCCGGGATAGTCCTGGACGCTGGTCTGGGTGCCGGCGCTGAGCACTTCAAAGGTGTTGGCCCGATACACCAGCCCCTCGAGGCAACGGGTCCAAGGCTGGCCGCTGGCAAAAGGCGTATCAACCAGAATCTGCCGCAGGTAATCGCGGTTGGTTTCCACGCCGTAGAGCTGGCTGTCATCCAAGGCCTGGTGCAGATCGGCAGCGGCTTGCTCGCGGGTCGGTGCCCAAGTGATGACCTTGGCGATCATCGGGTCGAAGTACGGCGGGATCTCACAACCGGCCTCGACCCAGGTGTCGATACGCAGCTGTTTGCCATCGGCGTCAGGGAAATTCACCGCCGTGAGCAAACCGGGGCTTGGCTGGAAATCGCGCCCCGGATCCTCGGCATACAACCGCGCCTGAATCGCATGACCCTGCGGCTTCAAACCCTGTACCAGATCGCTCAGCGGCGGCAGCTCACCGGCCGCCAGTTGCACCATCCAGCGCACGAGGTCGACGCCCCACACCTGTTCGGTGACGCCGTGTTCCACCTGCAAACGGGTGTTCACTTCCAGGAAATAGAAATGCCGGGCATCGCTGTCGAAGACGAACTCCACGGTGCCGGCGCTGCGGTAGTTCACCGCTTTGGCCAGTTTGATCGCCGCCGCGCACAGTTCATCGGCCATGCCCTCGGGCAGGTTCGGTGCCGGGGTTTCCTCGAGGACTTTCTGGTTGCGACGCTGCACCGAACAGTCGCGCACGCCAAGGGCGATCACTTCGCCGCGACCGTCGCCGAACACCTGCACTTCCAGGTGACGGGCACGCTGGATGTACTTCTCGATGAACACCCCGGCGTCGCTGAAATTGTTCTGGCCCAGGCGTTTGACCGCTTCGAAGGATTCGCTCAACTCGGCCGCGCTGCGGCACACGCGCATGCCGATGCCGCCACCGCCGGCGGTGCTCTTGAGCATCACCGGGTAGCCGACCTGTTCACCGGCGATCAATGCTGCGTCGAGGCTCTCGAGCAACTCGGTGCCTTCAAGCATGGGCACACCCTGTTGCCTGGCCAGGGCGCGGGCGGTGTGCTTGAGGCCGAACACCCGCAGTTGTTCCGGTGTCGGGCCGATGAAGGCGATGTCGGCGGCTTCGCAGGCTTCGGCGAATGTGGCGTTTTCCGAGAGGAAGCCGTAACCGGGATGGATTGCGGTGCCGCCGCTGGCTTTGGCGATGGCGAGGATTTTATCGACCGCCAGGTACGTGCCGGCGGCCGCGCCTTCACCGAGGCTGTGCGCCTCGTCGGCCTGCAGGATGTGCAGGCTGGCCGCGTCGGCTTCAGAGTAAACGGCGACCCCCTGCACGTGCAGTTCACGCAAGGTCCGCAGGATGCGGCAGGCAATAGCGCCACGGTTGGCAATCAGGACTTTTTCGAACATGGCATAACCCCCGGAGGCGATTGCGCATCAGCCTCGACTGGGATGCGGGCCGTCCCGCAGTTTTTCGAAATGCACCCGGGCCGTCCCGGATGACTGAAACGCCCCCCTGTAGGAGCTGCCGCAGGCTGCGATCTTTTGATCTTGAAAAAGCCAAATCAAAAGATCGCAGCCTGCGGCAGCTCCTACAGGGGTGGTTATTTAATGCATTGGCCGGAGCGGGCCTGACACAGGGTGAACAGCCAGCGGCGCAAGCGCGCGAGTTTCAGTTCCATACCAGCAACTCCGCAGGGGTGGGGTTGTAGGCGTTGCACGGATTGTTCAGTTGCGGGCAGTTGGAGATCAGCACGATCACGTCCATCTCGGCGCGCAGGTCGACGTACTTGCCCGGCGCGGAAATCCCGTCTTCGAACGTCAAGCCACCGTCGGCGGTGACCGGCACGTTCATGAAGAAGTTGATGTTCGGCCCGATGTCGCCTTTACCCAGGCGTCCGTCGTGGACACAGGCGCGCAGGTAGTTGTCGCGGCAGCTGTGCATGTAGCGTTTCTCCAGGGCGTAGCGCACGGTGTTGCTCTCTTGCGCACAGGCGCCGCCGAGGGTGTCGTGACGCCCGCAAGTGTCGGCGACTATGGTCAGCATCGGTTTGCCGAGGTTGGAATACAGCACGCTGCCGGTGCTCAGGTACACGCTGTTCTGCCGGCGCAACGTGCGCTGCACGTCGTAGCGTTCCTTGGGGTTGGCGACGCTGTAGAACAAAGTGTCGACGGCCTGATTGCCTTCCAGATCGAGGATGCGCAGGGTCTGGCCGGCCTTGACCTCCATCAGCCAGGGTTCGCCGGCGGGGATGGTGGCGCGGTAGATCGCGGTGTCTGGTTGCCTGTTTGTGTGAACGGCAGCGGTAGCGATTGCGAGTGACATGGCAGCGATCCTCAGGCGAACAGACGGTCGGTGTTGATGAAGCCGCGCTCGTTTTCCGGGCGCGAGGTGCGGCAGTGTTCGGCGACGCTGGCGTCGGCGTTCATCCAGCTGAGCTTCAGTGGTTTCGGCGCGTATTCCGGCGACGGGTCCATCGGGTGCTGCAGGGCGGTGAGCACCACCAGGGTGTCCATCGGTGCGTACAACTCGATGTAGTCGCCAGCCTTGGAATTGCCCTCGACGAAATGGAAGCGCCCGGTGTCATCGACGTTCACGCGGCTGAACAGGTTGAGGGTCATCAGCAGGTCGGACAGGCCCAACCCCCACTTGCCCAGTTCCACCAGCAGGTTGTCGGTGCCGTTGCGGAAGAAGCCGTTGCGCAGTTCCTGGTAGCGGCCCGCGCCGTATTTTTCTGCCACTTCTTCGGCGCAGAGCACGCCGCCCAGGCTGTCGCTCCAGCCGCAGGTGTCGGCAGTGATGGCGGCCAGCACACGGCCCATGTCCGAGTACAGGCAATGGCCGGCGGTGAGCTTGGCGGTGTGTTGGCATTTGAGGCTGTCGGGCAGGTTCAGGCGCTCGGTTTTTTCATTGGCGTTGAGCAGTGTCAGGCTGACGTTGGCGCCGCCGCGCAGGTCGGTCAGGCGCAGCAATTGGCCGCGCTTGAGCACGAAGGAACGATGGCCGCCGCCGGGGAGCATTTCTTCGGCGAAGGGCGGGAACAGCGGAGTCGAATCAGTCATTGTGAAAAATCCTCTAAGCGATACGAAGCGTGCCCGCCACCGGCAGCGGCAGGGCGTCGACGGCTCTGCACTGGGCGCGGCGGTCGCTGTTCAAAGGGATGTCGTAGGTGATGCGTGCGCCATAGCGACCGGGCGCATGCGGGTCGAGGCGGACCTTGTCGAACACCAGCAGGCGCGTGCCGAGGCTGAAGCCTTCGGAGAGGTCATGGGTGACCATGAACACCGTCAGCCGGGTCTCGCGCCACAGCTCCAGGAGCAAGGCGTGCATGTCTTTGCGGATGCCCGGATCGAGGGCGCCGAAGGGTTCGTCGAGCAGCAACACCCGCGGCTTCATGATCAGCGCCTGGGCGATAGCCAGCCGTTGTTGCATGCCGCCGGAGAGCTGCGCCGGGTACTTGTCCAGCGAATGGCCGAGGCCGACCTTGTGCAGCAGCACCGAGGCCTGTTCGCGGGCCTCTTTTTTCGCACTGCCGAACAGACGCCCGAGCAAGGGCGAACGCGGCAGCTCGAGGCCGAGGGCGACGTTGTCCAGCACACTCAGGTGCGGGAACACCGAGTAGCGCTGGAACACCACGCCACGGCTGGCGTCCGGCTCACCGGCCAAGGGCTGGCCGTCGAGCAGGATCTCGCCGCGACTGGCGCGTTCCTGGCCGAGCAGCAGGCGCAGAAAGGTCGATTTACCACAACCGGACGCCCCCACCAGCGTGCAGAACTCACCCTCGTTGACGTTCAGATTGAGGCCTTCGAGCACCACCTGATCGGCGTATTGTTGCCAGACGTTTTTAACGGTGATGAAGCTCATTTGGCGGCCCCCTCATACCAGGGGAACGCACGCAGGGTCAGGCGTTTAAGGCCCCAATCCATCAACCAGGCGAGCAGGGTGATCCACACCACGTAGGGCAAGATCACGTCCATTGCCAGGTAGCGGCGCACCAGGAAGATCCGGTAGCCAAGGCCGTCGGTAGAGGCGATGGCCTCGGCGGCGATCAGGAACAGCCACGCCGAGCCGAGCATCAAGCGCAGCGAGATCAACAGCCGTGGCAACAGTTGCGGCAGCACCACCCGCAGCATCAGGGTCCAGGTGGAGGCGCCGAGGGTCTGGGCCTTGATCAGCAGTTCCACGGGAATCTCCCGGGCACGCTGTTCCAGGTCCCGGGCCAGCGCCGGGGTGATGCCGATGACGATCAGCATCACTTTCGACAATTCCCCCAGGCCGAAGACGATGAACAGGATCGGCAGGATCGCCAGCGGCGGCACCATCGACAGCACCGTCAGCAAGGGTGACAACGGCGCACCGAGCAGCGGCAGGGTGCCGGCGGCGATGCCCAGGCACAGCCCGGCCAGGGCGCTGATGCCCAAGCCGATGGCCAGGCGTTGCAGGCTGGAGGCCGTGTCCTGCCAGAGCAGGTATTCGCCGGTGCGGGTGTCGGCCACGAAGGCCAGGCGTTTCACCGCATCGCTCATCTGCACGGCGCTGGGCAGCAGCTTGTCGTTGGGGTTGTCCGCCAGTCGCTCGGCCGAGCCCATGAAATAGGCGAACAGCACCAGGGCGAACGGCAGGATCACCAACAACAGGCGACTCGGGCGGTCCGGGTGACGGTTGATCAGGCGCATGGCCAAGTCCTCTGTTTACAACTTGGCGTCGGCAGCCAACTGCACGTAGCTCGGGTCGAAGCGCAGCTTGAGGTTGCCTTTGTCGCCGCTGGTCACGCCGTTGGCGAAGGCCATGCCGACGGCGCTGGTGTCCTTGGCGCCTTCACCGAGCAAGCCGTGCTGGAAGGAAAACTCGGCGACTTTGCGCATGGTTTCCGGCAATTGCTTGCTGGTGCCGAACGCCAGGGCTTCCTTGGGCGTGGCGAACAATCGGGTGGTGTCCAGTTGCGCCTGGAAACCCGCCAGGTCAGTGCCCGAGGCCTTGGCCATGTGTTCCAGCGCGGCTTTGCCAGCGGCGTTTTTCGCGTTCATCAACTCGACCACTTCAAACCAGGCACCGGTCAGTGCCTTGCCCAGGGCCGGGTTGTCTTTGAGGGTGGCGCTGTTGACCACCATCATGTCCATGATTTCGCCGGGGATCTGGCTTGAGTTGAACACTTCAGTCACTGCGGGCTTGGCCTTGATGTCCGAGAGCATCGGGTTCCAGGTGGTGACGGCGTTGACCTGTTCGGTGTTGAAGGCGGCCGAGATATCGGCGTCGGAGGTGTTGACCACTTTCAGGTCTTTCTCGGTGAGGTCCACCGAGTCCAGCGCGCGGGCCAGCAGGTAATGGGAGACCGAGAGCTCCACCAGGTTGACGTCCATGCCCTTGAGGTCGGCGACCTTCTTGCCTTCGCCCTTGAGCACGATGCCGTCGTTGCCGTTGGAGAAATCGCTGACAATCAGCGCGGTGCTGTCGACGCCGCCGGCGGCCGGAATGGTCAGCGCGTCCATGTTGGTCATGGTGCAGCCGTCGAACTGGCCGGCGGTGTACTGGTTGATCGATTCGACATAGTCATTGAGCTGCACCACATCGATCTGGATGCCGTACTTCTTCGCCCATTTGTCGACGATACCCTGGCTGCCGGCGTACTCCCACGGCATCCAGCCGGCGTAAATGGTCCAGCACACACTGAAGTGGTCTTTCTGGGCAGCCTGGGACGAGAAGCTCACGAGGGCGGCGAACGCAGCGGCGAGCAGGGCGGGTAAATGAAGCTGGGACATGGTGGTTCTCCAGTTGATCAAGGACGCACAGGACGGCAGCGGCACCGCTAACGGTGGCTTGTCTCCCGGGCTTTTGTCCCGCCGTGTAACCTCAACTGGAGGTCGCCAACTCTCGGACCAGTCACTCGCAATTGCGAGCCGGAACCCTAGTCAGCCATTTGCAAATTGTGGTGCCGCGAACCTGTATTGACTCCTGCACGCAGTTGTTAAAGCGAGAGGCGTGCCAAGTTGACCCGAGCGCTCTAGCGTGGGCGACAGGGAGGTCGACGGTGTTGATGGGAGGGGCGCACTGCCTTGTGATGGTGCGCGGGTGCACCGCTTTGGAACCTGTCCGCCGCTGATCAGAAGGAGGGTGCAACATCGCACTTGGCAGGGGATTGCCAGTCAAAACAGGTGTCAGTCGGTGTGTGCCGACTGCTGTCACAGGTCTTTACGGAGGCCGCCATGTTACGTCGATTGTTGTTGGGTGCAGTGCTTGGTCTCGGACTGTCTGGCTGCTACTACTACGACGGTCCCGCCGACGTCTACGGGGGATCTTATTACTACCCCGGTTACTACTCGCCTTATTACTACGGTTACTACGGTCCGCGTTACTACGGTGGTTACCGCGCCTATTACTACGGTGGGCATGGTTACTCCCGTGGCCACGGGTATTACGGCGGTGGACATCACGGTGGTGGATATCGCGGTGGGCACCGTTAATCAGGGCATGAATAAATGAAAATCCTTTCATCGGGCAGATGTTTCTACTTGTTTCAGTGACGCACCAGATCCCGAATTCGATGTCTGATCTTTCGACAGTCAGCGAATATTTGACTGTCGCCTGCCAGCGTCGCTGGTGTGGCTCACCCGCGGTCCAGGAGGCCGCCATGCTCTGTCAAAAAACGCTACGGCGAATTCTTCTGCTTGCTGTATTGGGATTGTCACTGGGTGGGTGCGTGCCTTACTACGATGAAGGAGGCAGTTATTACAGTTCCGAGGTCTATACCTCGCCATCACCAACCTATTACGCCGGAGGGAGTTCCTACTACTCCAATGGTGGCGGTTACTACACACCGCCGCCCCGGTACTACATGCCTCCAGCGCGGTATTACCAGCCGACACCGCGTTATTACTCACAGCCGCGGATGTATCAACCGTCGCGCCATTACCAGTCGGCCCCTCGTTATTACCAGCCGTCGCGGGGTGACTACCGCGCGCATCAGAACCATGGCTGGGACGGCCGTAACCGCGGGAACTGGAACAACGACTATCGCGGTAACGGTCGCGGCTATCGCAACGGGCGGGGCGGCCACCGATAGCCAATCGCAGTTCTAATGTGGGAGCGGGCTTGCTCGCGAAGGCGGAGTGTCAGTCAACATCAATGTTGCTGAAATGACGCCTTCGCGAGCAAGCCCGCTCCCACAGTGTTGTGTGCAGTTTTCAGTATTCGGATAAATCCGCCAGTGGATGCCGACCTTCCCAGGCCTTGTGAAAATGCGCCCCGACCACCGCGTCCGGCACGTTGTTGATGTCTGGCCAGTGCCAGTGCGGCTTCTGGTCCTTGTCGATCAACCGCGCACGTACGCCTTCGCTGAATTCCGGATGACGACAGCAATTGAGGCTCAGCGTGTATTCCATCTGGAAGACTTCGGCCAGCGACAGGTGCCGGGCACGGATGATCTGTTCCCATACCAGATGAGCGGTCAGCGGCGCGCCTTCACTCAGGGTCCTGGCCGCGCGGCTGAGCAACAGATCGCTGTGGTCGCGCAGGGCGCTGATGGCCTTCCAGGCGCAACGCACATCGCTGACATCCAGTAGCTCGTCGATCTGACGACGGCGCGGCAACCACTGGGCTTCGGGCATCTGCGCCACGGCTTCCTGCTGCAAGGCCTTAAGCAGGCTGTTGAGTTGCATGGGTGTCTGTTCCTGCCAGTTCAATTGCAGCAGGCCTTCGATCAGCTCCGGCTGCTGCTCATCGAGCATGAAACGATCCGCCAGGTCCAGATCGATGGCATCGCGGCCGTTCATGTGCGCGCCGGTCAGGCCCAGGAACAACCCGAGCTTGCCGGGCAGGCGCGACAGGAACCAACTGGCGCCAACATCCGGGTACAGGCCGATGCTGATCTCCGGCATGGCCAGGCGGCTGCTCGGCGTGACGATACGGGTGCTCGCTCCTTGCAACAGTCCCATGCCGCCGCCAAGCACATAGCCGTGCCCCCAGCAGATCAACGGCTTGGGGTAGGTGTGCAGTTTGAAGTCCAGGCGATATTCCGCCGCAAAAAACTGCGCAGCCAGTGGCGGTACTTCACCCGGATGCACGCGGCAGGCTTCCACCAGGCTGCGCACTTCACCGCCGGCGCAAAAGGCCTTGGCGCCATTGCCGCGCAACAGGACGCAGACGATCTGCGGGTCCTTGGCCCAGGCTTCCATGCGGTCGCGCAGGGCGTTGATCATCGGCAGGGACAGGGCGTTCAGGGATTTTTCGGCATCCAGGCTGGCGATGCCGATGCGCGCGCCGTCGGTGCCGGTGAGTTCTTCGAAGTGCAGATTCATCGTGACCTCGATCGGGAATTTGAGGGTTAAGTATGATCGCTGTGTGGGAAAGTGCCGGATCTGCATCAGATCAATTGACAAGCGTGGTGAGCTTTCCTAGGGTTCGCCCCATTGTTTTTGCCGGATGTAACCATGACTGCTGACGACCGTATCAAACTCGAACCGGGCTGGAAGGAGGCACTGCGTGCCGAATTCGACCAGCCCTATATGGCAGAGTTGCGAAATTTCCTGCAACAGGAGCGGGCGGCCGGCAAGGAGATCTATCCACCGGGGCCGATGATTTTCAACGCGCTCAATTCCACGCCGCTGGACAAGGTCAAGGTGGTGATCCTCGGCCAGGATCCCTATCACGGCCCGGGCCAGGCCCACGGTTTGTGCTTCTCGGTGCAACCCGGCGTGCCAGCGCCACCGTCGCTGGTGAACATCTATAAAGAGCTCAAGCGCGACCTGAACATCGACATCCCCAACCATGGCTACCTGCAGAGCTGGGCCGATCAGGGCGTACTGATGCTCAACACCACCATGACCGTCGAGCGCGCCAACGCCAATGCCCACAAGGACAAGGGCTGGCAGTTTTTCACCGATCGGGTCATTGAAGTGGTCAGCCAGCAGCAGCCGCACCTGGTGTTCATGCTGTGGGGCGCCCATGCCCAGAGCAAGCAGAAGCTGATCGATGCGACCAAGCACCTGGTGTTGACCTCGGTACACCCGTCACCGCTGTCCGCCTATCGCGGCTTCCTCGGTTGCGGGCACTTCAGCCGCACCAACAAGTTTCTGGAGCAGAATGGCGAGACGCCGATCGAGTGGCGGTTGCCGCCGGTTTGATGATTGCCCGGGCGGGCCTTTGTGGCGAGGGAGCTTGCTCCCGCTCGGCTGCGCAGCAGCCGTAAATCCTGCATATGCGGTGTGACTGTAGAATCCGGATGTGGAAAGGGGGGGGGCTGCTTCGCAGCCCAGCGGGAGCAAGCTCCCTCGCCACAGGTCTATCAGTCTGAATCCGGATTGCGATTCCAGTACTTGAACAACGGCTCCGCCAGAAACAGCACAAACAGCAACCTCATCACCTGCATCGCCGTCACCAGCGGCACCGACAATTGCAGGGTCTCCGCCGTCAGGCTCATCTCGGCAATACCACCCGGCATCATACCCAACGTCAGTGAGCGCAGATCCAGGTGGGTCAGCGCACTCAAACCCAGGGCCGCTGCAGTCGCAATCAGCATGGTCAGCACCGTGCCGATCAAGGTGCGGCCCATGAACGATGGTGCACGCCGGAAAAACTGCCGGTTGAAGTGACAACCCAGGCCGCTGCCGATCAACCACTGGCCGATCTGGCTACCGCCATTGGGCAAGCCGATGTGCAGATCCCAGCCGATGCTGACTGCCGCACTGACCAGCAAAGGCCCGAACAGCCAGGGATTGGGTTGACGCAGGCGTTCCCAGATCCAGGCCGCCAATGCGCCAGCAGGAAACAGCACCGCCAGCCAGCGCCAATCGATGCTGCCCGCGTGGGCAATCGGCGCACCGTCACCCAGCAAATACTTGAAGGCTGCCGGTACGCACAGCACCACCACCAACACCCGCAAACTTTGCCCCGCCGCTACATGGCTGAGCACCGCACCATTGCGCGCGCCGAGGTTGACCATCTCCCCGGAACCGCCGGGCATGCTGGAAAAGAACGCGGTGGCGCGATCCTCACCGGTACGGCGCATCAGCCACACGCCGACCACGGCGGACAGGCTGGTGACCAACGCCCCGAAGAAGATCAGACCGAAATGACTCAGCACCTGCTCCATCACCAGCGGGGTGAAGTGCAGGCCGATACCGATGCCGACGATCCACTGGCCGCACTTGCGGCCGCCAGGGATTTCGGCCAGTTGCCAGGGGGTCAGGCAACGCACGAGGATGATCGCCAGCAACGAGCCGACCATCCACGGCAAAGGCCAGCCGACCTGACTGGCGAGGTAACCGCCCAGCAGGCCGACCAGCGGGGTTCCCCACCAGGCTTTGAACGGTGTTCGATCAGACATCGGGGATGATGCGTTGCGCGGCCGAACGTTTGCGCCAGATACGGATGAGTGGCATCAGCAGCATGATCGCCGTCAGGATCCAGCAACCGAAGGTGATCGGGCTCGACCAGAGGATTTCCAGCGCACCGTTGGAAATCGACAGGGCGCGGCGCAGGTTTTGTTCCATCAATCCTCCGAGGATGAAGCCCAGCAATACCGGCGACAGCGGGAAGTCCAGCTTGCGCAGGATATAACCGAAGATACCGATGCCGATCATCAGGAACAGATCGAACGTTGTCGCGTGCACCGCGTAGACACCGATCCCGGTGATGATCGCGATCACCGGCACCAGCGCCCAGTTTGGCACAGCGAGGATGCGGGTAAAGATGCGGATCATCGGGATATTGAGGATCACCAGCATCACGTTGGCGATGAACAACGAAGCGATCAGACCCCAGACAATGTCCGGTTGCTGCTGGAACAGCAGCGGGCCCGGGGTGATGTTGTACAGCGACAATGCACCGATCATCACCGCCGTGGTGCCGGAACCTGGAACGCCGAGGGTCAGCATCGGCACCAGCGCACCGCAAGCCGCGCCACCGATGGCGGTTTCCGGCGCTGCGAGGCCGCGCATGTCACCCTGGCCGAAAGTACCCTTGGTACCCGCCATGCGTTTTTCGGTCATGTAGGCCACAGCACTGGCCAGGGTCGCACCGGCACCCGGCAATACGCCCATGATGAAACCCAGTACACCGCAACGGATGTTCACCACGAACACCGACGCCGCTTCCTTGAAGTTGAACATCATCCGGCCGGTGGCTTTGACCGCTTCCTGGCCGTGGTGGGTTTTTTCCAGCAGCAGGAGGATTTCGCTGATGGAGAACAAACCCAGCACCAGCACGACGAACTGGATGCCGTCGGTCAGGTGAATGTTGTCCCCGGTGAAGCGATACACACCGCTGTTGGCGTCGATGCCGACGGTCGACAGGAACAGACCGATCAGCGCCGCGATGAACGTCTTCAACGGACGGTCACCGGCCATGCCGCCGAGGCAGACAATCGCAAACACCATCAATACGAAATATTCCGCGGGGCCGAAGGCAATCGCCCATTTCGCCAGCAGCGGGGCGAACAGCACCATGCCGCAGGTCGCGATAAAGGCACCGATGAACGAGCTCCATGCCGACAGCGACAGTGCTACACCGGCCAGGCCTTTGCGGGCCATCGGGTAACCGTCGAGGGTGGTCATCACGGTGGACGCTTCGCCCGGAATGTTCAGCAGAATCGAGCTGATCCGGCCGCCGTATTCGCAACCCAGGTACACCGCCGCCAGCAGGATCAGTGCCGACTCCGGTGGCAGGCCGAGGGCGAATGCGATCGGGATCAGCAACGCCACGCCGTTGATCGGCCCCAGGCCCGGCAACAGGCCGACCACTGTACCGATCAGGGTGCCGCACAATGCAGTCACCAGGTTGTACGGGCTCAGCGCGACGCCGAAACCCTGACCCAAATAGCCAAGAGTATCCATATCAGTTCTCCAGAACGTCGAGCAGGCCCAAGGGCAGCGGTACGTCCATCAACTTGTCGAACAGTAGGTAGAGGCCGACGGCCATCAAGCTGATGATCACGATGCTTGGCACCCAGCGACCGCCATACAGTCGCGCCATGGGCACGCCGATCAGGATGCTGGCGACGATGAAACCCAGGGGTTCGAAGGTACCGGCGAACACCAGCAACAGCACCACGCAGATGCCGATCTTGGTCAGGGTTTCGCGATCCAGCGGCGGCTCGTCAGCACTGTGCTTGATCGGCGCCGGACGGAACACCATGTACAACAGCGCTGAGCCCATCAGGCCGAGCATCAGCAATGGAAAAGCCCGAGGCCCCACCGGTTCGTAGGAAAAAGCCGCTTGGTACGGCCACGCCATCAATGCCAGGCCGAGACAGGCCAGCAACAGCACCGAAGCAAAAATGCGTTGTAAGAGCATGAGGAACTCCTGTGCCGCGACTCCGCCAAACGGAGTCGCAGCCGCTAGACAGAGACGATCACTGGATCAGGCCGAACTCTTTGGCCAGCACTTTGTAGTCCGCGACCTGCTTCTTCACATAGGTGTCCAGCTCCGGGCCGGTCATGGCGAACGGGAACAGTTCACGCTGGTCGCGCAACTTGGCAAACTCCGGTGAAGCCAGCAGTTTGTCGAAGGAGTCCTTCCACCAGGCGTAGTCCTCGTCGCTGACCTTCGGCCCCAGGTAGAAGCCGCGAACCACCGGCCAGACGATGTCGTAGCCTTGTTCGCGGGCGGTCGGGATGTCCTTCATTTCCGGCTCGTCCAGACGCTTGTCGGAGAACACCGCCAGCAGGCGCATATCACCGCTCTGGATGTGTGGCATGGAGTCGGAAATGTCGGTGCTGCCAACCTGGATATGACCGCCGAGCAGGGCCGTGGCGATCTCGCCGCCACCTTCGAGGGCGACGTAACGCAGGTCACGCGGGTTGATCCCGGCGGCCTTGGCGATCAGCGCGGTCTGCATCCAGTCCTGGCTGCCGACGGTGCCGCCGGAACCGATCACCACTTTGCTCGGATCTTTCTTCAGGGCCTGGACCAGATCGTCGAGGGTCTTGTAGGGCGAATCGCTCTTCACCGCGATCGCGCCGTAGCTGGTGCCAACGGCGGCCAGCCAGCGCACATTGCTTTCATCGAAACGACCGAACTTGCCTTGGGCCAGGTTCAGCAGCGAACCACTGGACCAGGCCACCAACGTACCGGCATCGGCCGGACGCTGGGCGACCACCGCGTTGTACGCCACCGCGCCGACACCGCCGGGCATGTAGGTCACCCGCATCGGTTTGGTCAGCAGCTTTTCGTTGACCAGCGCGCTTTGCGCCAGTTTGCAGGTCAGGTCGAAACCACCACCGGGCGAGGCCGGGGCGATGCATTCCGGGCGTTTAGGCTCGGCCATGAGTTGGCCGGCGAACAGCACACAGCTGGCGGCGAGGGCGAAACGGCGCATTGAACGATTCATTTTTGTCTCCAGTGGAGTTTTTGTTTTTCGGGATGATTCAGGTGCGACGATTTCGCGCGGTGCCGGCGTGTTCGAATCCGCACGGATCGAACGACGGGCAGCCGGCTTCGGCGCTGGCAAGCGTAAACATCGGGGAGCAAGAGAAAGGGCGGGGCGGGCAAGCCTGAAGCTGTGTGGACAGCATGGTGCAGTACCTCGTTTATTGTTCTTATTGGCGAAAACGCTTCGAGGCGTTTTTCGGTAGTTACATGTCAAAGCACGTTTTCAAACTACGATTCGATGGTCGGCAGTCGAAACCATCCGTGGGGTGACTCTAACGACCCAACCTTTCGCTAACCTTTCAGCGGGCTTTCACGGTTTTTCGGGCTTCACAGCGGTGATTGCGGCTGTAAACTCCGCGCCAAAGAATGGCGTCGGCCATCCCTGAACGAGGTATAGATCCATGCGTGTCCTGCTCGTCGAAGACCATTTGCAGCTCGCCGAAAGTGTCGCCCAGGCGCTCAAGAGCACCGGGCTGACCGTGGACGTCCTGCACGATGGCGTGGCCGCCGACCTGGCGCTGGGCAGCGAGGAATACGCCATGGCGATCCTCGATGTCGGCTTGCCGCGCATGGATGGTTTCGAAGTGCTGGCGCGCCTGCGGGCGCGGGGCAAGAACCTGCCGGTGTTGATGCTGACCGCCCGCAGCGACGTCAAGGATCGGGTCCATGGCTTGAACCTGGGCGCCGACGATTACCTGGCCAAGCCTTTCGAACTGACCGAACTCGAAGCGCGGGTCAAGGCGTTGCTGCGCCGCAGTGTGCTGGGCGGTGAACGTATCCAGCGTTGTGGTGTGCTGGCTTATGACCTGGAAACCCGGCGTTTCACTCTTGGTGAAGAATTGCTGACCCTGACTTCTCGCGAGCAGGCGGTACTCGAAGCCCTGATCGCGCGTCCCGGTCGGGTGATGAGCAAGGAGCAACTGGCCTCGCAAGTGTTCGGTCTGGATGAAGAGGCCAGTCCCGATGCGATCGAAATCTACGTGCACCGCCTGCGCAAGAAACTGGATGGCCAGCCGGTCGCCATCGTGACCTTCCGTGGCCTCGGTTACTTGCTGGAAAGCCGCGATGCATAAGCCCAGCAGCCTGCGCTGGCGGTTGTTGTGGAATCTCGCGCTGTTGCTGGTGGTGTTGATGCTGGCCAGCGGGTTGAGCGCCTACTGGAACGGTCGTGAAGCCGCCGATACGGCCTATGACCGGACCTTGCTGGCCTCGGCGCGCACCATCGCCGCCGGCGTCTCCCAGCGCGACGGCACCCTGAGTGCCGACGTGCCCTACGTGGCCCTCGATACCTTTGCCTACGACAGTGCCGGGCGAATTTTCTATCTGGTCAACGACATCAATCAGAAGCTGATTTCCGGTTACGAAAACCTGCCCGCACCACCGCCGGGAACGCCGCGCACCGATGACTATCCGGCGCTGGCACGTTTCTACAACGCCCAGTACCGCGGGCAGAACGTGCGCGTGGTGAGCCTGCTCAAGCCCGTGAGCGAGCCCAACATGAACGGCATGGCGGAAATCCGCGTGGCCGAAACCGATGAAGCGCGCGTCAGCATGGCCCGCAGTCTGGCGGCGGATACCTTGTTGCGCCTGGGCATGCTGGCAATCGGTGCGTTGATGCTGGTGTGGTTTGCGGTGAGTGCCGCGTTGCGCCCGCTGGAGCGCCTGCGCACGGCGGTGGAAGAGCGCCAGCCGGACGATCTGCGCCCCTTGCCATTGGTGGAAGTGCAGCGCGAATTGTGGCCGCTGGTGCGCGCCCTCAATCACTTTACCGAGCGTCTACGTGGACAGTTCGAGAAGCAGGCGCAATTCATAGCCGACGCCGCCCACGAGCTGCGCACGCCCTTGGCAGCCCTCAAGGCGCGACTGGAGCTGGGCATGCGCTCGGGCGAGCCCGATACCTGGCGCAGCACGCTGGAGACCGCCGCCCAGGGCACTGACCGCTTGACCCACCTGGCCAATCAGTTGCTTTCCCTGGCACGGGTCGAAAATGGCGCCCGGGCGATTGCCGAGGGCGGCGCGCAGTTACTCGACCTCAGTCAACTGGCTCGGGAGCTGGGCATGGCCATGGCGCCGTTGGCCCACAAGCGCGGCATCGCGCTGGCGCTGGAAGCGGATGAACCCGTCTGGTTGCGGGGCGAGCCGACGCTGTTGAACGAACTGCTGAGCAATCTGGTGGATAACGCCCTGGCTCATACCCCGCCAGGCGGCAACGTGATTCTGCGGGTCTCGGCCCCCGCCGTGCTGGAAGTCGAAGATGATGGCCCCGGTATTCCTCTTGAGGAGCGCGACCGGGTATTCGAACGCTTTTACCGGCGCAATCAGCACGTGGCCGGTTCAGGGTTGGGGTTGGCGATTGTCGGCGAGATCTGCCGCGCGCATCTGGCGCAGATCAGTCTGCACGATGGTGAGCGGGCGGGGTTGAAGGTACGGGTGAGTTTTGTTGCAGGGGAGTGATGCGCGGTGTCTGTTCTGGCCTCTTCGCGAGCAAGCCCGCTCCCACAGGGATTTGTGGTGCTGCATAGATCCAATGTGGGAGCGGGCTTGCTCGCGAAGGGGACAACGCGGTCCTTGATCAGTAAAACATCGACCGTGTTTCTTCCAGGTCGGCGCACATCACCTCGTCGTCGATGTCGATGCCAAGCGCATTGAAGGCCGGCACGCTCAACGGGTCAATACGAGCGAACGGATGGTCGGTGTCCTTATGGCAATACAGGCTGGCCACCTGCACCAGATCCACATAGTCGATCTGCGCCGACTGGCGTTTGAAATTCAGGTAGAGCTGCGGCACCTGCACCAGCATGTCGGGAAAGTCCCAGACCTTCAGCAGTTTTTCGCCGATCAGGGGATGTATCCGCTCGATCACATGGTTGAGGCTGACCGGGTCGGACAGCAATTCATAGTGATCTTCGGCGTAGGTCAGGATCGGCAGCACGCCGATCTGATGCACCAGCCCGCCAAGGGCAGCCTGGTCGGGCTTGAGCCGGGTATAGCTGCGGCACAGGGCATAGCTGACGCCGGCGATTTCCAGGCTTTTGCGCCAGACTTCGCGCATTTTCTGTTCCACCACGTCGGAGCGGGCGTGGAAAATCTGCTCCATGACCAGGCCGATCGCCAGGTTGCAGCTGTAGTTGATGCCCAGGCGGGTGATCGCAGTGTGCAGGTCGGTCACTTCCTGGGTCGCGCGCAACAGCGGGCTGTTGACCACTTTGATCAGGCGCGCCGACAGCGCGGTATCACGGCCGATCACTTTGCTCAGGGTACTGACGCTGACTTCCGGGTTTTCCGCGGCCTTGCGAATTTGCAGGGCCACTTCCGGTAACGTTGGCAGAACCAGGTCATCGTTATTGATGGCCTCAACCAAATCCTGTTGGACCTTTTCCGCCAGCTCGCTCATTGAATCTCTCTAGGTGTCGCGCCAAGTGCTGCCGTTATTGCTGGATTTCGCGATCGCGGTCCAGTTCATAAGGCAGGTCGAGCAGCTGCAAGGACGGCCCTTCGAGCGCGCCCAGGTGGATGTCTCCACTGTCTGCCGCTTCGGCTTGCAACACCGCCAGGAGTTCAATGTTTTGCCCGCTGCGGGCAGCCAGCACCACTTCGCCGATAGAGCTGCCATGGGTCGGGGAGAACAGCGCCGTACCCGGTTCCGGCAGCTCGCCGGCAGCCAGTTGCAGGCGATACAGGCGACGCTTGAGCTTGCCCAGGTACTGCATGCGCGCGACGATTTCCTGGCCGGTGTAGCAACCTTTCTTGAAGCTCACGCCACCGACCGCTTGCAGGTTGAGCATCTGCGGGATGAACAACTCGCGGGTGCCGGGCATGACCTGGCCGATCCCGGCACGGACCTGGCCCAGTAACCATTGATTCAGGTCACCTTCGCTCAGCACCGCCGACAGCTTGCCTTTGACCGTATCGGCAAGACTTGCGGCGACCCACAACTCGGCGCGTTGCGGTGAGACACGGATGGCGATCAGCCCATCGTTGCGCACGACGCTGTCGGTTTCCGGCGGCAGGTCCAGGCCGAGGCTGGTCAGTGCGGCGTCGCCATGGTCAATGCCGAAGCGGACCCAGGCGGCACTTTCGTCGGTCAGTTTCGATTTGGAAAACACCGCATATTTTTTCAGGTCCGCCAGTTGCGGTTCCAGCAATTCGCTGGCCATGGCCAGGACCACGCCATCACCCTCGAGCAGGATGCGAAAGCTAGATTGCATCCGGCCTTTCTGGGTGCAGCGCGCACCGAGGCTGGCCCGGGAGTCGCTCAGGTAGTTGAGATTGCAGGTCAGTTGGCCTTGCAGGAATTTGCTGGCGTCCGCGCCGCGGACCGCGAGAACACCTTCATGAGAAAGCGTGCAGAAAAAAGCAGAATCGGCCATGGGTCATCGCAGGGTAAAAAGTCTGGTGGACATCATAAGGGGCCGCCTTCGAAATGGGTAGTTCACAAAGGATCACCGGTGCCCGACCAAAGCCGACTGTTCGACCGAGCGCGGGCCTGTATACTTGCGGCCTATTTGAGGAGCGCTCCATGGTCGAAGATGTTGAACTGAACCGCCTCTTTTGGCACAGCCGCCGTGGCATGCTTGAGCTTGACGTGTTGCTGGTACCGTTCACGAAAGAGGTTTACGCAACGCTCAACGAGGTGGATCGCGCGTTGTACGTCCGACTGCTGACGTGTGAGGATCAGGACATGTTCGGCTGGTTCATGGAACGCAGCGAATCGGAAGATCCCGAACTGCAACGCATGGTTCGCATGATCCTGGATCGTGTCCAGCCCAAGTAATACGTTCGAATGCCGCTGGCATGCCTCACGGCAGTTGCTGGCGGCGTATCTGCTGGCCCAGCTGTTCGCGTTGGGTTCGTTGTTTCTATTGTCGATTCCGCTCTGGGCCAGCTCGCTCGGCGTTGTGCTGTGCGTGGCTCACGGCGCCTGGTTGTTGCCCCGGGGGATTCTGTTGACGCACCCGCAGGCCATTTGCGGCTTGCGGCGTGATGCCGATGGCTGGCAGTTGTGGAGTCAGGCCAAGGGTTGGCAGCCCGTCCAGCTGAGGCCGGACAGCCTGGCGCTGCCGTTGGTGGTGGTCTTGCGTTTCCGCCTGCGGGGCGAGCGCCGGGTCAGGGCCATTTGCGTGCCCCGGGATGCGCAGGCGGCGGATGTGCACCGACGCCTGCGGGTCCGGCTCAAATTCAGCCGACGTAGGTGGGCGGCACCAGAATAGTGTCCAGCGCGACCGGCAACATGTCCGGGTAATCGAGGGTGTAATGCAGGCCACGGCTTTCCTTGCGCTCCATGGCTGACAGAATCATCAGCTCGGCCACCTGGGCCAGGTTGCGCAGCTCGATCAGATCCCGGCTGACCTTGTAGTTGCTGTAGAACTCGTCGATTTCATCCAGCAACAATTGCACGCGGTGTTGTGCCCGTTGCAGGCGTTTGTTGGTGCGCACGATGCCAACGTAGTCCCACATGAACCGCCGCAGCTCATCCCAGTTGTGCGCAATGATCACGTCTTCATCGGAATCGGTGACCTGGCTCGCATCCCAGGCGGGGAGGGGGGCGGGCATCGGAACCCGGGGCAACTGCTCGAGAATGTCCGTGGCCGCCGAGCGGGCATAAACGAAACATTCAAGCAGCGAGTTGCTGGCCATGCGGTTGGCGCCGTGCAGGCCGGTGAAACTGGTTTCGCCAATGGCGTACAGCCCCGGCACGTCGGTACGGCCCTGTTGATCGACCATCACGCCACCGCAGGTGTAGTGCGCCGCCGGGACCACCGGAATCGGCTGTCTGGTGATGTCGATGGAAAATTCCAGGCAGCGTTCGTACACCGTCGGGAAGTGCGTCTTGATGAAGGCTTCGGGCTTGTGGCTGATGTCCAGATAGACGCAATCGATACCCAGGCGTTTCATTTCATGGTCGATGGCCCGGGCGACGATGTCCCGTGGCGCCAGCTCTGCCCGTGGATCGAAGCGCTGCATGAAGCGCTCGCCGTTGGGCAGCTTGAGGTGGGCACCCTCGCCGCGCAGGGCTTCGGTGATCAGGAAGCTCTTGGCCTGCGGGTGATACAGGCAGGTGGGGTGAAACTGGTTGAATTCCAGGTTCGCCACCCGGCAGCCCGAGCGCCAGGCCATGGCGATGCCATCGCCGCAGGCACCGTCAGGGTTACTGGTGTACAGGTAAACCTTGGCCGCTCCCCCGGAAGCGAGGATTACAAAGCGGGCGCCATAGGTATCGACTTCGCCAGTGCCGCGATTGAGCACATAAGCACCGAGGCAGCGATCACCTTCGAGTCCGAGGCGTTTCTCGGTGATCAGGTCTACCGCAACTCGCTGTTCCAGCAGTTCGATGTTCGGCCGTTTCCTGGCCTGCTCGAGCAGGGTGGTGAAAATGGCGGCGCCCGTGGCATCGGCGGCGTGGATGATGCGTCGATGGCTGTGACCGCCTTCGCGGGTCAGGTGGAATTCGAACCCGCCATCTTCATTGCTCGAGTGTTCATCGCGGGTAAAGGGCACGCCCTGGTCGATCAGCCATTGAATCGCTTCCTTGCTGTGCTCGACGGTAAAGCGCACCGCGTCTTCATGGCACAGGCCGCCGCCGGCATTGAGGGTGTCATCGACATGGGATTCAACGGTATCGGTGTCATCCAGCACGGCGGCAACGCCACCCTGGGCCCAGAACGTCGAGCCATTGGCGAGGTTGCCTTTGCTCAATACGGCAATGCGCAAATGACCGGGCAAGGTCAGCGCAAGGCTCAAGCCGGCAGCACCGCTGCCAATTACCAGAACATCGTGTTGAAACTGTTGGCTCATTTCAGGATTCCGCTCAAAGCGACCCGGGTCGGGGGTGGCGCAGCTGGACTGGCGAGTCAAGTCAGCCGCACAGCCCACTAGTATATAGAGGGGGGGGACGGCACAATACCCGAGCCAGCATGGCATTGTGAAACTACTGTGACGCAAAATGTCGGGCGCTTCGTCGGATGTTTTTCTGCCCGTTGCGCGCGAGAATGACTGTATCGCCGATTTAACAGTCTTTTTCGCTTCACGGTTGCACAATGTCGGTTCGGCGCAGCTATAAATAATTGGAACTTTTGCCAAAGGGCCAAGATCAATAGACCGTTGCCTGAAACAAGGGACAGCGTCGGATTCAGTACGGGATTGCAGCTCGATCCCTGGCGAAGAATCCGATGACAAGATTATTCGCGCAGCCGGGCCCACTCGCGCTGCGCTTTTCGTGCGTGCCAAATCAGAGCCCGCAGGAAACTTGCCTGGAGGGGGAGAACTTTTGCGAAAAGCCCGAGTCTATGTTTGCAAGTCTGGTGGTTTACTTCTGCAAGCCTCCTCCGAGCTCATCGAGGAGTGTTCATGCTAACCCAGGAAGAGGATCAGCAACTGGTCGAACGCGTTCAGCGCGGCGACAAGCGTGCTTTCGATCTGCTAGTGCTGAAATACCAGCACAAAATTCTCGGGTTGATCGTGCGTTTTGTGCACGACACCCATGAAGCCCAGGATGTGGCACAAGAAGCCTTTATCAAGGCGTACCGTGCACTTGGAAATTTTCGCGGAGACAGCGCGTTTTATACGTGGCTTTACCGTATCGCCATCAACACGGCGAAAAACTATCTGGTTTCACGCGGCCGTCGGCCGCCGGATAGCGATGTCAGTTCCGAAGATGCAGAGTTCTACGATGGCGATCATGGCCTCAAGGATCTCGAGTCGCCAGAACGGGCTTTGCTGCGGGATGAGATCGAAGGCACCGTCCATCGAACCATTCAGCAACTGCCGGAAGATTTGCGTACGGCTTTAACTTTACGTGAGTTTGATGGTCTGAGTTACGAGGACATTGCGAGCGTCATGCAATGTCCGGTAGGCACCGTGCGCTCCCGGATTTTCCGCGCCCGGGAGGCCATCGACAAAGCCCTGCAGCCGTTGTTGCAGGAAAACTAAAGACAGCGGCGACAGCCAAGAGAGGAACGCCATGAGTCGTGAAGCCCTGCAGGAATCGCTGTCCGCAGTGATGGATAACGAAGCGGACGAATTGGAATTGCGTCGGGTATTGAATGCCTGCGACGATGTTGAAACCCGTGACACTTGGGCTCGTTATCAGATCGCTCGGGCAGTGATGCACAAGGATCTGCTGCTTCCACGGCTGGACATCGCTGCGGCTGTTTCTGCTGCCCTGGCTGACGAAGCCTCACCGGCAAAGGCGTCCCGTGGTCCATGGCGCAGCCTGGGTCGTCTGGCGGTCGCAGCTTCTGTGACCCTGGCGGTACTGGCCGGTGTACGTCTGTACAACCAGGATGAGATCGCCGGTGCCGAACTGGCCCAGCAATCCAGTCAACCCGCACTGGCCGTTCCTCAAGTAAAAGGCCCTGCTGTTCTGGCAGGCTACAATGAGAGTTCGGAAGCTACAGGCCCAATGGCCAATGGCGTTTTGCAAGGTCAACCAGGCTGGCACGATCAGCGTCTGCCAGGCTACTTGCGCCAACATGCACAACAGGCTGCACTGAAAGGTACTGAGAGCGCTCTGCCTTACGCTCGTGCGGCAAGTCTGGAAAACCGTTAAGGAGGATCATGCGCGCCATACCTCTACTTTCGCTTCTGCTCAGCGGCTGGTTCATCGTTCCAGCCCAGGCTGATGATGCCCAGGACTGGTTGACCCGCCTGGGCCAGGCAGAGCAGCAGCAAAGCTTTCAGGGTACTTTCGTCTACGAGCGTAACGGTAGTTTTTCTACCCATAACATCTGGCACCTGGTCCAGGATGGAAAGGTCCGCGAGCGATTGATCCAGCTCGACGGCTCCGCTCAGGAAGTCGTTCGCATTGATGGGCATACTCAATGCGTCAGTGGCACACTGATAGCAGGGCTTGGGGACTCCCCCAACTCCGCTGCCCGTGCACTCGATCCTCAAAAGCTCAAGAATTGGTATGACCTTGCCGTCATCGGCAAGTCGCGTGTTGCCGGGCGTTCGGCGGTGATCGTATCGCTGAAACCCCGCGACCAGCACCGCTACGGTTTTGAACTGCATCTGGACAAGGAAACCGGCCTGCCTCTGAAGTCTTTGTTGTTGGACGACAAGGGGCGGTTGCTGGAGCGGTTCCAGTTCACGCAACTGGATACGGCCGACCTTCCTTCCGAAAAGGATCTGCAGGCCAGCAATGATTGCAAGCCGGTCAACCTCGACAGTGACAAGGCCTCTGCCGTCAAGGCTGCCCAGGTCTGGCATTCCGACTGGTTACCACCCGGTTTCGAGCTGACCAGCAGTACAGCTCGCAAGGATCCGCAGACCAAGACCCAGGTCAATAGCCTGATGTACGACGATGGACTGGCGCGTTTTTCGGTATTCCTCGAACCGTTGAATGGCGCAACCGTCACCGATACCCGTACTCAGTTGGGGCCGACCGTTGCGGTTTCCCGGCGCTTGACCACGGCACAGGGTGACATGATGGTGACTGTCGTCGGCGAGATACCGGTCGGTACTGCTGAACGGATAGCGCTTTCAATGCGCACCGATGCCACTGCAACCAAGCAGTGAGCAGAATTCGAAATGTTTCGTGAGCATTTCAATTTGCAAAAATCCCGTAAATTTCTTATAGGTCAGAGCCCCTCGGCTCTGGCCTTGTTTGTTGTTCCCGGAACAAAAATACCGGCGTATTGTTCCCGGTGTTCCTTGCTCCATATCGCTTAACCCTGCTCGTCGTAACGGGAGCCGTATGTCGATACCACGCTTGAAGTCCTACCTTTCCATTATTGCCACCGTGCTGGTGCTCGGTCAGGCGGTCACCGCCCAAGCGGTCGAATTGCCTGACTTTACGCAACTGGTCGAACAGGCCTCGCCCGCGGTCGTGAACATCAGTACCACGCAAAAGCTGCCGGATCGCAAAGTCAGCCAGCAAATGCCCGACCTTGAAGGCCTGCCGCCAATGCTGCGCGAATTCTTCGAGCGGGGCATGCCGCCGCAATCGCGTTCTCCTCGCGACCGTCAACGCGAGGCAACTTCCCTGGGTTCGGGTTTTATCATCTCGTCTGACGGCTACATTCTGACCAATAACCATGTGATCGCCGATGCGGACGAAATCCTCGTCCGTCTGGCCGATCGCAGCGAAATGAAGGCCAAGCTCGTCGGCACCGATCCGCGTTCCGACGTGGCGCTGCTGAAAATCGAAGGCAAGGATCTGCCGGTGCTCAAGCTCGGTAAATCCCAGGACCTGAAGGCCGGCCAGTGGGTGGTTGCTATCGGTTCGCCGTTCGGCTTTGACCACACGGTGACCCAGGGCATCGTCAGCGCCGTCGGTCGCAGTCTGCCGAATGAAAACTATGTGCCGTTCATTCAGACCGACGTGCCGATCAACCCGGGTAACTCGGGTGGCCCGCTGTTCAACCTGAACGGTGAAGTGGTCGGGATCAACTCACAGATCTATACCCGCTCCGGTGGCTTCATGGGCGTGTCGTTTGCAATCCCGATCGACGTGGCCATGGATGTTTCCAATCAGCTGAAATCCGGTGGCAAGGTCAGCCGTGGCTGGTTGGGCGTGGTGATTCAGGAAGTGAGCAAGGACCTCGCCGAGTCGTTCGGCCTGGAGAAACCGGCGGGTGCGCTGGTTGCCCAGATCCAGGATGATGGCCCGGCTGCCAAGGGTGGCCTGCAAGTGGGCGACGTGATCCTGAGCATGAACGGTCAGCCAATCGTCATGTCGGCCGACCTGCCGCATCTTGTTGGCGCATTGAAGGCTGGTGCCAAGGCCGATCTGGAAGTCATTCGTGACGGCAAGCGCAAAAATGTAGAGCTGACCGTCGGTGCCATTCCGGATGAAGACAAGGAAATGGGCGCCGAGCCAAAATCCAGCATCGAGCGCAGCAGCAATCGCCTCGGTGTTTCCGTGGTCGAACTGACTGACGACCAGAAGAAAACCTATGACCTCAAAGGTGGTGTGGTGATCAAGGAAGTGCAGGACGGTCCTGCCGCCATGATCGGCCTGCAGCCGGGTGATGTGATCACCCACCTGAACAACCAGGCCATCGGTTCCGCCAAGGAGTTCGCGGACATCGCCAAGGCGCTGCCAAAGAACCGTTCGGTGTCGATGCGGGTACTGCGTCAAGGTCGTGCGAGCTTCATCACCTTCAAACTGGCTGAATAACCCGGTTGATGGCTGAATAAAAAACCGCCTCGAAAGAGGCGGTTTTTTTACGTCCGGACTTTTTGTCTGCGAGGGCGTCAGCCCATCATGTCCTTGATCATGCGCTCCTGTTCCATCAGCTCGCGTTGCCGCGCGTCGATCCGCGAAGACAGCGGGAAGTTGCTGCCGGCCTTGCGTTTGGCGAAGTCCAGTTGCTGAATGGCCTGTTTGTAGTCCCCGACCAGGGCAAAGTATTCGGCGCGCGCCTGATGCAGGCCGATGATATTGCCCGACAGGCCACGCGTCTCGGCAACCTGATACCACACGTCCGGGTCATCCGGCCGTGACTTGAGCAGGCCTTCGAGGGCTTTCTCCGCATCTGCGGTGCGATTCTGCTTGAGCAGCAGGTCGACACGCATCTGATTCAGCGGGTAGTTGCCAGGGTATTGGGTTATCAACCGGTCAACCCGGGACTGGGCATCCGCCAGGCGATTGTTGGTGATGTCCAGATCGACCTGAGCCAGGTTGTAGATGATTTCATTGGGTGCCTTGGCCAGCAACTGCTTGAGGTTTTCCCGGGCTTCGTTCAGTTGGCCGCCCTTGATCTGGGCGATCGCCAGGCCGTAGCGCGCCACGTCGTTTTTCGGATTTTCGTCGAGCTGGGCGCGGAAGCGCTTGGCGCCGAGCCCCGGGGTTTCTTCATAGATCAGCTGTACGCGTGCGCGGATCAGTTGGTAGCGCATGCTGTCTTCAACGCCACCCGTTGGAAACTGTTCGGCGCGGTTGCGGGTGTCGGCGATACGCGATTCGGTGACCGGGTGAGTCAGCAGGAACTCCGGTGGCTTGGCATCGTAGCGGTACTGACGCCCCAGGCGCTCGAACATGGTTGGCATCGAGCGGGGATCGTAACCGGCCTTTTCCAGATTGAGGAGGCCGATGCGGTCGGCTTCCTGTTCGTTCTGGCGGGAGAATCGCCGCTGTTCCTGAATGGCCGCCGCCTGTGTGCCAGCAATGGCTGCAATCCCGGCGTCACCGCCACCTGCGGCTGCTACCACGATACCCGCCAGCAATGCCGCCATCATTGGCACTTGCATGCGTTTTTGTGCTTCGATGCCCCGGGCAAAGTGGCGCTGCGACAAGTGAGCCAGTTCGTGCGCCAGTACCGAAGCATATTCGCCTTCGGTCTGGGCATTGAGGAACAAGCCACCGTTGACCCCGACTATCCCACCCGGCGCCGCAAAGGCGTTGAGCTGCGGGCTGTTGATCAGGATGAACTCCAGGCGCCGGTCGGTGACCTGGCTGGTCTCCACCAGGCGGTAAACGCTGGATTCCACGTAATCCTTGAGTTGCGGATCGTTGAGCTGCGAAACCTGGCTGCGCAACATGGCCAGCCATGCGCGGCCGAGCTGGTATTCCTGTTGTGGCGAGACAATGGCAGAACTGGCGTCGCCGAGTGACGGCAGGTCGTCGGCGAAGCCCGGTGAGGCGAGCAGGCAAGCGAGCGTCAGCAGGGTAGGGCGCAAAAATGTCATGCACAAAGCCTTAGTCGACAAAGACCTTACTGTAGCCGGACACCGGCGTTGCGACCAGATATTCTAGGCGTCTCAACCACCTGACCCGGAGTGATGCAATGACCGACGCTGTAGAGCATGACGTTGAACTGGACGCCAGCGGCCTGAATTGCCCGTTGCCGTTGCTCAAGGCCAAGATGGAGCTCAACCGGCTGGCCAGTGGCGCGGTACTCAAGGTCATCGCCACCGATGCAGGTTCGCAGCGCGACTTTCGCACCTTTGCCCGATTGGCCGGTCATACCCTGCTTCGTGAAGAAGATGAGGCGGGGGTTTACCGCTACTGGTTGAAAAAAGCCTGAATTGTGCTGCGTTTGCTCCTAAGGATTATTGATGTTCAAAGTGTTACGCGACTGGATTCAGCGCTATTTTTCCGATGAAGAAGCGGTGGTGCTGGCTGTTCTGCTGTTTCTGGCGTTCACCGCCGTATTGACCCTGGGCGGCATGCTGGCGCCGGTGCTCGCCGGAATGGTGCTGGCGTATCTGATGCAGGGGCTGGTGGTGACGCTTGAACGCCTGCGTGTGCCGGGCGGGGTCGCGGTGGGGATGGTCTTTGCGTTGTTCATGGGGTTGTTGCTGGTATTTATCGTGGTGGTCGTGCCGTTGCTGTGGCATCAACTGATCACCTTGTTCAACGAGTTGCCCGGCATGCTCGCCAAGTGGCAGTCACTGTTGCTGCTGTTGCCCGAGCGTTATCCGCATCTGGTGTCCGATGAACAAGTACTGCAGGCCATCGAAGTGGCGCGCGGCGAAATCGGCAAGTTTGGTCAGTGGGCACTGACGTTCTCGCTCTCGAGCCTGCCCTTGCTGGTGAACATCATGATCTACCTGGTGCTGGTACCGATCCTGGTGTTTTTCTTCCTCAAGGACCGGGCCATGATCGGCCAGTGGGTGCGCGGTTACCTGCCCCGTGAGCGGGCGCTGATTACCCGGGTCGCCCATGAGATGAATCGGCAGATCGCCAACTACATTCGCGGCAAGGTCATCGAGATCTTCATCTGTGGTGGCGTGACATACATTGCCTTTGTCGTGCTTGAACTCAACTACGCGGCATTGCTGGCACTGCTGGTGGGGATTTCGGTGGTGGTGCCTTATGTCGGTGCCGTGGTGGTGACTGTGCCCGTGTTTCTGATTGCGCTGTTCCAATGGGGCTGGAGCGATCAGTTCATCTACTTGATGGCGGTCTACGGAATCATCCAGACGCTCGATGGCAACGTGCTGGTGCCCTTGCTGTTCTCGGAGGCGGTCAACCTGCACCCGGTGGCGATCATCTGCGCAGTGCTGTTGTTTGGCGGGCTGTGGGGCTTCTGGGGGGTGTTCTTTGCGATTCCCCTGGCGACGCTGTTCAAGGCGGTGCTGGATGCCTGGCCACGCAAGGAGCCGGAAGTGGCGCCGTTGTTATAAATCGGCGGTGGGGCAAAAAAGATCGCAGCCTGCGGCAGCTCCTACAGGATTGATGACCATCCGCGGAAATTGCGGCGAGCACCGTCCATGTAGGAGCTGCCGCAGGCTGCGATCTTTTCGATATCAGGCCTTGTTCAGTGCCTGAGCCGCCGCCAGAACAGCATCCACATGCCCTGGCACCTTCACACCACGCCATTCCTGACGCAGCACGCCATCCTTGTCGATCAGGAACGTGCTGCGATCCACGCCCATGTATTCCTTGCCATACAGCTTTTTCAGCTTGATCACGTCGAACAGCTGGCAGATGGCTTCGTCCTTGTCGCTGATCAGCTCAAAGGGGAATTCCTGTTTGCACTTGAAGTTCTCGTGGGATTTCAGGCTGTCGCGAGACACGCCGAACACTTCGGTATTGGCGGCCTTGAACGCCGCATACTGGTCACGAAAGCCCTGGCCCTCGGTGGTGCAGCCCGGCGTGCTGTCCTTCGGATAGAAGTAGATCACCACCTGCTTGCCCTTCAGGCCTGCGAGGCTGACGGTCTGCCCGCTGGTGGCGGGGGCTTCGAAATCGGCAACCGGTTGGTCGATGGCAACGGCCATGAAAGCATCCTTACATTGGGTTCTGTGGGCGCCACGGTTCGATCAGGGCGTCCAGGTTCAGCGCGTCGGCGAAATCCAGGAACTGATCGCGCAGCCAGCTGATCTGCACGCCGGCCGGCAGGGTCACGGTAAACGTGGCGTTGAGCATGGTGCCGCCGGTCTGCGGAGCCTGATAGGTGTCGCAGGTCAGGTTCTCCAACTCGACATTGTGGTCCATGAAGAACTGGCACAGCTCGTTGATGATGTCCGAGCGGTAGGCCGAGCTGACATAAGCGACGTACGGCAGGGCCTGGGGGCGGTTTTCCAGGGCGGCGCTGCGCACCACGTTCACCGTGAACGCATGCCGCTTGGCCAGCACCGGCAGGCTGCCTTCCAGGCGAGCCAGGGCATCCCAGCTACCGGAGATTTCCAGCACCAGGGCACTGCATTCGCCATGGCGGGTCAGGCGAGAGGTGACAACGGCGCAGCGGTTTTCATGGCTGGCGCGGCACAGGACGTTGGTCAGCTCCATGGGGTTGGCGCCGAGGGCACTGATAACAAGGAATTGTTCGCGAACTGTGGGGGTGGACATGCAGCATTCCTAAAGCGATGAGCGGTCGGTACGTCTAAAGGCTGATTGGTCGGGAGCGAGCCTGCGGATGCGAACTCAGAAAGTCCCCAGTGACAGGTTGCGAACAGGCTCCGCCGGAGCGGGAGCGAGACGTGGCAACGCTGGATCAGGACTTGTGATGCCGAAAATGGAGGCTGAAACCCGACGGACGAGCTTGTCTGTAACGATCAAAGTCTGAAGGGTAGCGAAAACCGGCGCCAAGGGGAATGGCGGCAGCACAGTACTTCGCTTGTGCAAGCAACTTGGCGCCAGTACCATTACGGCTCTCTTTTTCCGGCAGGAGCGGTTTCATGATTGCGGGCAGTATGGTGGCACTGGTCACTCCCATGGATGCACAGGGGCGTCTTGACTGGGACAGCCTCAGCAAACTCGTGGACTTCCACCTTGAAAACGGCACCCATGCCATTGTCGCCGTCGGTACCACCGGCGAATCGGCAACCCTTGATGTCGATGAACACATCGCCGTCATCAAAGCGGTAGTCAAGCAGGTCAATGGTCGCATTCCGGTGATTGCCGGTACCGGCGCCAATTCGACCCGCGAAGCCGTCGAGTTGACCCGCAATGCCAAGGAAGCCGGCGCCGATGCCTGCCTGCTGGTCGTGCCGTACTACAACAAGCCGACCCAGGAAGGCCTGTACCTGCACTTCAAGCACATCGCCGAAGCGGTGGACATCCCGCAGATTCTCTATAACGTTCCCGGCCGCACCTCCTGCGACATGCAGGCCGAGACCGTGATCCGCCTGTCGACCGTGCCGAACATCATCGGTATCAAGGAAGCGACCGGCGACCTCAAGCGCGCCAAGGCCATCCTCGATGGCGTCAGCAAGGACTTCATCGTGCTGTCCGGCGACGATCCGACCGCGGTCGAGCTGATCCTGATGGGCGGCAAGGGCAACATCTCCGTCACCGCCAACGTCGCGCCCCGTGAAATGGCCGATCTGTGCGAGGCCGCCCTCAAGGGTGACGCCGAGACTGCACGGGCAATCAACGAAAAACTGATGCCGCTGCACAAGGACCTGTTCATCGAAGCCAACCCGATTCCGGTGAAGTGGGCTTTGGTCGAAATGGGCCTGATGCACGAAGGCATTCGCCTGCCGCTGACCTGGCTGAGCGCACCTTGTCACGAAACGCTCCGCACGGCCCTGCGCCAGTGCAGCGTCCTGGTTTAATTGAGGAAGTACAACGCATGAAGCGAATGGCCGGACTTTCCGCACTTGCCTTGATTATCTCCAGCACCAGTGGCTGCGGATGGGTCTGGGGCCCGGAAGGTTATTTCCGTGACCGTGGTAGCGATTACCTGGAAGCGCAACAGACTGCACCGATGCAAATTCCGCCGGATATCCATACCGCCAAGCGTCTGGATCCGCTGTTGCCGATCCCGCGCAACGTGGCCGATGACACCGCCACGGGCGAATACGTCGTTCCTCGTCCACAGCCGCTGACAGCGGTTGCCGACGCCAGTCCTTATTCGCTGCAGAAGAGCGGCGGCACCAGCTCCATCCTGGCGCAGAACCCGCCTGCCGAAATCTGGCCTGTGGCCGTTCAGTTCTTCCAGGACAACGGTTTCCGTCTGGATGAACAGCGCCCGCAAACCGGCGAATTCACCACGACCTGGCAGCATTCCGATGAACTGTCTGCGGCCATGGCCAAGCGCCTGAGCGCGGCCGGCGTCAGCACCGACAGCGAAACCCGCGTGCGGGTGCGCATTGAGCCGGGCGTGCAGCGCAACACCAGTGAAGTCTACGTGGTCAGCGCCGAGCGTCCTGCCGGCAGCACCGCCGACGTCGAGTTCACCAACCGTTCGGTCAACACTGGCCTGGACGCGGCCCTGGTCGACGACATGCTCGCGAGCATGAGCCGTATCTCGGAGAAGGGCGGCTCGGTCTCCATGCTGGCTTCGCGTGATTTCGACGCGCCCAGCCGTGTCAGCCTGAGTGAAGACGGCAGCGGCAACCCTGTGCTGAACGTCGGTACCGACCTTGACCGTGCCTGGTCGAGCGTAGGTCGTGCGTTGGAACAAGGTGAATGGCGCGTTGAAGACATCAACCGCAGCCTGGGCCTGTACTACATCAACCTGGCCGAAAAAGCCGAGAGCAAGGACGACAAGCCAGGCTTCTTCAGCAGCCTGTTCGGCAGTGCGCCGAGCAAGGAGGAGCTTGAAGCCCGTGCCGAGCGTTATCAGGTTCGCCTGAGCAAGGTTGGCGAGAACGTCCAGGTCACCGTCGAGAAGAACATCAACACCGTGGCGCCGGCAGATGTGGCGCGTAAAGTGTTGAGCAAGATTCAAGACAACCTGGGCTGATCCTATGCGTTTTGCCGTTCTCGGCAGCGGCAGTCAAGGGAACGGCACGCTGATAGCCAGCGCTGATACGTACGTGCTGGTGGATTGTGGTTTTTCCCTGCGGGAAACCGAAAAACGCCTGCTGCGACTGGGTGTGAACCCTGCGCAGCTGAGCGCGATACTCGTGACCCACGAACATGCCGACCACGTGCATGGCGTGGGTTTGCTGTCTCGGCGCTACAATCTGCCTGTCTACCTCAGTCGCGGGACCTTGCGCGGGATGCGCAAACCGATTGAACCCGCAGGCTTTCTGGCCGGTGGCGAGCAGTTGCAAATCGGCGACTTGAGCATCGGTGTCATTGCCGTGGCCCACGATGCACAGGAACCGACGCAGTATGTCTTCAGTGACGGTTTACGGCGTTTCGGCCTGTTGACCGACCTGGGCTCCTATTGCGACAAGGTGCTGGACGGTTACCGGGACCTCGATGCATTGATGATCGAGTCCAACCATTGCAGGGACATGCTGGCTCGCGGTCATTACCCGTACTTTCTCAAGCAGCGGGTGGGCGGTGAACTGGGACATTTGAACAACCATCAGGCGGCATTCCTGGTGGCCGAGCTGGGCTGGAAGGACCTGCAACACCTGGTCCTGGCCCATCTGAGCAGCAAGAACAACCTGCCGCAGCTGGCCCGGCAATGTTTTGTCGACACCCTCGGGTGCGACCCGGACTGGCTGCAACTGGCCGATCAAGATTCAGGGCTCGACTGGCGACACATCGCCTAGCCCATCTACTTAGCAAGCGGAGCCCATCATGGAAAAACGTGAAGAACTCTACCGCGGCAAAGCCAAGTCGGTTTACAAGACCGACGACGCTAACCGTTTGATCCTGCTGTTTCGCAACGACACTTCGGCGTTCGACGGCAAGCGTATCGAACAGCTCGACCGCAAGGGCATGGTGAACAACAAGTTCAACGCCTTCATCATGCAGAAGCTCGAAGCGGCCGGCGTGCCGACCCAGTTCGACAAACTGCTGGGCGACAACGAATGCCTGGTGAAGAAGCTGGACATGATCCCGGTCGAGTGCGTCGTGCGTAACTACGCCGCTGGCAGCCTGGTCAAGCGCCTGGGTGTCGAAGAGGGCATGAAGCTCAATCCTTACACCTTCGAACTGTTCCTGAAGGACGACGCCAAGGGCGACCCGTTCATCAACGAATCCCACGTCGTGGCTTTCGGTTGGGGCACCGCCGAGCAACTGGTTCGCATGAAAGAACTGTCGCTCAAGGTCAACGAAGTCCTGAGCAAGCTGTTCGACGACGCCGGTCTGCTGCTGGTCGACTTCAAGCTGGAATTCGGCGTGTTCCACGATGGTTCCATCGTGCTGGGCGACGAGTTCAGCCCGGACGGCTGCCGTCTGTGGGACAAGGCTACCGGCAAGAAAATGGACAAGGACCGCTTCCGTCAGGGCCTCGGTGACGTCATCGAAGCCTACGAAGAAGTCGCCAATCGCCTGGGCGTACCGCTTTAACCGACGCAAGCATCTGAAAGCACAGAAATATTTCGCTTAGGGGGTTCGCTTCCGGCGAAAGTGTTGTTATGATGCGCGCCGTTGGAGAGATGCCAGAGTGGCCGAATGGGACGGATTCGAAATCCGTTGTACCTTCACCGGTACCTAGGGTTCGAATCCCTATCTCTCCGCCATTATTGAATAAGACTAAGCCCCTGTAATCGTTGATTACAGGGGCTTTTTCGTTTCCGGCATGTCGGTCAGGGCGTCAAACCTGGCCATGTAAAGTCGCCGGAGCGCAAAAACCTGGTTTGGTTGCTCAGCGATCTGGAGGCGCGCACAGCCACTTATCTGGCGCTGCGCGAGAGTTGCAGGATTTGGGTGAAGGTGCCATCGGCATTGGGCTCCGTACTCATTTCACCACTGAACCCGGCGTATTTCCCTGTGGTGCCAATCACCGCGACAATCGACTGGCCTGATTCATGCTCCTGTCCGGCCACGACGATACTGTCGGCGGTTTTGCCAGTTGCGTCGCTGAATAACAGGGTCCATTGGCACTGGCTGTGTTTTTCGGGGAAGGTATTGACGCAGTAACCGCTATTGCTGCCGATATCTTGTCGTTGCTCGTTCATCAGCGGCTGGTCGAACACAAACAAGTCACCTTGCGATGGGCCGGGCGGACCAATGTCAATCGGGGTCTTGATGCCGCGGGTGCCGTCGGCATAGGTGATCAGGGTGAGTGTCTCTGGTTCATGGGCGTGCGCAATGAAGGGCATGCTGATCAACATCAGGCTTAACGCGCGAAGGGTAAAGACGTTCATGTTTTTCGGCTCGGGTTTTGAAAAGTGAGCAGCAAAGACTAATGGGCGGGCTTGGGGGGCGCGAACCCTACAATGTGAGTGCATATGACGGCGGGGTAGCTGATTCAGCCCCGACGATCAGGCCCCGATCAAGGAAATCTGGTTTGCAGCGGTGAAGCTGCCCGTTCGAGGCCGCTTTCTTTCGAGCTGGAAACGGTCTGCATTCCTGCTCAATCCATTAAGCGTGAACCTCATCAGGCTGTTGAACTTGAGTTGGATAGACGGCAGTTGCCCCGGCTACCTAAACTGTCAGCAGATTTGGGGATCGGGGACACTGGATGAATCGCAACGAACTTCGCAAGGCGGATATCAACCTGATGGTGGTATTCGAAACGCTGATGCTGGAGCGCAATGTCACTCGGGTGGCGGAGAAGCTGTTTCTCGGTCAGCCGACCATCAGTTCGGCGCTCAACCGCTTGCGTGCGATGTTCAATGATCCGCTGTTCATCCGTGTTGGCCATCGCATGGAGCCGACGGCACGGGCAGAGGAGATCATCAGGCACCTGTCACCGGCGCTGGATTCCTTGTCCGTGGCCTTGAGCCTGACCCATGATTTTGACCCGGCCAGCAGCACGATGACGTTCCGCATCGGGTTGTCCGACGACGTCGAGTTCGGTCTGTTGCCGCCGTTGCTGCGAACCCTGCGCCAGGAAGCGCCAAAGGTGGTGTTTGTGGTGCAGCATGTCGATTACTGGCGGATTCCCGACTTGCTGGCGTCCGGCGATATCACGGTGGGTATCAGTCAGACCCGCGGCTTGCCGGCCAATGCCAAGCGCAAGTTGCTGCGACACATCCAGCCCAGCATTTTGCGCGCCGATGCTTCCGACACTTCGCTGACGCTAGACGAATATTGCGCGCGACCGCACGTGCTGGTGTCCCATACCGCCAACGTCAGTGGCTACGCCGACGAGTGGCTGGCGGAAATCGGCCGCACGCGCCAGGTGGTGCTCTCGGTACCGCAATACAGTTCGTTGCCCGCACTGCTCGCCGGGACGGACCTGATCGCCAGCCTGCCGGACTACACCGCCGAGGCGATGGCTGCTTCGGGCATGCTGTTCAAGGAGCCCTTTCCGTTCAAGACACCGACCCTGGATTTGTCCATGGTCTGGCTCAGTCATGTCGATACCGACCCTGCCGAGCGCTGGTTACGTTCGCGCCTGGAGGCGTTCATGAGTGAGCGTGCCGTTTTGCCGCTGCCCGAATGAACAGGGCGTGTTATACGTACGAACTTTCCATCCCCTTCCAGGAGCCAACTCATGCCTCACCTGCACATGGAATACACCGCCAACCTGACTGACCTGAATGCCGATGTGGCGTTGATGCGGTTGAACAATACGCTGGTGGGTTCCGGTCAGTTTGCTGCCGAATTCGACATCAAAAGCCGCGCGGTCAGGGTCGAGACGTTCAAGGTCGGTACTGCTCTGGCTGAACGGGCATTCGTGCATGTGAAACTGGCACTGTTGAGTGGGCGTTCCGCACAGATCAAGAAACAACTCTCCGAAAGCCTGCTGGCGGTGGTTCAGGACCTGTGTGAGTGGCCGAGCGGCGTTGAAGTCCAGTTGTGCGTGGAGATTCTCGACATCGATCGCGATTCCTACAGCAAGACCGCCATCAGCCACTAAGTATCAGGCCGTTTCCTGCACGGCGCAGGCCTGGATCACTTGCGCTCGCAGCCAGGTGTTGGCGCTGTCCTGATCGACACGCTGGCTCCACTGCATGTCGAGGGTGAAACCCGGCAGACCTTCGGGCGCTTCACAGTGATTGAAGGTGTCGGTACTGGCCAGCAGCCGCTGGATGCGCCGGGGCAGGGTCAGGGCATAGTCGGTGCCGGTAATCAACTTCAGCGCTGCACTGTAACTGTTGGCGCGCGCGACGATCTGGCGCTGTTTGGCCTGCTGCGCGAGCCAGCCGTCGACCATGTTGGTGGCGGATGTCCAGGGTGTCGGGAACACGTGTCGACGTTCGACATAGGTTTGCAGGCTCAAACGCGGTTCCGCCGGGGTGGCGCGTTTGTCGAACACACAGACAAGATCATCTTCGAGCAGCGTCCTGGATTTGAAATCGACGTGGCTGCGATGAAAGTTCGGGCCGAAACACATCACCAGGTCGAGACTGCCTTCGCGCAACGCTTCGGCAGGGATGTCGGCTTCGAGTTTGAACACATTGACCGTCACCGGAAGATCGGCAAGGGCGAAGGTTTTCAACAGGCGCGGCAGGATCAACTGCTCGAAATACTCCGGTGCGCAGAGGTTGAACGTCACGGCTTGCAGGCCAGGGTCGAACGCGGGTGAGCCGGCGTGACACAAATTGATGCTTTCCAGGATTTTCAGCGCGTGAGGGTACATCGCGCTGGCCTTGCCGGTGGGCTGCATGCCGCCGGTACGGGTATTGATGAACAGTTCGTCCTCGAAGCTGTTGCGCAGTTTTTTCAGGCAGTAACTCACTGTGGACTGGCTGACGCTAAGCGTCTCGGACACGCCGGTGACGCTGTTCTGCTCGTACACGGCGACGAACACCATGAGGTCCTGCATGTCGAGTTTTCTAAGCGAATTACTGTTCAGCATCCATTGCATCTCGCTGCGCCCCTTGCGCTTACCATGTGCAAGGGTGGGTGAATTATCCTAATGGAATGAGCGAACAGGGAAAATGCCTTGCAGGAAGTTTCGCCCTGGAGCCTTTCAACTCTGGACCATCGCCGACACGGCGCGGCGGCTGGAGATCAACAGCGCGAACATGCCGATGCCCACCAGCAGCGCGCCGGCCAGCTCCAGCGGCAGCGGCATCTGGCGGCCCCAAAGCCAGTGAAACAAGGTGATGAACAGCGTGCTCAGGTAGATGTAGGAAATCACCGAGGATGGCGCGATCACGCCGATGGCCCGATGCAGCAGCCAGAACGTCGCCAGGGTGGCGAACACCGCCAGGTACATCAACCAATAGAAATCCTGGAGCGTCAGTGATGATGCCGAGCGCCAACCGCCACTGAATCCACAGAACACCAGCAGAAACAGTGCGCCGAACAGCATGTTCCAGAACGTCATGGGCACCGGCCCGCGTCCCTTGAGGCTATTGGCTTTCAGGCGTTGGCTGAGCGGGGCGTAGAGTGCCATCGCCAGGCAACCGATGCCGTACACAGTCAGTGCATACGGCGATGGCAACTCGCCGGGGCCGGTGTCTTTCATGATCAGTAACACCGCCCCGGCAGCGGCGAGCAGCATCGGTACAATCCGTTGTTTCAGGCGGCTGTCAGGTATGAGCACGGCTTCGAAAGCCAGGGTCATCAGCGGTACCAGTGTAAACATCGTTCCGGTATTGACGGCGGAGGTGTAGCGCAATGTTTCGAACAGCGATCCGAAGTACAACGCCAACAGCAGGCCGAGCACCCCATGACCGAGCAGCCCGCGGGCGGTCATGACGGCATTGCCTTCACGCAACAACAGCGGCAGAAACACCAAGGCGCAGAACAACAGGCGCAAGCCGGTCAGCAGGATCGGGTCGATAGCCTGGCTGACTTGCGCCGCCGCGGAAAACGAGGCGGCGATCAACAAGGCCCAAAGCAGCATGCTGGCGTGAGCGGCGGTGAAACCGGTGGTTTTCATGGCAGGCTCCGGGTCAGTGGATGTGGCGGCTGTAGTGTCTTGGGTTGAAGCGCAAAACCATCAACATCATCAGCGCCATCACCGCCGTCAGCGTCCACCAGGCCCATTCAAAGCTGCCGAGCCGGTCGCGGATGATCCCCGCCAGCAGCGGCGACAGGCTGGCGATCAGGTAGCCGATGCCTTGCACGAATGCGGTCAGGCCACCAGCGCGCAATGGATTGTCCAGGTGATCCAGCGATACGATCAGGCTCATCGGGAACAACCCGCCGATGCCCAGCCCCAGCAGGCATGGCCACATCAGGCTCAAGTGCTGCGGGCTCAGAATCAGTCCGCAGAAACCGGCGATGATCAGTGCCAGCAAGACCATCAGCACGACTCTGCGGTCGCGGCAGCGATTGGCGATGAAGGGCGTCAGCAGGCCCGACAGCACTTCCATTGCGGTCAGAAACCCGAGCAGCAACCCGGCGTGTTGCTCGCTCCAGCCCTTTTCCACGTAGTACGGCGCCAACCAGGCCAGGACGCAGGTGTAGGACGCAGTGCCCAGGCCAAAGAAGATCGCGAGTAACCACGCGCGGGAATTGGCGAAGAATGATCCTTTGCGGGATGCCCTCGAATCCATTGTTGGTATCCTTGTGCTTTGGCTGCGCCAGAAGAGCAATGCCAGCACGGCGAGAACGGCCCAGATCGCCAGGCCCATACGCCAGCTGCCGGTAGACGCCATCACCAGTGGCGCAAAGGACGCACCCATGGCGGCACCGCCCATGATCGATGTGACGTAAAGTCCCATGCACAGGGCAACGTGGTCGCTGAAGCGGGATTTGATCAGCACAGGCATCAGGGCCTGGATCAGGGCGATGCCGATACCTGCCAGTACGGCGCTGAGGATCAATTCGGCTACCGAATCGACAAACAGGCGCGACACCGTGGCCACGCCTATGATCAGCAACGAAAGTACGACAGTACGCTGTTCACCGAGACGCTGGCTGACATGCAGTCCGAAAAACATCGCCAGTCCCATGGCCATGACCGGCAACAGGGTCAGCAGTGAAGCCAGACTGAAACTCAGCGGGATGTCCTCGCGAATCGCCGAGAGCAAAGGCCCGACGGAGGCCATGGAGGGACGCAGGTTCAGGGCGACGAGCGCAATGCTTAACATCAAGCAGAGGGCAGGGCGGGTAGTCGCGCGGGTGTTTTCCATGATCGGACCTTGAACGGTAGAGGTGCGATTAGGCGCGCGAGCCGGCAAGGCCGCAAATCAGAAAGTCTGGTGATGTATTTGAAAATTAAATAAGAGTGCGGTCATACGGAGGCCGTTGAATGTTTAGCCATTCGACATCCAAAGTTCTTCAAATCCTGATTTAACGACGGAACCCATCGTGTGACGCTGCGGGTCATCTGTTTTCTGCGGTTCTCTCTATGGACGGTTGGCCAGTCGCAATCCACTTCAAGGCAACCATCGGCGCTCGTGCGGCGAGCCTTGGTCGTCGATTCACGCCCGCCACCGCGCCAAGCCTCTCTGCACTTCCTTCTGAACTGGCCTTCTGGGCGCTGTGGCATTGCCGACATGCGCGCCCGCCGGATTCCTGCTTTTTCCGCTGATCGTTCCTACATATTCCGGTAGGTACCGGAATTAAAGTGCGTGTGCCTTTGTGCACCCGTCAAACACGGAAAAAGAGAATTCCCATGAGTTGTGCCACGACCTCGTTCGCCACCCGGCTTGAAGCCCTGACCTTTCTGGAACAGAACCCGGATATTGAAATGTTCGAGCTGTTCATCCTCGACAATAACGGTGTGCCGCGGGGCAAGCTGCTGCACCGTGACGAGTTGCTGGCGGTGTATGAAAGCGGGCGGCCATTACCGAGTACCATCCTCGGTCTGACCATCAACGGCGATGACGTGGAAAACTCCGGGCTGGTCTGGGATGTCGGCGATATCGACTGCCGGGCCTACCCGATCAGCGGCAGCCTCACGCGTATGCCCTGGCGTCTGATACCGACCGCGGCCGTGCAGGTCAGCATGCACCCGACTGAGGGGATGCCCGCGACCATTGCCGATCCCCGTCACTTACTGGCGAAAGTCATCGAAGGTTTGCAGGCTGACGGCTATTACCCGGTCATGGCGGCGGAACTGGAGTTCTATCTGCTGGATCAGCAACGCGACAGCGATGGCCGGCCGCAACCGGCACGGGATGTCGATGGCGGGCGTCCGCGCGGCACCCAGGTCTATGGATTGCGCGAGCTTGAGCAAATCGAACCCTTTCTTGCCGATCTCTACAGCGCCTGCAAGCTCCAGGGGATTCCGGCACGCACGGCCATTTCCGAATACGCGCCGGGGCAAGTGGAGATCACCCTCGAACACCGCACCGACGCGTTGCAGGCAATGGACGAAGCGGTGCGCTACAAGCGCCTGGTCAAAGGGGTGGCACACAAGCACGGCATGACGGCGTGCTTCATGGCCAAGCCATTCGATGACCTGGCCGGCACCGGGATGCATATGCACGTGAGTCTGGCGGACAAGGACGGCAACAACCTCTTTGCCAGCGAAGCCCCGGATGGAACGCCTCTGCTCAAGCAGGCTGTCGCCGGCATGCTCAGTACCTTGCTCGACTCGCTGTTGCTGTTCTGCCCCAACGCCAATTCCTACCGTCGATTCCAGGCCAACAGCTATGCGCCGCTGGCAGCCACCTGGGGGGTGGACAATCGCACCGTGAGTTTGCGCGTGCCTGGCGGGCCGGCGTATTCCCGGCACATCGAGCATCGAATTTGTGGCGCGGATGCCAACCCCTATCTGGCGGCTGCAGCGATTCTGGCCGGTATTCATCGTGGTATCCGCGAACAACTCGACCCGGGTGCGCCGGTGGAGGGCAATGGCTACGCCCAGGCCGCGAAACTGTTGCCGACGGACTGGCTGACCACATTGCGTTCGCTGGAAGGTTCCAGTTGGGCCAGGGAAGCCTTCGGCGGCGAGTTCCTCGGTGTCTACCTGGCGGTGAAACGCGCCGAGTATCGCCAATTCATGGGGGAGGTCGGTGAGCAGGACTGGCGCTGGTACCTGCATCAGGCTTGAGCCGAAATCCAACCAAAGCTGAACTATTCTCAAATAGTCTGAAGTTTCTGGCAGGTGTTATAAGCCAACTAATTGTTGGCTTCTTTTTCACAAAAAATTGATGGTTGGCTACCTAAAATTAGAACTGTCTCGGTCAATGAAATTTTCACATTTACCGAAGGCACTTCTTTTCAGGACTCGCCGAACCTCATGTTTAAGATTAAAGCCGTGCGCCCCGAATGGGTGACACTGATTGCCAGTGCATTTTTGTTGGTTGGCTTCAACTTTGTACTCTGGCAACACCTGTTCGAAATCACCACGTCCGATGGCAAAGGCATCGTCATGCGCGTGGCCTTCGGGGTGATGATATTCGCGGCCTTCAACATCGTGCTGACCCTGCTGGCCTTCCGCCCGGTGCTCAAGCCGCTCCTGACCCTGCTGTTCATGGTCAGCGCGGGCGTGGCGTATTTCATGAGCCAGTATGGTGTCCTGATCGACACCGGCATGTTGCGTAACTTCGCTGAAACCAATGCTACGGAAGTGCGCGACTTACTGTCGCTCAAGTTGTTTGTTTATATTGTGCTGCTCGGTGTATTGCCGTCATGGTTATTGTGGAAAGCACCGATTATTTATCGTCGCTGGCACCGTGAACTGCTCAGTAAAGTCCTGGTGACGTTTGCTTCGGCGGCCGTCATTGGTGGTGTTGCACTGGTTAACTATCAAGGCCTGTCTTCGCTGTTTCGCAATCACCACGAGTTGCGCCTGATGGTGGTGCCAAGCAACTACATTGGAGCCTCGGCTGGTTTATTGCGCGAGAAAGTAGCGACTGCGCGGCAACCCTTTGTGAAGATCGGTGAAGATGCCCAACGCAATACGGTCTGGCAAACTCACGGGCGCAAATCCCTGACGGTGCTTGTCGTCGGGGAAAGTGCCCGGGCGGAGAACTTCGGCATCTTTGGCTATAACCGCGACACCACGCCAAAACTGAGTAAGGAAGATGGCCTGATCGCCTTCACCGATGTGCATTCCTGCGGAACTGAAACCGCCGTTTCGGTGCCTTGCATGTTCTCCAACATGGGGCGCAAGGATTACAACGCCAGCAAGGCCAAGAACGAAGAAGGCCTGCTGGATGTGCTCAAGCATGCGGGTATCGACGTGATCTGGCGTGACAACCAGTCGGGCTGCAAGGGTACGTGCGATCGCGTCACCCTTCAGGACGTCAGCAATCTGAAAGACCCGGCATTGTGCGCCAACAGTGAATGCCGCGACGAAATCCTGCTGCAGGGGCTGCAACATTTCATCGATACCCTGGACAAGGACACCGTGCTGGTATTGCACCAGATGGGTAGTCACGGTCCGGAGTACTTCAAGCGTTATCCGAAAGAGTTCGAGCGCTTCACCCCGGTTTGCGAGAGTAATGCCCTGAACAATTGCAGTCGCGAAAGTATCGTCAATGGTTACGACAACACCTTGGTCTATACCGACCATGTGCTGTCGACCCTGATCGATCTGCTGCGCAGTAACCAGTCCAAAGTGGATACCGCAATGCTGTACCTGTCGGACCACGGTGAATCCCTGGGTGAGTACAACTTGTTCCTTCACGGCACGCCTTACATGCTGGCACCGGAGCAGCAAAAACATGTGGCCATGTTTGCCTGGTTCTCCGACAGCTATAAACAGTCGTTTGCGGTAGATACCCGCTGCCTGCAACAGAGTCGTGAAAAGCCCCTGAGCCAGGACAACCTGTTCCATTCGATGCTCGGACTGCTGGAGGTCAACAGCAAGGTCTACAACCAGGACCTGGACATGTTTGCCGGATGTCGTGGCCCGGTGACTGACGGCGTGCTGGCCAAGGATTGAATGCTCCGATTTTGTTTCACTCGGTGGCTGCCGACCTGCGGCCTGTTGAACGTTTAACAAGAGCCATTGCACATGTCCGCTCAACCCCCATCCGCCATCGAGCTTGAAATTGCCCGGCGCTACGATCAGGAACACGCGCGCGTCTGCCTTCAGCCGCAAGCGCCGGGCCTGGCCGGGCGGCTGACGCACTGGCGCGAGGCGCGTCTGGTGCGCAATGCACTCAAGGTCGCTGGTGAACCGGGGCTGATCCTCGACGTGGCCTGTGGGGTTGGGCGTTTCTGGTCGGTGCTGGCCGAACATGCCAATCGGGTGATCCTCGCGACGGACCCGTCCCAGGACATCCTCGATCATGCCCGCACACATCACCCGCAAAGCCTGCTGAAGCGGATCAAGACCTTTCAAAGCTCCGCCTTTTCGATTGGTTTGTCGGAAAACGCGGTGGACTGCATTTTTTGCATGCAACTGTTTCCGCACCTTTACAGTCCGGAACATCGTCTGGCGATGCTGGGCGAGTTTTACCGGGTCAGTCGCGATACGGTGATCGTCGCGGTGCGCCTCGATGGTCTGTTCAAGGGCGCGCATTCAAGCGTGGAGGGGCCATTGCCGAGCAAGGCGGGGGTCGAAAGCGAGTTCAGGCAGGCGGGATTCCGTTTGCTCAGCCATCAGGATTTTTTTCCCGGTTGTGCACAGATGCGGGTCTACGTGCTGGGTAAGACCAGCTAGGCCGACCTTGTCGGACTATTCTTCATGTCACGCAGTCATTTTCGCTAACGCTCTTCAGTGGATGCGCGGAAATCGCCGGGGGCGATATATACTGCGCGCCATTCTTCAAGGGAGAGCCGTGTGGCCATCGATATTCACTGGATTCGCGACAACGATAGCCTCGGTCGGTTTTGTGCCGAGTGGCAGCAACTGCCATTCGTTGCCCTCGATACCGAATTCATGCGGGTCGACACCTTCTACCCGATCGCAGGCCTGCTGCAGGTCGGCGATGGCAAACGTGCCTACCTGATTGATCCGCTGACCATCGACAACTGGCAGCCTCTGGCCGCATTGCTGGAAAACCCGGCCGTGCTCAAGGTTGTCCACGCGTGCAGCGAAGACCTCGAAGTCCTGCTACGCCTGACCGGTAGCCTGCCGGCGCCACTGTTCGATACGCAATTGGCAGCCGCTTACCTGAACCTCGGTTTCTCCATGGGCTATTCGCGCCTGGTGCAGGAAGTGCTCGGCATCGACCTGCCCAAGGGTGAAACCCGTTCCGACTGGCTGCAGCGTCCGCTCTCCGACACCCAGATCAGCTATGCCGCCGAAGATGCCGTGCACCTGGCTGAGGTGTTCGTAAAGCTGCGTCCAAAGCTGTCTGACGAGAAATACGCCTGGGTTCTGGAAGACGGTGCCGAACTGGTGGCCAACCTGCGCCGCGAGATCGATCCGAACGAGGTCTATCGCGATGCCAAGCTGGCCTGGAAGCTGTCGCGCGCCCAACTCGCGGTATTGCGTGAACTCTGCGCCTGGCGTGAAAAGGAAGCCCGTGCCCGCGATCTGCCGCGCAACCGGATCATCCGCGAGCATTCGTTGTGGCCGCTGGCGCGTACGCAACCGGATAACCTCGGCGCCCTGGCGAAAATCGAAGACATGCACCCGCGTACCGTGCGTCAGGATGGTGAGTTTCTGCTTGATCTGATCAAGCGCTCTGGCAGTGTGTCGCCAGATCAATGGCCGCCAGCCGTGCCGGAGCCGCTGCCGGTGGACGCTGCCGTGTTGCTCAAGCAGCTCAAAGCCATCGGCCAGGCCGAGTCCGAGCGCCTGAACATTGCGCCGGAACTGATGCTGCGCAAGAAAACCCTGGAAGCGCTGCTCAAGAGCGGCTTCCCCAATGGTCCCTACCAATTGCCTGATTCGCTGCGTGGCTGGCGCCGCGAATTGATGGGCCAGGCGCTGCTCGACAGCCTGGTCACCGCCGGAGAACAGCCTTGAAACGTATTTGCTCCATCTATCGCAGCTCGAAGAAAAACGAAATGTACCTGTATGTGCTCAAGAGCGATGCTCTGGAGCGCGTGCCGGAACCCCTGATGGCAGCCTTCGGCAAGGCCATCCACGCGTTCGACCTGGTGCTCAGCCCCGAGCGCAAGCTGTCGCGCGAGGACATCACCGTCGTGCTGGATAACCTCGAAAAACAGGGTTATCACCTGCAAATGCCGCCTGCTGAAGACGAGTACATCGAGCACTTGCCGGAAGAATTGTTGCGCCGCAACGATCCGGTGTGAATGGCAGACAGGCTCTGTTCAGAGTGGTTATGAAACACTGATTGATTTTAGCGATGGCAGCATCGACCGAGCAGCGCTCTGTCGGTTGCCGTCTGCACCGTTTTTGAAAGGTTTGAAGCATGCGCGTCCTGATTGCTGAACACGACCATCCCGTGTACGCCCAACTGTTGCGCGAGGCGGCACCGGACCTGGAGGTGCTGACCAGCGGTGATTCCGCCGAACTGGCCAGCCAGGCCGCGGATTGTCCGGTGTGGCTCGGCCAGCCTGATCTGCTGGCGACCCTGTTGCGCCAGAGCCATCAACCGCAATGGCTGCAATCGACCTGGGCCGGCATTACGCCGCTGCTGGCCGATGGCTTGCCACGGCACTATCGATTGACCCGTGCAGTCGGTATCTTCGGGCAAGTCATGGCCGAGTACGTGCTCACCTATATGCTCGGTCACGAACGTGAAGTGCTGGCGCGACTGGTCAGCCAGGTCGAGCGCAAATGGGACAGCCGCCATGGCCAGAGCCTGGCGGGGCGCAAGGTGTTGATCGTCGGCACCGGTGATATCGGTCAGAGTGTCGCGCAGTTCCTCGTGCCGTTCGGGGTCGAGCTGTATGGCGTTGCCAGCAGCGCGCGGGAACAGGCGCCGTTCATCGAAGTCGGTGCACTGGCGGATCTGCCGCGGCTGGTCGGTGAAGTCGATTACGTGGTCAATCTGCTGCCGAACACGCCGCAAACCCACGATATCTACGACGCGGCGCTGTTCAAGCAATTCAAGCCGACCGGGTTGTTCATCAACGCTGGGCGCGGTGTGGCGGTGGTCGATGCGGATCTGGTGGAAGCCTTGAAGGAAGGGCATCTGGCGGGCGCGGTGATCGACGTGTGCCGTCAGGAGCCATTGCCCCAGCGGCATCCATTCTGGACAGCCTGGGGACTGCTGCTCACCGGCCACAGCTCGGCACCGACTTCGCCGTCGATGATGGTGAAGCTGTTTGTCGAAAACCTGCGGGCGTATCAGGCGGGAGAGGCGTTGCGCGGGGAAGTGGATTTCGATCGCGGGTATTGAGGCGTGGCGAAAAAAGATCGCAGCCTTCGGCAGCTCCTACAGGGTGTCACCTGTAGGAGCTGCCGAAGGCTGCGATTTTTTGCTGTTAGAGAGTGAAGTCGCCTTCAGCCGCCAGCTCGCTCAACGGACGGCGCGGGCTTGGTACTTCACGGGCCTGCAGGTACTCCGCCAGGCTGGCCTTGTCCCCCAGCTTGCCCACCGCGACGGCGGCATGCAGGGCGTAGTCTTCAGGAATGTTCAGCTCCTTGCGGGTCAGTTCCTGGTCGAAGCCGGCCATGCCGTGGGTGTGCCAGCCGCTCAGGCTCGCTTGCAGGGCCAGGTGGCCCCAGGCGGAACCGGTGTCGAAGGTGTGCCACAGGGCCGGGGTTTCTTCGGTGGCGCCTGGTGCGGTGAAGGTGGTTTTCGAAATCACGATCACCAGGGCCGAAGCATGTTGCGCCCAGCTGCGGTTGAATTCGTTCAGCAGTCCCAGGTAGCGCTCCCAGTTCGGCGTGTCGCGACGTGCGTAAAGGAAGCGCCAGGGTTGCGAGTTGTAGGCCGAGGGTGCCCAGCGCGCGGCTTCGAAGAAGCTCAGCAGGGTTTCCTCGGCAATGGCTTCGCCCGTGAAGGCGCGGGGCGACCAGCGATCGGTGAACTGACGGTCAATGGTGTAATCGGCAACGCGTGGGTTGGCACTCATCAAGAGATTCCTTGCTACGTTTGAAAGTGGGAGCGACGAAAAACCCTACTTGGCAGCGCAGAAACTGACAAGCCCGTTCTACCGACAGTCGCCAATGCTTGGCCCACGGGGCTACGGGCACTAGACTGGCGGCCTTTTCACCACCTGATGTCGATGCTCGAACCATGGCCGCCAAAGTAGAACCGTTCTGGATACGCAAGACCCTCGATCAACTCGATCAGGAGGAATGGGAGTCGCTGTGCGACGGCTGTGGATTGTGCTGTCTGCAAAAGCTTGAAGACGAAGACGACAACAGCGTCTATTACACGCGCATCGCCTGCAAACTGCTGGACCTGAAAACCTGCCAGTGCACGGATTATCCTAACCGTCGTGCCACTGTGCCGGACTGTATCCAGCTCACGCCGGGCAAGGCCGACGAATTCAAATGGCTGCCGCCGACGTGCGGCTATCGCCTGGTCAGCGAAGGCAAGGACCTGCCGTTGTGGCATCACCTGGTGTGCGGTGATCGCGATGCCGTGCATCACGAGCGGATTTCCCAGTCCGGACGCATGCTCGCCGAAGGCAGCGTGCCGGAAGACGACTGGGAAGATCACCTGATTTTCCGAGCAGGCTGACTGTCCGAGGCTCAACGTTTCACGAAGGAGTGTGTATGGCTGTGGGATGGCGGCAGGCGTGGGGCGTTGGATTACTGGCCGTGAGTGCGCCCGTATGGGCAGCGAACAAGGTCGATCTGGATTATCACGTGCGCCTGTTGCCGCAGAGCGATCAAGCCGAAGTGCGCCTGACGCTCGCCCAAGGCTCGGCGGTACGCAGCCTGGATTTCGACCTTGGCGATGGCAGCCACTACAGCGATTTCAAGGCCGACGGCCAATGGCAACTGACCCCTGGCAAAGCGACGCGGGGTGTCTGGCGTCCAGCGGCCGACAAGGCCAGCCTGACCTACCGGGTGAATATCAACCACGGGCGCAAGAACGGCAGCTTTGACACGCGCATGACGCCAAACTGGGCATTGATGCGCGGCGACGATCTGGTGCCGGCTGCCAGGCTCGATCAACAGGATGGCGTCGAGCTGGTTTCACGCCTTCAATTCGAGCTGCCCGGTGGCTGGAAAAGCGTTGAAACCGCGTGGCCACGGATCGGCCAGAACAAGTTCCGTATCGATAACCCTTCCAGGCTGTTCGACCGGCCCACGGGCTGGATGCTCGCTGGCCAGCTTGGTAGCCGCCGGACCGGTCTGGGCGAGACTGAAGTCACTGTCGCCTCGCCGCTGGGGCAGGGTATGCGGCGTATGGATGTGCTGACGCTGCTGACCTTCGTCTGGCCGCAAGTGCAGGCGCTGTACCCGCGACACCCGGGCAAACTGCTGATCGTCGGGGCCAATGATCCGATGTGGCGTGGCAGCCGGTCGGCGCACGAGTCGATCTACCTCAACAGTCACCTGCCATTGGTCAGCGAAAGCGGCACCAGCGCCCTGGTCCGCGAGTTGGCCCAGGTGTTCGGACGGATCAATGGCACAAAGCGCAGTGACTGGATCGGCGAAGGCTTTGCCGAGTATTACGCCATAGAACTGGTGCGCCGGGCCGGCGGCATGAGCGATGAACGCTACAAGAGCCTGCACGGTAAACTGGTCAAGACCAGCCAGAAGGTCAGCACGCTGCGCAGTGATCGGGTCAATCCGGTGCAGGTGGCCAGGGCGGTGGTGTTGCTGCAGGAGCTGGACCAGGAGATTCGCCTGAAAACCCACAACAAGCGTTCGCTGGATGACGTGTTGCGCGGGGCGATGCGCCTGGGGGATATCGATACCCAGGCGTTTGTTCAGCTCAGCGAGAGCGTGATTGGTGGGTCTTCAAAAGTGCTCAGTACCGAGTTGATTCAGTAACACCGTCATTCGCGAGCAGGCTCGCTCCCACAGGGGATTTGTGCCGTACACAAATCCCCTGTGGGAGCGGGCTTGCTCGCGAAGAGGCCAGAAGCCTCACCGAAACTGTTGGATCAAACCCCGGCTTTCGGCGACTTCAACGAATCATTGCCGGTCACGGTGGCAGTTTTGGTCGCCGCCTCGGCATTGGCCTTCAACTGGCTCAGTTCCTCACCGGCCCGCTGGATTTTCGCCCGCACGTTGTCCATGTCCTGGCGGCTTTTCTCCAGCAGGCTTTTCGCCGAACTGTGGCCGGTAATGCCGCGCGCCAGGGCTACGCCGCCGATGGCCACCTGGATCAGGCCGAAGATTCCGCCACGACGCAGGCCCTTGCCCACCATCACCACGCCGCCGGCCAGGGAGCCGATGCGTTCCCAGCCCTGCACGTTCTGCTCGGAAGGGCTCTGGAAAGGGGTGGATTCGATACGCTCGACGCGTTTGAGTTCGCTCATGGTCTGTCTCCAGGCTTCAGTGATCGATAGTCCAGCTGACCGCCAGGGCGGGCAGCTCGTTCAATCGGATGTGCGGCGATTCAGCGGAATTTTGGTCCGGAGCGGGTATTGAGCCCCTTGGCCATACGGTCGTAGAGCACGACGTTGACCGTGGCGGCCAGGTTCATGCAACCGGTGGTCGGAATGTAGACCACGTCTTCGCACCAGTCGCGAATCTCCTTATCCAGCGAGCCGTCTTCCGGGCCGAAGATGTAGAGCGCGCGATCCGGGTGGGTGTATTCCGGCAGAGGGCGGGCACCTTCAACCAGTTCCACGGCGACGGGCACACAGTTGAGCGGCAGGATTTTCTTCAGGTCATCGATGCCGATCAGCGGGATGTCGTAGTGCACACGCTTGGTATCGGTGACGAAGTCGGCGGCGCGCTCATAGCGCTTGCCGGTGTAGAACACCGACGCCACGCCATAACAGCCAGCGGCGCGCATCACCGAACCGACGTTCTCCGGTGATTTGGGGTTATACAAACCAATGCAGCTGTACCGTTTGTCTGCCACGAGCGGGGTGCCTTTCGGGAAAAAAGCGCGATTATACGGGGATTGGGCGGCAGTGGTCAGTTCGGAGATTGGCGGTGTAGCTGAGGCCGCCTTCGCGAGCAAGCCCGCTCCCACATTTGATCTGCGTCGTACACATAACCAATGTGGGAGCGGGCTTGCCCGCGAAGAGACCAGTTCAGGCACTGAATATTTTCAATCTTCTTTTTTCATCAACCCAGCCAGCGCCGCAAACGGGTTATGCGTGGCCTTGGCGATTTTCGGCGTGCTCAGCGAGCCTTCGTCGAAATACTGCTGGTCGGTATAGCGCGAGTGTTCGTTATCGTGGCAGTACAGGCACAACAGCTCCCAGTTCGAGCCGTCCTGCGGGTTGTTGTCGTGGTTGTGGTCGCGGTGGTGCACGGTCAGTTCGCTCAGGCGCTTGCCGGAGAACTCACGGGCGCAGCGGCCACAGACGTGCGGATACATCTTCAGGGCCTTGTCGCGGTAGCCCATTTCCTTGTCGCGCTGGTTGTCGGCGAGAATGCGATCCAGCTTCGAAGTGTTGGTCGGGGTGGACGAACTCATGGGTTCACCTTTGTAGAAAGACTGATGACGGTTATAGGGTGAAGTTTAGCCTAGCCCTTGAGCTTCTCGGCAATCCAGATGGTGTGGCGGGTGCCCTTGTTGCCGTGGGCGAAGACCTGCACTTCCTCGGCCTTGAAGCCGGCTTTCTTCAGTTTGTCGGAAAATTGCCGATCAGCGCTGGCCGACCAGACCGCCAGCACGCCTTTGGGGCGCATGGCCCTGGCGCAGGCGTTCAGGCCAGCGGCGGAGTACAGCCAGCTGTTGGCCTTCTGGGTCAGGCCTTCGGGGCCGTTGTCGACATCGAGCATGATGGCATCGAAGCCCTGGGGTTCGGCTTGCAGGACCTTGGCCACGTCTTCCATGCGAATCACCGTGCGCGGGTCGAGCAGCGGGTTGCCGGCCTTTTCGCCCAGCGGTCCACGGTTCCACTCAACGACTCCGGGGACCAGCTCGGCGACCACCACTTCGGCGGTCTTGCCCAGGTGCTTGAGCGCCGAGGCAAGGGTGAACCCCATGCCCAGGCCGCCGATCAGCACCCGTGAATTCGGTCGGCCTGCGACTTTGCGGCAGGGGATCTCGGCCAGGGCATCTTCGGAGCCGTGCATGCGCGTGTTCATCAATTGTCCGCCGTCGCCACCCTGGATCTTGATGACGAAATCCTCGCCATATTCGAACAGGCACAGGGCACCGCCGTTTTCAGGAATGGGGGTGGTGTCCAGCAGAACGAAACGTTTCATGGGGCTCACTTGAAGAAAATTGGCAGAACTCGGGAGGGCAAACAGACGCAGTTGGGAGTAGCCTGTTCATGACGACAAGGCCAACGGAGCCATTGATGAAGCGCACCATTCTAACGGTCATTGCCCTGGCCGCGCTCTCGATAACTGCAGCGCAGGCCCAACAGTTGCAAACGATTCCCGTCAGCCCCGCGCCGATACCCGGTTCGCCCGGCACCGCCACGCCCACGCCTTACCCGCAAATCAGCCCGGCGCCCTTGCCGAAAGTCGGCCCCGGCAGTAGCGGGCCGCCGTTGGTGCCGATTGAAATGCCCAGCCCGCCAACCAAGGATCAGCCTGTGCCGGGAATCGAACCGAACCCGCCGAAAGTCAAATCACCGGGTGGCTAGACCTGCTGCGACAGCAATTGACCGTCGGCCATGCGCAGGCGTTTGGACAGGGAGACGGCGAGGGCACGGATGATCTTGGCGGCGATTTTCGGTGCATCGTTGAGCATCTTTTCCAGCGAGTCCTTGCCCAGGTTGAGCAACTGGCAGTTGCTGGCGGCCACGCAACTGGCCGAGCGCCGTTCGCCGTCGAGCACGGCCATTTCCCCGAACGAGCGGCCGCTACGCAACGTGGCAATGGTGACTCGTTGCCCGTCAGCGGTGGTTTTCTGCACCGCCACCTGACCGGTATGGATGATGCACATGAAGCTGCCGGCATCGCCCTCCTGGAAGATCACCTCGCCCTGGGCAATGGTGCTGATACTGAAGTAGCCCGAGGCCGCGGCGAAGTCCGCCGGCAACAGTTGATTGAACAGGCCGCAATCCATCAGCCAGTCGCGAATTTCGTTGTTCAGAAAGGTTGATTCAGACATGTCGTCACGGTCTTTTGTTTGTCTGGTTCCCTGTAGGAGCTGCCGCAGGCTGCGATCTTTTGACTTTGATTTTTCAAGATCAAAAGATCGCAGCCTGCGGCAGCTCCTACAAGGGATCGGTGTTGTATCCGTCCGCAATCAAGGCCGGTTTATACCCAATACCTTGAACAAAAATGCATATTCGAGAGCTACGTCACGCAATCCCTGATATCGACCGCTCATCCCGCCATGCCCGGCACCCAGTTCAGTCTTGAGCAGTAGCGGATTGCTGTCGGTCTTGGTCGCGCGCAGTTTCGCCACCCACTTGGCCGCTTCCCAGTACTGCACGCGGCTGTCGTTGTAACCGGCGATCACCAGGGTCGCCGGATATGCTTGCGCAGTGACGTTTTCGTACGGGGCGTAGGCCTTGATTCGATCATAAACGTCAGGCTCTTCAGGGTTGCCCCACTCGTCGTATTCCGTCACGGTCAATGGCAGATCGGGGTCGAGCATGGTGTTGAGTACGTCGACGAACGGCACTTCAGCGATGGCGGCGCCAAACAGCTGCGGCCGTTGATTGAGCACCGCGCCGATCAGCAAGCCACCGGCGCTGCCGCCACTGATCGCCAACTGCGGTGCAGTGGTGAAGCCTTGGGCGATCAGGTGTTCGGCGCAGGCGATAAAGTCGCTGAAGGTGTTGTGCTTGTACTCCTGCTTGCCGGCGCGATACCAGGCTTCCCCCAGTTCGCCGCCGCCCCGCACGTGGGCAATGGCAAACGCCATGCCGCGATCCAGCAGGCTCAGGCGCGCATGGGAAAACCATGGGTCGAGGCTTTCGCCATAGGCGCCATAACCGTAGAGGTACAGCGGCACCGGTTTGCCGAGGTCGGTACGTTTGATCACCAGGCTGATGGGCACTTGCGTGCCGTCCGGCGCCGTGGCCCACAGGCGCTGGCTGATGTAGGCGTCGGCGTCGAACGGGCCGAGCACCGGGGTTTGCTTGAGGACTGTCTGTTCGCCGGTCGCCAGCTCCAGTTGGCGGATTTGCGCCGGACGGTTCAACGCTTCGTAGCGCAGGCGAATCCGCTCGCTTTCGAACTCCAGGCTGTTTTGCACGTGCAGGCTGTAGGCCGCATCCGGCAATTGCACGCGATAAGGCGCCAGGCCTTGTGGGTGTACTTCAATGACCGGCAAACCGCCAAGCCGCAGGCTGAGGGTCATGGCCCCGGTGTTCAGGCTGATGCCGTCGATCATCACCGTGTCGCTATGGGGGATCAGGTTCTGCCAGTCGGCTTCGGTGGGCGCGGCGCCGGTATCGACGGCCGTGTACAAGGCGAAATTGATGCCGTCGCGGTTGGTGCGGATGAACCAGGTCCATTGTCCGTCGAGTGCGCCGTGATCCACGTCGTACTCATGATCCTCAACCCGTGGCGCCAGGCAGGTAAACGCCTGCTGGGGCCGGGAGGCATCGAGCACCCAGACTTCGCTGGTGGTCTTGCTGCCCACGGACAGCAGCAGTTGCTGCTCGGAGCTTGAACGGTAGCAATGCATGAAGAAGCGACCGTCCGGCTCATGGAACACTTCTTCGGCCGCCGTACCGTCCAGCCGATAGCGATACAGCTTGTGTGGGCGATGGGTGTCGTCCAGTTCGCCAAAGAACAGCGTCAGGCTGTCGTTGGCCCAGGTCATGCTGCCGTCACAGTCCTGGAACTCCAACTCGCTGACGCGGCCGTCGGACAATTCCTTCACGAACAGCGTGTAAATCTCGTCGCCACTGGAGTCGATGCTGTAGGCCAGGCGCTGATGATCCGGGCTGATGCTGAACGCACCCAGGGAAAAGAAGCCGCCGTTGGCCAGTTCGTTGGGGTCCAGCAGCAGTTGTTCGCGGCTTTCGTCGAGGGTCAGGCTGTCATCGGCCGGACGCGGGCAGCGGTAGTGCCGGGCGTACTCATCGCCTGCGGTGGTGCGGGTGTAATACAGATACGGTCCCCAGGGCGAGGGCAGGGACAGGTCGGTCTCGAGAATCCGCCCCTTGATCTCCTCGAACAGAGTTTCGCGCAGCCCGGCCTGGTCGGCGGTTTGCGCCTCCTGATAGTTGTTTTCGGCTTTCAGATAGTCGAGCACTGCATCGGTGTCGCGCTCTTGCAGCCAGGCATACGGATCGGAGCCATCAGCCTTGTGGGCAATCGGAGCGTCGTGAATGTTGGCGGATAGGGGCATGAAGAACTCTCGAGCAAGGGGCTTGGCAACCTGTGGGAGCGGGCTTGTGTGGCGAGGGGGCTTGCCCCCGTTCGGCTGCGAAGCAGTCGTAAAACAGGTACCGCGTTATTGACTCAATATCGCAATGACTCGTTTTAGGGCCGCTTTGCGACCCAACGGGGCGATGCGGCGTTCCGACAAGCCCCCTCGCCACACAAGCCCGCTCCCACATGGATAGCGTTCAACAGTCAGGCATTGATGCAGCCTGACGGGCGAAAAGCCGTTATCATAAGCGCCTCTTTGCCTGCCTTGCCATGGACACCATGACCGAGAACGACTATCTGATCGCTTGGGGCCTCTACGCCTTCGCCGCTTTGGGCTGCCTGTTGGTGTGGATGCGCTTGACCCGCTGGATGTGGCGTTGGCTGCGTGAGCCGCTGCGGCTGCTGATGGTCGTGCTGCTGTTCAGCCCGACCATCATTGACCCGGTCAAGGATAAAGTCGCACCAGCCGTCGCCATTACCGCGCTCGACCTGCTGTTCAAGGTCGGCAACAACGCCTGGCGGGCCATTTCCGATCTGTTCATGTACGGAATGATCGCATTCGGCCTCTATCTGGTGCTGGTAGCGATCCGTTTCCCCATCGAACGCGCCGCCAACGCCCGCAAGGAGCGTGAGGCTGCCACCAAAGCCGCCGTTCGTGCCGAAGAACCTGAGGATGATCAACCGTTTGGCGGTGCCGGCGATGATCGTTACGGTCGTCCGCCCGTGCCGAGCAATCCTCAGCGGATGCGAGTCGAACCCCGTCTGTAACCTTGCCCCTGCGATTGAGCGAGAGTCCGAACATGTGTGAGTTATTGGGCATGAGCGCCAATGTCCCGACCGATATCGTGTTCAGCTTTACCGGGCTGATGCAGCGCGGCGGCCGCACCGGCCCGCATCGCGATGGCTGGGGCATTGCCTTCTATGAAGGCCGTGGGCTGCGGCTGTTCCAGGACCCGGCGGCCAGCTGTGAGTCGGAAGTCGCCAACCTGGTGCAGCGCTATCCGATCAAGAGTGAAGTGGTGATCGGGCACATCCGCCAGGCCAACGTCGGCAAGGTCTGCCTGTCCAACACCCATCCGTTCGTCCGCGAGCTGTGGGGGCGCAACTGGTGTTTCGCCCATAACGGCCAGCTGGCGGATTTTCAGCCGACGGCCAGCTTCTACCGCCCCGTGGGCGATACCGACAGCGAAGCGGCATTCTGCGATTTGCTCAACCGTGTGCGTGCGGCCTTCCCCGAGCCGGTCGAGGTCGAAGCGTTGCTGCCGGACCTGGTGGCTGCTTGCGCCGAGTACCGCAGCAAAGGCGTGTTCAACTGCCTGCTCAGTGATGGCGACTGGCTGTTCTGCTATTGCTCGACCAAGCTGGCGCAGATCACCCGTCGTGCCCCCTTTGGCCCGGCGCGCCTGAAAGATGTCGACGTGATCGTCGACTTTCAGGCCGAAACCACACCCAACGATGTGGTCACCGTCATCGCCACCGAACCTTTGACCGAAAACGAAACCTGGACCCGCTACGAACCGGGTCAATGGAGCCTGTGGCGACGCGGCGAATGCGTCAGCCAGGGCACGACCGAATAAGGACTCCTTGCATGTTGCTCAGTTATCTACGGCTGGTGTTGTTTGCGGCGGGCTTGTTGATCGGTGTCCAGGTGCCGGGGTTCATCAACGATTACGCCAAGCGGGTCGAAGCCCATCTGATGGAGGCGCAAGCCGGGTTGAGCGGCTTCCAGAACACCGCCAACCAGTTCTTCAAGGGCGACATGCAGGCGCTGGTCGCGCATTACCGCGCCAGCGAGGACCCGATCTTTCGCAGCGATGCCGACAGCCTGAGCAACCTGCTGACCCGTCAACTGGTGTTGGATAAACAGTTCCAGGCGATGCAGGGGCCGTGGTACATCCGCTTCCTGCAAGTGGTGCTGGCCGCCGATCCGGACATCCGCAAGGAAACCTGGAACGGCTACAGCTACCAGATCCTGTTGACGCCCGAAGCGATGGTCTGGGGCATGAGCGGTGCTTTGCTGCTGTCGTTCGGGATCGAGTGCCTGTTCCGGCTGATCGACTGGGTGGTGCTGGGCGGCAAACGCCTGCGCCAGAGCCGGCCGATCGAAGAGCGGGATTTGCGCGGGTTGTAACAGCGTGCGGTTCCTGTGGCGAGGGGGCTTGCCCCCGCTCGGCTGCGCAGCAGTCGTAGAATTGGTAGCCGCGGTTTACCTGAATGATTTGGTTGATGGGTATTGGGGCTGCTTCGCAACCCAACGGGGGCAAGCCCCCTCGCCACAGGATGCCATCAACTGGAGAGGACGATGTAGCGCTCTCCCACCTTCTGCGCATACCCCTCCAGCACCTGCTGACACAACGCCACAATTTCCTCGACCCACTCCACACCCACTCGCCACGACACCACCACCTGCAAGTCGGGTGGTCGCTGATCGATGTCCAGCAGGGTCAACTCCCCCCGTGCCAGCTCTTCGGCCACCAGCACCGGAGGCAACGCGCCAATGCCAAATCCGTCGCGCAGCAGCCGGGTAATCGCCGACACCGAGTTCACGCAGTTCAGTCGCGGCGCCATCACGCCATTGGCCTGCATCAGGGCCAGCACTTCCTGGTGCGGATGGGAGTTTTTCGAATAGGTGATGATCCGTTCGCCCGCCAGGTCAGTGATGCCCGAGTAATCGCGGTTGTAAATCGAATTGCTGGCGACGATCCAGCCCATGGGGTGGCTGGCCAGTTCCAGGCTACGCACGCTTTCCTGACGCAGCAGGTCGGTTTGCAGGATCACATCGAGAAAGCCTTTTTGCAGCTGATCGCAGAGGTTGAGCGAGGTATCGGCCACCAGCTCGATTTCCACCAGCGGGTAGTGATCGGTCATCTGCGCCACCAACGGGCTGAGCCAAGTATGGATCACCGTGTCCATCACGCCGATGCGCACCCGTCCGGCCTTGCTCGAACGGGTCTCGATCGATTGCTTGAGTGCCTGCATGGTGTCCAGCATCTGCTCGGCGTAATCGAGCACTTTGAGGCCTTCGGGCGTCAGGCTCACGCCGCGCGAATCACGCAGAAACAGCTTCACCCCGAGCTCGCCTTCAAGCACCGCAATCCGGCTGGAAATCGAAGCCTGAGTGGTGAAGAGCTTGTCGGCGGTCAGGCGGAAACTCTTGAGTCGGGCGACCCAGACAAAGGTCTCGAGAAACTTCAGGTTCATGGGATAAAGATTTCTTATGTCTAAGGCGGGTTTTTATTAGTTGGACGCAGTGGGGGCGCGCGTCCAAAAATCGACGCATCCGGTTCCCACGATAGGCGTCGTCGGGGCTCAGAACAATACCAATAAAATCAGCGCGGAGATTTGCCATGAGTGCGCCCGACACCCCCGTCATTGCGAAAGCCACGGCTCGCCCGGGACCTTTCGACTGGTATCGCAACATCAATCAGCAGGAGCGCCGCACCTTCTGGAGCTGCAAGATCGGCTATGGCCTGGACGGCATGGACACCCAGATGCTCAGTTTCGTGGTGCCGACCCTGATTGCCATGTGGGGCATCACCACCGGCCAGGCCGGGCTGATTCACACCAGCACACTGATCGCCTCGGCCATCGGTGGCTGGGTCGCAGGGATTCTCTCCGACCGCATCGGGCGTGTGCGCACCCTGCAACTGACCGTGTTGTGGTTTGCCTTCTTCACCTTCCTCTGCGGCTTTGCCCAGAACTACGAACAACTGCTGATTGCACGGACCCTCATGGGCTTCGGTTTCGGCGGCGAGTGGACGGCCGGCGCCGTGCTGATCGGCGAAGTGATCCGCGCCAAGGACCGCGGCAAGGCTGTGGGCATGGTGCAATCCGGCTGGGCGCTGGGTTGGGGGCTGACGGCGATCCTGTATGCGCTGTTGTTCTCGGTATTGCCACCGGAAGATGCCTGGCGTGCGCTGTTCATCCTTGGCATCGTGCCGGCGATTTTTGTGATTTTTGTCCGCCGTCTGGTCAAGGACCCGGAAATCTATCGCCAAGCCAAAGCCCGGCAGGAGCCGAGCAACCCGTCGAAGTTCTACGAGATCTTCGCCCCCGGCATGCTGTTCACCACGATTCGCGCTTCGTTGCTGACCACCGGCGCATTGGGCGGCTACTACGCGATCACGTCCTGGCTACCGACTTTCCTGAAAAACGAACGCGGTTTGAGCGTACTCAATACCAGCGGTTATCTGGCGATGGTGATCGTCGGTTCCTACGTGGGTTATGTCATCAGCGCCTATTTGACTGACATCCTCGGACGCAAGAAGAACTTCATCCTGTTCGCCGTCGGCTCGTTCACCATTGTCTTGCTGTACACGCAAATGCCGGTCAGCAACGGCGTGATGCTGTGGCTGGGCTTTCCGCTGGGCTTCTTCGCCTCGGGGATTTTCAGTGGCATGGGCGCATTCCTGACCGAATTGTTCCCCACGCGCATTCGCGGTTCGGGCCAGGGTTTTTGCTACAACATCGGCCGCGCGCTGGCGGCGTTGTTCCCGCTGCTGATCGGCCTGCTCAGCCAGACCGTACCGCTGAGCGTGGGCATCGGTGCCTTCGCGGCGGTTTCCTACGGTGTGGTGATTCTCGCGGCCCTGAGCCTGCCGGAAACCCGTGGCAAGCAACTCGACGCCCAGTAACTGATAACCTGCGGGACTGTCCTACAGATATGTCCCGCAGCTGAAAAGAATAAAGCCTACAGGAGTGTTCAGTGTGAGCCGCCTGCTATTGAACTGCGACATCGGCGAGAGTTTCGGCAGCTGGACCATGGGTCTGGACGCCGAGATCATGCCCTTCATCGATTGCGCCAACATCGCCTGCGGTTTTCACGCCGGCGACCCGAGCATCATGCGCAAGACCGTCAGCCTGGCCCTCAGCCACGGTGTGCAAATCGGCGCGCATCCGGCCTATCAGGATCTGGTGGGCTTCGGCCGCCGCTCCATGGCCTATGCCCCCCAGGAACTGCAAGACATCCTGCATTACCAGATCGGCGCCCTCGACGGCATCTGCCGGGCCCAGGGCGGCCGGGTCAGTTACGTCAAACCCCATGGCGCAATGTACAACGACATGATGGCCAATCCGGCGCAGTTGCGCGCCGTTTTGCAAGCGGTGGCGTCCTACGATCGCACTCTGCCATTGATGCTGATGGCCACCCGCGACAACAGCGCGGCCCAACAAATGGGCGATGAATACGGCGTGACACTGTGGTACGAGGCTTTTGCCGATCGCGCTTACGACAGCGCCGGCAGGCTGGTCTCGCGACAACTGCCGGGCGCGGTGCATCACGACCCGGAAACAATCATCGAACAGGCGCTGACCATTGCCCGTGGCGATCAGCTCACCGCCAGCGACGGCAGCGCCCTGCATTTGCAGGCCAACACCCTCTGCGTGCACGGCGACAACGCCAGTTCGGTCGCTGCCGTGCAACGCATCCGTGAAGCCTTGAACCGGCAGAGTGCGTCATGAAGCTGCGGGTGGAAGTGGTGGCGCTGGATTGCCTGATGGTGCGCCTGTTCGATGAAATTGCCGAAAGCAACATGCCGTGGATGCTCGCGGCCAGTGAAAGTCTGCGCATGGCATTTGCCGGGCACCTGATCGATCTGGTGCCGTCCTACACCACATTGATGGTGCATTACGACCTGACGGCATTGAGCCCGAGCCAGGCACGGGAACTGATCGCCCAGGCACTGATCGATCTGTCGCCCAATGCGCGCACTCGCGGTACCTGTCATGTGTTGCCGGTGTGGTACGACTTGAGCGTCGGGCCGGAATTGACGCTGTTGTCGCAGCGCAGCGGATTGGCGGTGGAGGAGGTGATCCGCCGCCACAGTGAGCGTGAATACCAGGTGTTCGCCCTGGGTTTTGCACCGGGCTTCGCCTTCATGGGGCTGGTGGAAGAAGTGCTCGCTGCGCCGCGTCTGAACACGCCACGCAAGAAAGTCGCGGCCGGCAGTGTCGGCATCGCCGAGCGGCAAACGGCGGCTTACCCGGTGGTATCGCCGGGCGGCTGGAACCTGATCGGCCGCACGCCGGCGAGATTATTCGACCGCAACCGTGACGGCTACAGCCTGATGCAGCCCGGTGACACCGTACGGTTCGAAGCGGTTGGCCATACCGAGTTCATTAACCTGGGGGGTGACGATACGCCTCTGGAGGCCCAGGCATGAGCCGTCTGATGATTGAAGCGAGTACGCCGCTGTGCCTGTTGCAGGATGCCGGTCGATTCGGCGTGCGGCATCTGGGCGTGACCCAGGGCGGAGCGGCAGATTGGCGTTCGATGTCCTGGGCCAACTGGCTATTGGGCAACGGACTGGATGCACCGGTGATCGAAATCACCCTCGGCGGATTTACCGTGGTGGCTGAAGAAGACTGCGTGCTGGCCTTGGCCGGAGCGGATCTTGGCGCGCGGGTGGACGGCGAGGCTTTGACCCCGTGGCGCAGTTTCAGGCTGCACAAAGGCCAGCGCTTGCAATTCACTCAGCCGTTGCTCGGAGCCCGGGCTTATCTGGCGGCGCCGGGTGGGTTTGATGCGCCGAAGGTGCTGGGCAGTAGCGCTACGGTGGTCCGGGAGGAACTCGGCGGGCTGGACGGCATGGGCCGAGCGCTGGGTATAGGGGCGAGCTTGAGCTATTCGGGCAACCCGGTGATGTTGCTGCGCGAATTGAGCGCAGACCAACGACCGGACCTGAACCTTGATGCGCCGTTGGACCTGGTCCTCGGAGCACAGATCGGCGAGTTCAGTGGGCAGAGCCTGTTCGACGCATTCAACAGCGCATGGCACCTCGACAGCCGTGCCGACCGGATGGGTATTCGCCTGCTGGGTACGGCGCTGCAGTACCAGGGCAAGCCGATGATTTCCGAGGGCATTCCCTTGGGTGCCGTGCAGGTGCCGCCCGACGGGCAGCCGATTGTGTTGCTCAATGATCGGCAGACCATTGGTGGGTATCCGCGTCTGGGGGCGTTGACGCCGTTGGCGCTGGCGCGGCTGGCGCAGTGCTTGCCGGGAAGGGTGGTTCGACTCAAGCCCGTTGTGCAAGAGGTCGCGCATCGGGAACAGATCGAATATTTGCAATGCTTTAAAGTTTGAAGATCAAAAGATCGCAGCCTGCGGCAGCTCCTACAGGGATATGCGTACTCTGTAGGAGCTGCCGCAGGCTGCGATCTTTTAGCTTTATTTGGACAGAAACCGCATCCCTTCTTCCAACCCACGAAGGGTCAGCGGATACATCTGGTCCTCGATCAGGTCCCGCACGATGTTGGTCGAGGAGGTGTAACTCCAGGTGTCCTTCGGATACGGGTTGATCCAGATGAGCTTCTTGTACTTTTCCTTGAACCGCTGCATCCACACGTAACCGGCTTCTTCGTTCCAGTGCTCGACACTGCCGCCCGGCTGGGTGATTTCATAGGGCGCCATGGCGGCGTCGCCGATGAAGATCACTTTGTAGTCGGCGCCGTACTTGTGCAGCAGGTCCATGGTCGAAGTACGCTCGGAGGTGCGGCGCATGTTGTTCTTCCACACCGATTCATAAATGAAGTTGTGGAAGTAGAAGTACTCCAGGTGCTTGAACTCGGTCTTGCAGGCCGAGAACAGTTCCTCGCAAATCTTCACATGGGCGTCCATCGAGCCGCCGATGTCGAACAGCAGCAACAGCTTGACGGTGTTGCGCCGCTCCGGCCGCATCTGGATGTTCAGCAGGCCGGCATCTTTGGCGGTGTGATCGATGGTGCCATCGATGTCCAGCTCTTCCGCCGCGCCCTGGCGGGCGAACTTGCGCAGGCGGCGCAGGGCGACCTTGATGTTGCGCGTGCCCAGTTCCACCGAATCGTCGAGGTTTTTGTATTCGCGCTGGTCCCAGACCTTGGCCGCCTTGCCCTGGCGCTTGCCGGCATCGCCGACCCGAATGCCTTCCGGGTTGAAACCGCCGGAACCGAACGGGCTGGTGCCGCCGGTACCGATCCATTTATTACCGCCGGCATGGCGTTCCTTCTGTTCCTCGAGGCGCTTCTTGAACTCTTCGATCAGTTTGTCCAGGCCGCCGAGGGACTGGATCGCCGCCCGTTCTTCGTCGGTCAGCGAGCGTTCGAATTCCTTGCGCAGCCAGTCTTCGGGGATCAGCGCCTGAAGATGGTCGTCGAGCTTTTCCAGGCCATTGAAGTAGGCACCGAACGCCCGGTCGAACTTGTCGAAATGCTTCTCGTCCTTCACCAGGATCGCCCGGGACAGGTAGTAGAACTCGTCCATGTCGGCGAAGGTCACGCGCTGTTTCAGCGCGTTGATCAGGTCCAGCAGCTCGCGTACCGAAACCGGCACCTTGGCTGCGCGCATTTCATTGAACAGGTTGAGCAGCATGGCATCAGCCTCTTAGCGGGTGCCGCGACGGCTCATGAACGCCAGACGCTCAAGCAATTGCACGTCCTGTTCGTTCTTCACCAGGGCGCCGGCCAGTGGCGGGATGGCCTTGGTCGGATCGCGCTCGCGCAGCACCGCTTCGCCGATGTTGTCGGCCATCAGCAGCTTCAGCCAGTCCACCAGCTCGGAAGTCGAAGGCTTCTTCTTCAGGCCCGGCACCTTGCGCACGTCGAAGAACACGTCCAGCGCTTCGCTGACCAGGTCTTTCTTGATGTCCGGGTAGTGCACGTCAACGATCTTTTGCAGGGTGGTGCGGTCGGGGAACGCGATGTAGTGGAAGAAGCAGCGGCGCAGGAAGGCGTCCGGCAGTTCCTTTTCGTTGTTGGAGGTAATGATGATGATCGGGCGCTTTTTCGCCTTGATGGTCTCGTCGATCTCGTAAACGTAGAACTCCATCTTGTCGAGTTCTTGCAGCAGGTCGTTGGGGAATTCGATGTCGGCCTTGTCGATTTCGTCGATCAGCAGGATCACCCGCTCGTCGGACTCGAAGGCTTCCCAGAGCTTGCCCTTTTTCAGGTAGTTACGAACGTCGTGGACTTTTTCGTTGCCCAGTTGCGAGTCGCGCAGGCGGCTGACCGCGTCGTACTCGTACAGGCCCTGGTGAGCCTTGGTGGTGGACTTGATGTGCCAGGTGATCAGCTTGGCGCCAAAGGATTCGGCCAGTTGCTCGGCGAGCATGGTCTTGCCGGTGCCCGGTTCGCCCTTGACCAGCAACGGCCGCTCCAGGGTGATGGCGGCGTTGACCGCCAGCTTCAGGTCATCGGTGGCGACGTAGGCCTGGGTGCCTTCGAACTTCATCTGCTAATCCTCGAACGGTAACGCCGACCTGAGCGAGGCAGGGCGGGGGGGCGCAATAAAAGGGTCAGCCCCGACTATAACGCGCCGCCCGGCCGACTGTGAACGCAGACGGCTTATTCAGTCTCTGAATGGAGCGTCACATCTTGACTCAGTCTCGGCTGCTGGCCAGTATTGAGGTATCGCTATTTTGGCGATAGCTTGCCGGGCATGTCTACAAAATACCGATTTCGAGACACATACCGCATTCAATTGCGCGAAAAGGATCATCCACCCCCCCATGTTCATCTGACGGGTGGCGGGCTGGACGTCATGTTGAGCCTGGAAACTGTCGAAGTGATGGTGGGCAAGGCGCCGCCGCTGATTCTCAGGGAAGCTCTGGAGTGGGTCAGAGCCCACCGGGCTCAATTGCTGGAGGACTGGAAACGATGCTACCCATGAAACGACCACGGCTATCGGCAGTGCAAGCATTGCCGGATTACCGATTGGTGCTGACGTTTATCGATGGCCAGCAACTGCTGCTTGATTTGAGCCGCGACCTGCAGGCCTATCCGGGCCTGCAACCATTGCAGGGAGAGGCTTTTGATCATGCAGCGTTGGGTGACGATGGCTGGAGTGTCGAATGGCCTGAGCTGGATATCCAGATCGGTGCAGACACTCTCTACCTGGATGCCCTGGCGCAGAATGCAGCCGACGAAAACACCCGAATCTTTATCGATTGGCGTGCTCGCACCGGGTTATCGCTCAATCAGGCGGCTCAAGCGCTGGGGGTCAGTAGCCGCAGTATCACCCGATACAGCAGTGGTCGCGAAGCGGTGCCGAGATCCTTGGCCCTGGCTTGCCTAGGCTGGGATTTCCTGCAACAGCAATCGAATTCGCCCCGCGCGGCAGAAGACACTGGTCGGTACGTGGTCACGCGCAAAAATTAGCCGGCATCCGGCTTGGGCCGTTCATACCGCGCATTGAACGCCTGGATGAAGCCATTGCGTAAAATCTGCAAAAAAGCCTGGAACGCGCTGACATCCTTCTGGTGAACGTTGCCGCTGAGTTCGACCTTTGTCGCAAACTGGTTTTTGCCCTGGTTTTTCAAGACTGTCTCGGTTCCACCGACGAGGGCTTCCCATATCGAGCGGAACAGCCCTTTGTCCTTGTTTTCCACGTCCTGTTGCCAGTTGAACACGTCAACATCGCGCATCAGTGGCTTGATATAGCCGCTCAGTCGGCCCTTGTTGGCTTGGGCTTCGATCACCACGTCGCCATGGCCGGCATTGAAGTCGAACTTGCCGTAGGCCGCGGCGAAGTCGTTCAGGCGCTTGAGTTCGATATCCGTGGTGCGCAAGCGAAACTCGAAGTCTTCAAAGTCGCTCAAGGGATCGAAAGTGGCCGTGGTTTCCAGTGGGGCGTGCCCCAGGAGCAAGGCTTTGCCTTCAAAGCGTGCGTCGCGTTTGCCTTTGGTGTCGACCACATTGGTCAGGTTGAAAATACGGGCATCCACCTTTGTAGCGTTCATGTTCACCGGTGGTTTGGAGTTGAAGTTGCGAAAACTGATCTTGCCGTCGTTGATACGCACTTCGTTCAGGGTAATGGGCAGCAGCTTGCCTAATTGGGCACGCCAGTCGGTGCCCTGGCCGGTCTGGGAGTTTCGCTTGTTGGCCCCGCCATCGACGAAGTTGACCTCGGGCGTGATGAACTGCACTTCGGCCACCACCGCGTGGTCGTGCCACAGTGAGTGCCAACTCACCGAGAGGTCGATCAATGGCGCGTTGACGAAAGGCACCGGAACCTTGCCATCGACCTTGACGATTTTCAGTCCGTTGATCTTGTAGGCCCCGCGCCACAAGGCCAGGTCCACGTCGGTGATCTGGCCCCGGTAGTCGCCCATGTCCGCCAGCCTCTCATTCAGGTAGTCGCGCACCAGATAGGGCAAGGCGATGTGCAACGTTATCAGCAATGCAACGAGGCCGAGGAGGGTCCACAGGGGCCAGCTGTATCGACGTTTCATGGCGGCAAATCTCTGGCGATCTAAAGCCATTGACTGCACTGATAAGCGGACGTTCGACCCGACTGGACGCCTGCGGGCAAGAGGGCTTACCTTGATGCCCTATTTCAATGCTGTCGTTAAGGACCCAGCCATGAGCCGCATTTTTGCTGACAACGCCCACTCCATCGGCAACACGCCGCTGGTGCAGATCAATCGCATTGCGCCGCGTGGTGTGACCATTCTGGCCAAGATCGAAGGGCGCAACCCCGGTTACTCGGTCAAGTGCCGGATCGGCGCAAACATGATCTGGGATGCCGAGAGCACTGGCAAACTCAAACCGGGCATGACCATCGTCGAACCCACCTCCGGCAATACCGGTATCGGCCTGGCGTTCGTGGCCGCCGCCCGTGGCTACAAACTGATGCTGACCATGCCGGCGTCCATGAGTATCGAACGTCGCAAGGTACTCAAGGCACTGGGTGCCGAGCTGGTGTTGACCGAACCGGCCAAAGGCATGAAGGGCGCTATCGAAAAAGCCGGTGAAATTGTTGCCGGCGACCCGTCGAACTTCTTCATGCCGGCGCAATTCGACAACCCGGCCAACCCGGCCATTCATGAAAAAACCACCGGCCCGGAAATCTGGAACGACACCGACGGCGCCGTCGACGTGCTGGTGGCAGGCGTCGGAACCGGTGGAACCATCACCGGGGTTTCACGGTATATCAAGAATACCCAGGGCAAACCGATTCTCTCGGTGGCGGTGGAGCCGGCGGTGTCGCCGGTGATTACCCAGGCCCTGGCCGGTGAAGAAATCAAACCGAGCCCGCACAAGATCCAGGGCATTGGTGCCGGTTTCGTGCCGAAGAACCTCGATTTGTCGATCGTCGACCGGGTAGAACTGGTCAGTGACGAAGAGTCCAAGGCCATGGCCTTGCGCTTGATGCAGGAAGAAGGAATCTTGTGCGGGATCTCCTGCGGCGCGGCCATGGCAGTGGCCGTCAGATTGGCGGAAACCCCGGAAATGCAGGGCAAGACCATCGTCGTGATCCTGCCGGATTCCGGTGAACGTTATCTGTCGAGCATGTTATTCAGTGATCTGTTTACCGAACAGGAGAATCAGCAGTAAGCGCTGAACATTGGCGGATCGTGGCTGGCGGCGGTTGATGAGGGATTACATCAGCCGCCGTTCAGGTGCCACATGCTAAGAAATGCTTTGTTGCACATTCGTTAACATTGAATGTTGAAAAGTGCAGGTTTTTTACCGGATCGGCAGTGTTTATCATGCCGCAAGCCTTGTCGGGCAATGGACCTGGTGCAAAGTCGCTTATCTTCAAAGGAGTTGTTGATGACCTTTTCGTTTGCCGCGAAAGCCTCGTTGTTGTTGCTGTTTCTCGGCAGCACCCTGTATGTGCACTTACGCGGTAAGGCGCGTCTGCCGGTTTTGCGCCAATTCGTTAACCATTCGGCACTGTTCGCACCCTATAACGCCTTGATGTACTTGTTTTCCGGTGTGCCTTCCAAACCATATCTGGATCGCAGCAAGTTTCCCGAACTGGATGTGCTCAAGGACAACTGGGAAGTGATTCGCGATGAAGCGATGCATTTGTTCGACGAGGGGTATATCCGCGCGGCGGCAAAGAACAACGACGCCGGTTTTGGCTCGTTCTTCAAGAAGGGCTGGAAGCGTTTCTATCTCAAGTGGTATGACAAACCGCTGCCTTCTGCCGAAGTCCTGTGCCCGAGAACCGTGGAATTGGTCAGCAGCATTCCCAACGTCAAGGGCGCGATGTTTGCGCTGCTGCCGGGCGGCAGCCACCTCAACCCGCATCGCGACCCGTTTGGCGGCTCCCTGCGTTATCACCTGGGGCTGTCCACTCCCAACTCCGATGATTGCCGCATCTTTGTCGACGGTCAGGTTTACGCCTGGCGCGATGGTGAAGACGTGATGTTCGACGAGACCTACGTGCACTGGGTCAAGAATGAAACGCAAAAGACCCGGGTCATCCTGTTCTGCGATATCGAACGTCCGCTGAGCAATCGCTTCATGACCCGCATCAATCGCGGTATCAGCGCCTGGCTGGGGCGCGCCACCGCGCCTCAGAACCTGGATGACGAGCGTGTGGGCGGGATCAACAGGGCCTACGCCTGGAGCAAGAACTCCAGCGATAGATTCAGTGGTGTGGTCAAGCAATGGAAGCGGCGCAATCCCAAGGCTTACCGTGTACTGCGCCCGGTGCTGGCAGTGGCGGTGCTGACGTTGTTGGGGTATTGGTTGTTTGGTTGAGGCCGGATACGGCCTTTTGACCAACACGTTGCAATCCATGTCGAACGCTGGTTATAGTCGGCGCACGGTGAGTTTCGGACTCACTTTTTTATCCCTCGAGCAAAGATCAGCCCAATGCCTGCATCCCTCCTCAACGCGGTAGTCGATTCAGCGGTCAACGCTGGCGTCGTGCCGTGCGGGAATCAGCAGCCCGGGCAGATCAGTCATTACCCCCCACCTGTCAGTAGCACGCCGGTGTGCGCAGTCGTATCACCGCCAGGCGTCGGCATTTCGGGCTGATCAGCTGTCTTCTGCTGTTCCCCCGCCCGCCTGAAAAAACTACTGGATTTCAGCTTTTGCTGAGTTGGCTTTTTGCCTGACTACAGGTGGTATTCATGTTTGTCCTTTCGAAAAAATCCGCGCTCGCGGCGGCGTCCACGAGCCTGTTCGTGCTGCTGTGGAGCAGCGGGGCGATCTTCTCCAAATGGGGGCTGGCCCACGCGTCACCCTTCGCCTTCCTGATGTTTCGTTTCGTCATCGCTCTATGCGGGCTGGTGTTGCTGGTGCCGTTGTTCAAGCTGAAGTTGCCCAAGGGCGGCAAGCCGATGCTGTATGCGATGGCCACCGGCGTGGTGTTGTTGGGGGGCTATCAGATTTTCTATCTGCTGGCCCTGGACCTGAAAGTCACCCCCGGGGTGATGGCGACCATCATGGGCGTGCAGCCGATCCTTACGGTGGTGATCATGGAGCGTCAACGATCAGCCAGCCGGATGTTCGGTCTGGCGCTTGGGCTGGCCGGTCTGATCATGGTGGTTTACCAGGGCATCGGTCTGGCCGGGATGTCGCTGGCCGGAATGCTTTTCGGTCTGCTGGCGCTGGTGAGCATGACGTTTGGTTCGATCATGCAGAAACGCATCACTGAAAATCCCCTCGGCACGCTGCCGGTGCAGTATCTCGCCGGGCTGCTGTTGTGCGGGATTTTCGTACCTTTCCAGCCGTTTCACTTCGAACACAGCAGCGGTTTCATCCTGCCGGTGCTATGGATGGGGCTGGTGGTGTCGGTGCTGGCGACGCTGTTGCTGTATCGCTTGATCGCCCGGGGCAACCTGGTGAACGTCACCAGTCTGTTTTACCTGGTGCCGGCGGTGACGGCGGTGATGGACTATCTGGTCTTCGGCAACCGCCTGGCGCTGTTGAGCCTGTTCGGCATGCTGTTGATCATCGTCGGGCTGGTGTTTGTGTTCCGTAAATCGGCTTAAAACCGCAAAGGTCCGGAGCAATGCTCCGGGCCTTTTTCATTTGGCCAGCGCATGCTCGGCCCGCACCGAATTCATGAACGCCTGCATCGCCGACGATTGAATGCGATGACGCCGGGTGATCAACCCGTACGGTGGCAGCCGCGCCTCGAACTTGATCGGCAACACCGCCAGCAGATCCCGACCGGGGTAATCCTCGACCACCGACACCGGCGTGACGCCGAGCATGTCAGTCTGCTGAATCAACGACAGCAAGGTCATGATCGATGTGGTTTCGACGATGCTGCTCGGGATGTCGACCCGCGCGTTGTGGAACACCTGATTGATGATCGCGCGCATCGGGCTGGGCTGCTGTTGCAGTACCCAGGTCATGTTCTGCAATTCGGCCCAGCTCAACTGCGTGGCTTTGGCCAGTGGATTCTGTGCGCCGGAAATCACGCACAGCGCTTCCTCGCCAAGGCTGTCGAACAGCAACTCCTCTGCCCGGGCACCGGCGGGAATCCGTCCTAGTACGATATCCAGCTGATCTTGCAGCAACGCCTGCACCAGCACGTCGCTGGTGTCGACCTGAATGCTCATCGACAAGCGTGGATGGCTTTGTTTCAAGGTGGCGATGGTGCGCGTCAGCAGCCCCGAAGCCAGTGCCGGAATGGCCCCGACCGCGACCCGGCCAAGGTTGCCGGACTCGAGGGCGACCAACTCTTCACGCATGCCGCTGAGTTCGGCGAACACCATGCGTGCGTAATAAATGACCGTTTCCCCGAACGGGGTAGAGCGCATGCCCCTGGGCAGGCGTTCGAACAGCTCGACGCCCAACAGGTCCTCGGCCTCATGCAGCATTTTGGTCGCGGCCGGCTGGGTCATGCCGATGTGATCGGCGGCGCGGCGCAACGAACCGAATTCCTGCAACGCCAGCATCAGCCGCAATTGGCGCAGACGCAGTCGGCTGTGGATTACGTTGGCAGCAGGAATTCGGGTCATGGGCCGTGCTCGCGAAAAAGTCCAGCGGCAAGCCTGACAACAAATGCCAGGCGTTGCCAGCTTTGGCGTGTCACAGCACCGATTTTGGTTTGGCGACGTGGGGTTTGCGCAGGCCGATCAGGGTTTGCAACGCTTTTGAAATCAACGGCCAGAACAGCATCAGCAGCGCCGCCGTGGTCAGGCTGCCCACCAACGGGTTGGACCAGAAAATCCCCAACTGCCCGTCGGAGAACAGCATCGACTGGCGGAACGCATCTTCTGCCTTGTCGCCCAGCACCGCCGCCAACACCAGCGGCGCAATCGGGTAGCCGAGTTTCTTGAACAGATAACCCAGCGCACCGAAGCCCAGCATCAGCACCACGTCGAAGAACGAGTTGTGCACCGAGTAGGCACCGATGGCGCAGACCATGATGATGATCGGCGCGATGATCGAGAACGGGATGCGCAGGATCGAAGCGAACAGCGGCACAGTGGCCAGCACCACGATCAGACTCACTACGTTGCCCAGGTACATGCTGGCGATCAGGCCCCAGACAAAATCGTGTTGCTCGACGAACAGCGTCGGCCCCGGATGCAAGCCCCAGATCATCAGGCCCCCGAGCATCACCGCCGCAGTCGCCGAACCGGGAATGCCCAGGGTCAGCATCGGCAGCAGCGCACTGGTGCCAGCCGCGTGGTCAGCGGTTTCCGGGGCGATCACCCCTTCGATTTCGCCCTTGCCGAAGTTGTCGCGGTTTTTCGAGAAACGCCGGGCCAGACTGTAGCTCATGAACGACGCGGCAGTCGGTCCGCCAGGGGTGATGCCCATCCAGCAGCCGACCAGGGTGCTGCGCACAATCGTCCACCAGTAACGCGGCAATTTCGCCCAGGTGCGCAGGATCACCATCGGCGTGATCCGCGCATGCTCGCCGCGGAACACCAGTCCCTCTTCCACGGTGCAGAGGATTTCGCCGATGCCGAACAGGCCGATCACCGCCACTTCAAAGCTGATGCCGGTCATCAGGATCGGCTGGTCGAAGGTCAGGCGCAGGTTGCCGGACACGGTGTCCATGCCGACGGCGGCCATGGCGAAACCGATCATCATCGCCACCACGGTTTTCAGCGGCGGGTTCTTGCTCATGCCGATGAAGGTGCAGAACGCCAACAGGTACACCGCGAAGAACTCCGGCGAACTGAACGACATGGCGAACGCGGCAATTTTTGTCGAGAGGAAGGTCAGCAACAACACGCCGGCCAACGCACCCAGCAACGCCGAACTGAACGCGGCGGTCAGGGCTTCGGCGGCGCGGCCTTCGCGGGCCATGGGATAACCGTCGAAGGTAGTCGCCACCGATGAGGGCTCACCGGGGATGTTGAACAGGATCGAGGTGATCGAGCCGCCGAACAGCGCGCCCCAGTACATGCATGACAGCAGGATGATCGCCGACACCGGCGACATGGTGAACGTCAGCGGCAACAGCAACGCCACGCCATTGGGGGCACCGAGACCGGGCAGTACACCGACCAGAATGCCCAGCAGCACGCCGATCACCATCAGGCCGATATGGCCCGGCGTGAGGATCAGGTTCATGCCTTGCAGCAGGGAATCGAACTCGCTCATTTGAAATGTCTCCCGGCCAGGGCAATCCAGTCGCCCATTGGGCCGGCATCCAGCGGCACTTTGAACCACAGCGCGAAAATCAGGTAACTGGCCAGCACCGCGCCCAGGGACACGCTACCGATCATCCATTTGCCGTATGGCTTGGCGCGGACCTTGTCACGCCACATGAACCAGGCAATGAAGCAGGCCGAAGCGACGTAGATGCCGGTGAACGGCATCGCACCGACGAATAGCGCGATGGGCACGAACACCGACAGCACTTGCCTGAACGCACTGCGGCTGACGAATGAAATGCCCAGGGCTTGCCAGCGCACCAGGGTCAACACGCCGTTGGCCACACTGGCGGCGCTCAACATCAGGCCGATGTAGAAGGGAAAGTAACCCGGCTCGGGGCCGGCATCCCCCCAGCCGATACCCTGTTCGACACTGCCGAACATCACCACCGCGCCGATCAGCGTGGTGAAGAGTGCCAGACCGAGTTCGACCCAGCGTGTACCGACCAGCGCTGGTGAATCCGAAGAATGGGACATGAAAGCACCTCCAGAGGTGACGGCCGTACGCAGGGCGGGCGGCCGTGAGCAACTCAGTTTTTCAGCCAGCCGGCCTCTTTGAACACCGGCGTGACGCGGGCGGTGTCTTTTTCGATGTAGGCGGTCAGCGGCTCGCCCTCGAGGAAGGTTGGCACCAGAGCGTTCTGCTTCACATAAGCCTTGAACTCATCGGTCTGGGTGACTTTGCGCATCAACTCGACATAGAACGCGCGCTGCTCGGCGGTGACGTCGCCGGGCATGAACACGGTGCGCGGGAAGCGGTACTGATCGATGCCCAGACCTTGTTCGTGACAGGTCGGGACGTCGGCCCAGGATTTGTCGCCGGCGACTTTGTCGGTATAGCCCATGCGCTCCTTACTGAATACGCAGAGCGGCTCGACCTGATTGCCACGCCATTGGCTGATGCTCTCGCTTGGATTGTTGACGTTGGCGGCGATGTGCTTGCCGGCCAGTTGCGTTGCGGCTTCGCTGCCGCTCTTGAACGGGATGTACACCAGTTTGCTGTTGTTGGTCTGGTTCAGCAGCAGGGTCAGGGTCTGGTCGACGTCCTTGGACTGGCTGCCGCCCATGCGCAGGTTCGACGGGTCGGCCTTGACCGCGTCGTAGAAACTTTTCGCGTCTTTCCACGGCGCGCCCTTGTAGCTCCAGAGAATGAAGTCATCCTCGGCCACGGCGGCAATCGGGGTCAGTTCCTGCCATTCGTAGCCGAGCTTGGACACCAGCGGCAACAGGTAGATGTTGTTGGTGCCGATCACCAGTTTGTCGGCATCGCCCTTGCTCATTTTCAGGTCGAGAAAGGCTTCGGCGCCGTTGCCACCGCCCTTGTTGAGGACGATGGTGTTCACGTCGAGCAGCTTGTGCGTGGTGATGATCGACTGGATCAGGCGACCGAGCTGGTCGGTACCGCCACCGGGACCACCGGCGACGACGATTTCGACGTTCTTGTCCGGTTGCCAGGCGGCGTTGGCGAGAGCGGGAAGGGTACCGGCGGCGATCAGTGCGCAACCAAGAAACAGACGGGATGTACGACGGACGAATGCATTTCGCATGATGGAAGAGCCTCGTATTCATGTTCTTGTAATTGTTATGAGCGGCTTTTTTGCGCGGTAAAGCCGCAAGCCTGGCCCGAGTGTGTGAAGGTGCGGGCACGGCGTCTAGTCAAAACAATACATACACCGATAGCCTGGGGTTATAGCTCGGCAAACTACTGACTACTGACTACTGACTGCTGTAGGAGCGAGCTTGCTCGCGATGGACTCAAGGGCACCGCGTTAATTCAGGAAGCATGTGTTTTCGTTGAAGACCATCGCGAGCAGGCTCGCTCCTACAGAAAAGAATGCGGGTCCACGTTGAAAGGTCGTTGAAAGCAGGGCATGACATAACCCGAGGCTATCGCCTGATTTCAAGTTTTGATTAGACGGTTATCAGCGAGCCTTCGATAGTGCTCACAAATGTCGCCAGGAAGCGGCGCTGCAGTCCCCACAAAAATAATAAAAGAGGTACGCACCATGGCTCGTTCCAGTGCATCCCTGAACCTGGCCGGCGCGGATATCCAGCCCCAGGCCGCGGCACCCGCGCAGAGCTGCGCCGTCAAGGCCAGCAGCGTGCGCTGGCGGATCTTCGCGATCATCTTCGCGCTGACCATGGTCAACCTGATCGACCGGGTGTCGCTGTCCATTGCGATGCCGACCATCGCCCATGAGTTTTCCCTGTCGCCGAGCCTGCAAGGGCTGATCCTCAGCAGCTTTTTCTGGGCCTACGCATTGTTGCAGATTCCCGGCGGCTGGCTGATCGACCGCTTCGGCCCGCATCGGGTCATCAGTTGGTCCACCGGGTTGTGGGGCACGTTTCAGGTGCTGGCGGCGTTCGCCACCGGCGGCTTGTCGTTGTTGTTTGCCCGGGTTGCACTGGGCGCCGCCGAAGCACCGCTGTTCCCGTCGGGCGGCAAGCTGATTTCCCTGTGGCTGGCCCCGAGCGAGCGCAGTCGCGGCGCGGTGTTGATGGACAGCGGCAGCCCGTTGGGCGTGGCCCTTGGCGGGTTGATCATTGCCTGGCTGATTGCCTCGCTGGACTCCTGGCGCCTGGCCTTCGTGATCGCCGGTATCGCCACCCTGGTGCTAGCCTGGCTGGCGCGGCGTTATCTGCGTGATGACCCGGCCGGTCACCCTCAAGTCAATGCGGCGGAGCTCGAGAAAATCAATGTCGGCCGCGCAACGCCCGCCGCCGAGGCGGCCCGGGCGCCGGTCAAGGGGCTGGGTATTGCGCCACGCTCGCTCAGCGGTTTGCTGATCGGCCGGGCAAGTTGGGCGATGGTGTATTTCGGCCTGCTGACCTGGGGCCCGAGTTACCTGGCCCAGGCCCGGGGTTTCGATATCAAGGGGATTGGTGCGGCGACCTTCGTGATTTTTGTCTGCGGTGCACTGGGTTCGTTGACCGGTGGTTTCCTCTGTGATGGCTTGATTCGCAAAGGCGTGAGTCGCGCGGTGGCGGTCAAGAGCCTGCTGGCGTTTTCCGGGCTGGTGGCCCTCGGCGCATTCCTGTTGCTGCCGACCTTGAGCAATCCTTTTGCGGCGGTGGCGCTGTTGGCCATGACCGCGTTCTTCCTGATGTGGGGCAGCCTCTACTGGAGCTTCCCGGCGCTGCTGGCGGCGCCGGCGCGAGTCGGTTTGATCGGCGGCGTGATGAACATGGCCGGCAGTACCGGCGGCATCGCCGTGCCGATCCTGGTGGGCGTGATTCTGCAAGCGGCCGGTGGTTTTGCCCCGGTGCTCGGGTTCTTCGCGGCGTGCTCGGCAGTCTTCGTGCTCGCGACCTTGTTCATCAGCCTCGACGAGGTGCGTCATGACTAACGCGTTGTGGAACGGCCCGATCATCGACGCCCATCATCACTTCTGGGACCCGACCGTCAACGACCACCCATGGCTTGCCCCCGAGGCCAACATACCCTTTCGCTACGGAGACTACAGCGCGATCAAGCGCCGCTATTTTCCCGAGGATTACTTCGCCGACGCAGGGTCGCATAACGTCGTGCAAACGGTGTACGTCGAGACCGAGTGGAACCCGCAGGACCCGATTGGCGAAACCCGTTTCATCGAGCAACTGGCCGCCCGCTACGGCGTACCCAATGCGGTCGTGGCGCAAGCCTGGCTCGATCATCCGGACGCTATCGATGTGCTCACCGAGCAGGCGCGTTTCAAGCATGTGCGCAGCGTGCGCCACAAACCCGGTGGCCCGATCGCGCCGGCGCAGGTGGGGCACCTGCGCAGCCTGATGAGTGACGAACACTGGCGCCGCAGTTACGCCGCGCTCGAAGGGCTGGGGCTGCATTTCGACTTGCAGACACCCTGGTGGAACCTGCACGAGGCCGAACACCTGGCCCGGGATTTTCCCGGCATCACGCTGATTCTCAACCACACCGGTTTGCCCAATGACCGTAGCGCCGAAGGCCTGGCGGGTTGGCGTCTGGCGCTGGCGCGGCTGGCGCAGTGGCCGAACGTGCAGGTGAAGATTTCCGGCCTGGGGCAGGGCGGCCAGCGCTGGCGCGCCAAGGACAACGCCTGGATCGTGCGCGAGGTGATCGCCATGTTCGGCAGCCACCGGGCGATGTTCGCCAGCAACTTCCCCGTGGACAGCCTGTGCGGCTCGTTCGACGACATCTACAGCGGTTTCAAATCCATCGTCGCCGATCTGCCGACAGCCGATCAGGAACGACTTTTCTACAGCAACGCGCAGCGGGTCTATCGCTGCGAGCCTTGCGCCAATGAGCGGGCGCAGCCTGAACCCTTGAGGAGTGAAGCATGAGCAAATCCACCATCGCGATGGTCCTCGGCGACCCGGCGGGCATCGGCCCTGAGCTGATCGCGCGCCTGCTGGGCGAGCCTGAAGTGCGTGCCCAGGCCAATGTGATCCTGATCGCCGACGAAGCGGAAATGCGTCGCGGCATGCGCATTGCCGGGATGGAATTTCCCTATCGTCGCGTCGAGTCCCTGGAGCAACTGGCATTTGTCGATGACACGCCGCTGTTCTATGACTTTCGCGGCGACACTATCGGTGAGTTTGCGCGGAGCGAGGCCAGCGTCATCGGTGGCCGCTACAGCCTCGACACCCTGGAAAAAGCCCTGCGCCTGACCGAAGCGGGCATCACCGACGCCGTGTTGTTCGGGCCATTGAACAAGACTTCACTGCACATGGCCGGCATGGCCCACAGCGATGAGCTGCACTGGTTCGCCGAGCTGCTGGATTTCCATGGACCGTTCTGCGAATTCAACGTGCTCGACAATCTCTGGACTTCGCGGGTGACCTCCCATGTGGCCCTGGCCGATGTGCCGGGCCTGCTCAGCCAGCAACGGGTGGTGGAAGCGATTCAACTGATCGACACCGCGCTCAAGCGCAACGGGCTGGAAAAGCCGCGCATCGGCGTTTGCGGGCTGAATCCGCATAACGGTGATAACGGTTCGTTCGGTCGCGAGGAGCTGGACATCATCGGCCCGGCGGTGCGTTCGGCGCAGGCACTGGGGATCGCGGCGGACGGGCCTTATCCGGCCGACACGATCTTCCTCAAGGTCCAGGGCAATGCCAGTGCCTTCGACGCGGTGGTCACGATGTACCACGACCAGGGGCAGATCGCGATCAAGCTGATGGGCTTCTCCCGTGGCGTCACGGTGCAGGGCGGCCTGCCGATCCCGATCACCACCCCGGCCCATGGCACCGCGTTCGACATCGCGGGGCAGGGCAAGGCGAACGTCGGTGCGATCCGCCAGGCGTTCGAGATCGCGTGCCGGATGGGTGGCAACAGTTACTGATTGTTGAAAGGTCAAAAGATCGCAGCCTTCGGCAGCTCCTACAGGGGACCGTATTCCCTGTAGGAGCTGCCGAAGGCTGCGATCTTTTTTGCGTCACCCGATAACCCGAAACGCCCAATAACCGGATTCCGCTATCACCCCAGGTTATCGCCGGATACGCATAAGTGATTATCCGCAGCCCTTGGCCGCTGGCTAAAGTCGCTCCATCGAATGCGCAAGACCGCCACCCGAGTGGCATTGCGCAGCGACTGACAATGACAAGAAGCCGGCAGCGCAAGGAAACCGTATTCATGAAAATCAAAGCGATCCGTACCCGCGTTTTCGAGTGGAAAGGCAAAGTCGTGCCACCCCAGGCGCACTTCTGCACCAACGCCAGCGACATCCTGTTCGAGCGCGGCGACGCCATGGGCTCGTTCCGTTTCCACGGCTGGCTGGTGGTGGAAGTCGAGACTGACACCGGCCTCGTCGGCATCGGTAACTGTGCCCTGGCGCCGCGCGTGGCCAAGGAAATCATCGACACCTACCTGGCGCCGATCGCCATTGGCGAAGACCCGTTCGACAACGAATACATCTGGCAGAAAATGTACCGCCAGAGCCACGCCTGGGGGCGCAAGGGCATCGGCATGGCGGCGATCTCGGCCATCGACATCGCGATCTGGGACATCATGGGCAAAGCGGTGAACAAGCCGGTGTTCAAGCTGCTGGGCGGGCGCACCAAGGAAAAGATCTGGACCTACGCCTCCAAGCTCTACGCCAACGACAACCTCGACCTGTTCCTCGAAGAGGCCCAAGGCTACCTGAGCCAGGGTTTCACCGCGCTGAAGATGCGTTTCGGTTATGGCCCGAAGGACGGTCCGGCGGGCATGCGCCGCAACATCGAACAAGTGCGCGCCCTGCGTGAACTGGCCGGCCCCGACGTCGACATCATGCTCGAATGCTACATGGGCTGGACCCTCGAGTATGCCCGGCGCATGTTGCCGAAACTGGCCGAGTTCGAGCCGCGCTGGCTCGAAGAACCGGTGATCGCCGACGACATCGAAGGCTATATCGAGCTGAAGAAGATGGGGATCATGCCGATCTCCGGCGGCGAACACGAATTCACGTCCTACGGCTTCAAGGACCTGCTGGAACGCCGCGCCGTCGACGTGATCCAGTACGACACCAATCGCGTCGGCGGCATCACCGCCGCGCGCAAGATCAACGCCATGGCCGAGGCCTGGTCGGTGCCGGTCATCCCGCATGCCGGGCAGATGCACAACTACCACCTGACCATGTCCACCACGGCCTCGCCTATGGCCGAGTTCTTCCCGGTGTTCGACGTCGAAGTCGGCAACGAACTCTTCTACTACGTGTTCAAGGGCGAGCCGCAACCGGTTAACGGCTACATCCAGCTGGATGACAACAAGCCGGGCCTGGGCCTGGAAATCTCCGATGAGTACCTGAGCGATTTCAACATCATCGAGTGACCGTCCGGCGCCGCTTTCTCGCGGCGCCTACCACGACTTTTCGGAGTGCCGACATGCGTCTGATTCAGTTTGAAAACACCGACGGGCAACGCCAGGTTGGCGTGGTTGAGGGCGCTCGGGTCCAGGTGCTGCGCGATACCCGCAGTACCCGTGAACTGGCCCTGGCCGCCATCCGTGTCCAGTGCAGCCTGCAAGAAGAAATCGCCCGGCGCGGCAGCGAACCCGGTCCGGATTACGCGCAGCTGTTGCAGCAGCGCAAGGTCCTGCCACCGCTGGACCATGAAGACCCTGCCCATTGCCTGATCAGCGGCACCGGCCTGACCCATCTGGGCAGCGCCGCGACGCGGGACAAAATGCACCAGCACGATGGTGAAGTCGAAGCCGGCATGACCGACACCATGCGCATGTTCAAGTGGGGTTTGGAGGGCGGTAAACCAGCGGCGGAGCAGGTCGGCGCGCAACCGGAGTGGTTCTACAAGGGCGACGGCAGCATCGTCGTGCGTCCCGGTGCGGATTTCCCGGTGCCGCCCTTTGCCGAGGACGCCGGTGAGGAGCCGGAACTGACCGGCCTGTATGTGATCGGCGACGACGGCCAGCCGTACCGTGTCGGTTACGCGCTGGGTAACGAGTTCTCCGACCACGTCATGGAGCGGCGCAACTACCTGTATCTCGCTCATTCGAAGCTGCGTTGCTGCTCCTTTGGCCCGGAGTTGCGCGTCGGTGAGTTGCCCAGACATCTGGTCGGCACCAGCCGCATCACGCGCAACGGCCAGACGATCTGGGAAAAAGAGTTTCTCAGCGGCGAAGAGAACATGTGCCACAGCCTGGCCAATCTCGAATTTCATCACTTCAAGTACGCGCAGTTTTTGCGTCCCGGCGATGTTCACGTGCACTACTTCGGTACCGCCACGCTGTCGTTTGCCGACGGTGTGAAGACCCAGCCGGGGGATAGCTTCCAGATCAGTCTCGATGAGTTCGGTGCGCCTTTGGTAAACGGTATCGGCGAGAGCGCCCAGCCGCTGGCTATCGGTCAGGTACGCACACTCTGACCCCCGTAGGTCTGCAATCGATCAAGGAATCCACATGAGCCTGTTTCCTGGACACAACTACATCGGCGGCCGCCGTAGCGCCAACGGCACGTTGCAGCTGCAAAGCCTCGACGCCACCACCGGCGAGCCCTTGCCCGGAACTTTTTTCCAGGCCAGCGAAGCCGAAGTGGATGCCGCTGCCAAGGCGGCGGCTGCGGCATACCCGACCTACCGTAACCTGAGTGCGGAAAAACGCGCGCGGTTTCTCGACGCCATCGCCGATGAAATCGACGGGTTGGGCGATGAGTTTGTCGCCACCGTGTGTCGCGAGACAGCGTTGCCGGCCGGGCGTATCCAAGGTGAGCGTGGCCGCACCAGCGGCCAGTTGCGCCTGTTCGCCAAGGTGCTGCGTCGCGGCGACTTCTATGGTGCGCGCATCGATCGCGCATTGCCGGATCGCCAGCCATTGCCACGTCCGGATCTGCGTCAATACCGCATCGCCCTGGGGCCGGTGGCGGTGTTCGGTGCGAGCAACTTCCCGCTGGCCTTTTCCACCGCCGGTGGCGATACCGCCTCGGCACTGGCCGCCGGTTGCCCGGTGGTGTTCAAGGCCCACAGCGGGCACATGGCAACGGCCGAGTGGGTGGCTGACGCGATCATCCGTGCCGCGGAAAAAACCGGTATGCCGGCCGGTGTGTTCAACATGATCTACGGCGGCGGTGTCGGTGAATGGCTGGTCAAGCATCCGGCGATTCAGGCAGTGGGCTTCACCGGTTCACTCAAGGGCGGCAATGCCCTGAGCCACATGGCCGCAAACCGGCCGCAGCCGATCCCGGTGTTCGCCGAGATGTCGAGCATCAATCCGGTGTTCCTGCTGCCGCAAGCCCTCGCGGAGCGCGGTGAGCAGATCGCGGCGCAATTGGCAGGTTCGGTGACCCTGGGCTGTGGCCAGTTCTGCACCAATCCGGGCTTGGTCATTGGTGTGCGCTCGCCGCAGTTCAGTGCTTTTCTTGAGGCTTTCTGCGCCCACATGAACCAGCAGCCGGCGCAAACCATGCTCAATGCCGGCGCCCTAGCCAGCTACAACCGGGGCCTTGGCGAACTGCATGAACATCCGGGCCTGAGCCATCTGGCGGGCCGGCCGCAACAGGGCAATCAGGCGCAGCCACAGGTGTTCAAGGCCGATGCCGGCCTGTTGCTCAAGGGCGATCAATTGCTGCAGGAGGAAGTGTTCGGGCCCACCACCATCGTCATCGAGGTCGAGGATCGGGCGCAGTTGGCGGCAGCATTGCAGGGCTTGCGCGGGCAATTGACCGCGACCTTGATTGGCGAGGCCGACGAACTGCTGGAGTACCGCTGGCTGGCGGAACTGTTGCAAGAGAAGGTCGGGCGGATCCTGCTCAACGGCTATCCGACCGGGGTCGAAGTCTGCGAGTCCATGGTGCATGGCGGGCCGTATCCGGCGACATCCGACTCGCGGGGCACTTCGGTCGGCACCCTGGCGATCGATCGCTTCCTGCGGCCGGTGTGCTTCCAGAATTATCCGGACGCGCTGCTGCCCGAGGCGTTGCAGAACGGCAATCCGCTGGGGATTCGGCGGTTGGTGGATGGGGAGGTGAGTATTTCCGCTTTGTGATTGTTGGTGTCTGGTCTATCGCCTTCGCGAGCAAGCCCGCTCCCACAGGGTTGCGCGGTCCCTGTGGGAGCGGGCTTGCCCGCGAAGGCGTCATCGGCGACGCAACAACTCTACCGCTCAGCCACCAAACCCGGCTTCACCGCAGCCGGCTTCAACACCAGCCACAACGCCAGCGCAATCAACATCCCACCATAGATATGCGCCATCGACAGCGGCTCATCGAGAAACAGCGCTCCCCACAACACGCCAAACAGCGGGATCAGGAAGGTCGTGGTCATCGATTTCACCGGGCCGATCGAACTCAGCAGCCGGAAGTAAATAATGTAGGCAAACGCCGTGCAGCCCAGCCCCAAGCCCAGCAATGACAGCCACACGCTCCAGCCGCCCCAGCTCGCCGGTGGCTGGCTGATCACGCTGTAGCCGAACAGCGGCAGCAGGAACAAGGTCGCGCCGAGCATGCTGCCCAGTGCCGACAAACGGCTATCGAGACCGCCGGCCTGATCGAGCCAGCGGCGGGCGAGGAATCCGGCAAATCCGTAGCACGTGGTGGCGAGCAGGCAGGCGACGGCCCCCATCAGCAGTGCCATATCGAACGCCACCGGACCGGCACGGGTCAGCACGCCCACGCCGAACAACCCCAGGAACACGCCGCCGAGCTTGGCGCCAGTGAGCCTTTCATGGAAAAACAGGCCGCCGATCAGCACGCCCATCAAGGGGGTCGTGGCATTGAAAATCGACGAATAACCGGCAGGCAGCACCTGCGCGGCAACGGAGTACAGGGTCGCCGGTATGCCGGAATTGATCACACCGAGCAGCATCACGGTCTTGAGTTTGCCCTTGAAATCCCAGCTGATGCGCATCAGGCCAAGAATCACCAGCAACCCGACGGCGGCAATTGACACGCGGAAAAACGCGGTGGGCAGGGAGCCGATCACCGGCGCGATGATGCGCATGAACAGAAAACTCGCACCCCAAATGGCCGCCAGAGACAGTAAACGGAAAATATCGACGGGGTTCACAGCGCGTTCCTTCCATGATGAAGGGGCGAAAGTGTTGCTGAGTGCGTGATCGATGGCAACCGAAAACCGGGCATTGAACTCTTCAGGGCGTCGATGACGCGGCGCCTGGAAAATTACACTTCTCCTGCACCCGGTTCACTGGCTAAGCTCAAGCCTCCCGAATTCCCGCAGAGGTCTCACCATGCCGCAGCAATGGCCAGCCGCCGACATCGCCCGTTTGATCCTCGATGGCTTTGACGATTACCGCGAGCATTTCCGGCAGATCACCGACGGTGCCCGGGCCCGCTTCGAACAGGCCCGGTGGCAAGAGACGCAATCGGCGTCGGCAGCGCGGATCAATCTGTACGAAGATAAAGTCAGTGAAACGGTGGAGCGACTGCGCACCGCGTTTGACGCCGACACCCTGGACGTCAGCTGCTGGCCACTGGTGAAAAGTGCCTACATCAGCCTGATCGACCTGCGCTTCGACGATGAATTGTCCGAGACCTGGTACAACTCGATCTTCTGCGGGCTGTTCAGCCATGACCTGATCAGCGACGGCTGCATGTTCATCCACACCACCCGGCCGAGTCTGCGCCGGGCAAGGGCCGCGCAAACCCGCACCTACAAGCCGCAAGGTCAACTGTCGGCGATGCTTGCCAGCATCTTCGCCGACTACCGCTTCAGCGAGGATTACGCCGACCTCTCCGGTGACCTCAAGCGCCTCGAAGCGCAACTGCGCGAGAACCTGCCGGACTGGGTGTGCAAGGACCCGGAGTTGAGCGTCGAGCTGTTTTCCTCGGTGCTGTACCGTAATAAAGGTGCGTACCTGGTGGGGCGCATCTACACCGCCGACGAGCAATGGCCGCTGGCAATTCCCTTGCTGCACCTGGAAGGTCGCGGCATCCAGATCGATGCGCTGATCACCGACGAAGCGGACGTGTCGATCATTTTCTCCTTCACCCGCTCGTATTTCATGGTGGATGTGCCGGTGCCGGCGGAATTCATCGGCTTCCTGCGGCGCATCCTGCCGGGCAAGCACATCGCCGAGCTGTACACCTCGATCGGTTTCTACAAGCACGGCAAGTCGGAGTTCTACCGGGCGCTGATCAATCACCTGGCCAACACCGACGACCAGTTCATCATGGCCCCCGGCGTGCGCGGCATGGTCATGAGCGTGTTCACCCTGCCGGGGTTCAACACCGTGTTCAAAATCATCAAGGACCGTTTCTCGCCATCGAAAAACGTCGACCGCGCCACGGTGATCGAAAAGTACCGCCTGGTGAAAAGCGTCGACCGGGTCGGGCGCATGGCCGATACCCAGGAATTCGCCGACTTCCGTTTCCCGCTGAGCAAGTTCGACCCGGCGTGCCTGGAGGAATTGCTGGACGTCGCGCCCTCCACGGTGTCGGTCGAAGGCGACACGGTGCTGATCCGTCACTGCTGGACCGAACGGCGCATGACCCCGCTGAACCTGTACCTGGAAAACGCCAACGAGGCGCAGGTGCGCGAAGCCCTGGAAGATTACGGCCTGGCGATCAAGCAACTGGCGGCGGCCAACATCTTTCCCGGTGACATGCTGCTGAAGAACTTTGGCGTCACCCGTCACGGCCGGGTGGTGTTCTACGACTACGACGAAATCTGCTTTCTCACCGAGGCCAACTTCCGCCACATCCCACAACCGCGCACGCCGGAAGACGAGATGGCGTCCGAACCCTGGTACTCGATCGGGCCGCTGGATGTATTCCCGGAAGAGTTTCCGCCGTTCCTGTTTGCCGATGCGGGGCAGCGCAAGTTGTTCGATCAGTTGCATGGCGAGCTGTACAACGCCGATTACTGGAAGAGCCTGCAGGAGGCGATTCGGGCGGGGAAGGTGATTGATGTGTTTCCGTATCGGCGTAAAGGCCTGGGCAACGAGTAGTCCGCTGCAATTGCTGCGCAATTGATCGCGAGCAGGCTCGCTCCCACATTGTGTCCCGATTTTTGTGGTCGCTATAGATCCAGTGTGGGAGCGAGCCTGCTCGCGATCGGCCGCGCAGCGGTCGTAAAATCTGCGACAATCGCCACCCTGCGCCACTAGACGACTGAATTGCGTACCCGATGACCGACGAATCGCCCTCCATCGACAAACTGCTGAAAAACCTCGATCACGCCATGCTCGCCGACCGCCACCGGCTGCGGCGGCAGTTGCTTGAGCTGCGCAAGAAACCCGACGAGGCCAAGCTGGGCCAGTGGGTTGCACGCATGCAGGCGTCCTGTGAGCAGGTGCTGGCCCGCCGCGCCAGCCTGCCGGTGATTCGTTACGACGACAGTTTGCCGATTGCCGCCAAGCGCGACGAAATCAAGAAGGCGCTGGAAAAGCACCAGGTGCTGATCATCGCCGGCGAGACCGGCTCGGGTAAAACCACCCAGTTGCCGAAGATCTGCCTGGAAATCGGGCGCGGCCAGCATGGCTTGATCGGCCACACCCAGCCACGGCGGATCGCAGCGCGCAGCGTGGCCAGCCGGGTTGCCGAAGAGCTGGGCACGCCGCTCGGCGCCCTGGTCGGCTACCAGGTGCGTTTCGAGGATCAGAGCGATTCCAATACCCTGATCAAACTGATGACCGATGGCATCCTGCTGGCGGAAACCCAGAACGACCGCTATCTGGAACGCTACGACACGATCATCGTCGACGAAGCCCACGAACGCAGCCTCAACATCGACTTCCTGCTCGGTTACCTGAAAACCCTGCTGCCGCGCCGCCCGGACCTGAAGGTCATCATCACCTCGGCGACCATCGACCTGGAGCGTTTCTCCAAGCACTTCGACGATGCACCGATTGTCGAGGTGTCCGGCCGTACTTTTCCGGTGGACACCTGGTATCGCCCGCTGACGCTTGAGCAGGACGAAGAGGGTAACCGCGTCGAGGACGACCTGACGGTGGATCAGGCGATCCTCGCGACTCTCGACGAAATCGCCGCGTATGAGCGCAGTGAGCGCCGCAGTCCCGGTGACGTGCTGGTATTCCTGCCGGGTGAACGTGAGATTCGCGACGCCGCCGACATGCTGCGCAAGGCCCAGCTCAAGCACACCGAAATCCTGCCGCTTTACGCGCGCCTGTCGCCGGCCGAGCAGCAGCGGATTTTCCAGTCGCACCCGGGGCGTCGCGTGGTGCTGGCGACCAACGTCGCGGAAACCTCGCTCACCGTGCCGGGCATCCGTTACGTGATCGACAGCGGCACCGCGCGCATCAGTCGTTACAGCTACCGGGCCAAGGTCCAGCGCCTGCCGATCGAAGCCATTTCCCAGGCCAGCGCCAACCAGCGCAAGGGCCGTTGTGGACGGGTCGAACCGGGCATTTGCGTGCGCCTGTACAGCGAAGAGGATTTCCTCGGTCGCCCGGAATTTACCGATCCGGAAATCCTGCGGACCAACCTCGCGGCGGTCATTTTGCAGATGTTGCACCTGCGCCTTGGCGAGGTTAGCGCGTTCCCGTTCATTGAGCCGCCGGATGGCAAGGCCATCAGCGACGGTTACAACCTGCTGCAGGAACTCTCGGCGGTGGATCGCAACAGCCAGTTGACGCCCCTCGGGCGCCAATTGGCGCGGCTGCCGGTGGACCCGCGCATGGGGCGCATGTTGCTGGAAGCGGCGAAGCTCGGCAGCTTGCAGGAAGTGCTGATCGTCGCCAGCGCCATGTCGATCCAGGACCCGCGCGAACGACCGCCGGAGCGTCAGCAAGCGGCGGATCAGGCCCACGCCCAGTGGAAAGACGCCGACTCGGACTTCGCCGGCCTGGTCAACCTGTGGCGCGGATTCGAAGAGCAACGCCAGGCGCTGACCGCCAACCCGCTGCGCAACTGGTGCCGCAAGAATTTCCTGAATTACCTGCGCCTGCGCGAATGGCGCGACTCCCATCGCCAGTTGAGCCTGATCTGCCGCGACATGCAGCTGAGCCTCAATAAAGAGCCGGCGGATTACCCGAAACTGCACAAAGCGGTGCTGGTGGGGTTGCTCAGCCAGATTGGCCAGAAAACCGAAGAGGGCGATTACCTCGGCGCGCGTCAGCGGCGGTTCTGGATTCACCCGTCGTCGGGCATCGGCAAGAAGCGTCCGCAGTGGCTGATGACCGCCGAACTGGTGGAAACCACCAAGCTCTACGCGCGCATGGTGGCGAAGATCGACGCCGACTGGATCGAACCGCTCGCCGGGCACCTGATCAAGAAAAACCACTTCGAACCCCATTGGGAGAAGAAGCGCGGCCAGGTGGTTGCGTTCGAGCAGATCACCCTGTTCGGGTTGATCGTGGTCGGCCGGCGGCCGGTGCATTACGGTCCGGTGGACCCGGTAGTGTCCCGCGAACTGTTCATCCGCGAAGCGCTGGTGCGTGGCGAGATTCAGTCCAAGGCCAAGTGCCTGACGGCCAACAAACAGTTGCTGGAACAACTCGACGAACTGGAAGCCAAGGCCCGCCGTCGCGACATCCTGGCGGATGAAGAAACCCTGTACGCCTTCTACGACGCGCGCCTGCCGGCGGAGATTCATCAGACCGCGACCTTCGACAGCTGGTATCGGATCAACAGCCAGAAAGATCCGCAGCTGTTGATCATGCGCGAAGAGGACGTGCTGGCCCGTGAAGCCAGTGAGGTCACTGCGCAGCATTACCCGGATACGCTGCACATCGGCGATCTGGAGTTGGCCCTCAGCTACCACTTCGAACCGAACCATCCACGGGACGGCGTGACCCTGCGCGTGCCGGCACCGCTGTTGCCGATGCTGCCGCCGGAACGCCTGGACTGGCTGGTGCCGGGTGTCATCGAAGCCAAGTGCATTGCCCTGGTGCGCAACCTGCCCAAGGCCCTGCGCAAGAACTTCGTGCCGGTGCCGGACTTCGTCAAGGCTGCCTTGCAGCGCATGACCTTTGCCGAGGGCTCGCTGCCCCAGGCCCTGGGGCGCGAGCTGCTGCGCATGACCGGCGCGCGGGTCAGCGATGAAGCCTGGGCCGAGGCGGCGCAGCAAGTCGAAAGCCATCTGCGGATGAACCTGGAAATCGTCGACGGCCAGGGCAAGTTCCTCGGTGAAGGGCGTGATCTGGCCGAACTGACGGCGCGTTTCGCCGAGGCCAGCCAGGCCGCATTGGCGGTGCCGCAAACCGCGAAGAGCCAGCAGCCGGTGGAGCCGAAAGTCTTCGCTGCCGTGGCCGAGAAAACCCAGCAGAAGATCGCCGGACTGTCGATGACGGTCTATCCGGCGCTGGTGGAGGAGGCTGGAACAGTCAAGGAGGGACGTTTCTCGACCCCGGCCGAGGCCGAGTTCCAGCATCGCCGTGCCCTGCAACGCCTGCTGATGCAGCAACTGGCCGAGTCGGCAAAATTCCTGCGCGGCAAGTTGCCGGGCCTGACCGAGCTGGGCCTGCTGTACCGCGACATGGGGCGTGTCGATGCGCTGGTGGAAGACATTCTGCTGGCCAGCCTCGACAGCTGCATTCTCGAGGGTGAAGACCCGCTGCCCCGTGACGGTGCCGCTCTGGCGTCCCTGGCCGAGCGCAAGCGTGGCGCCTGGACCGAGCACGCCGAACGCGTGGCGAAGCTGACACTGGAAGTCCTCAAGCTTTGGCATGGCTTGCAAAAGCGCTTCAAAGGCAAGATTGATCTGGCGCAAGCCGTGGCCCTGAACGACATCAAGCAGCAGCTCAGCCAGCTGGTGTATCCGGGGTTTGTCCGGGAAACGCCGATGCAATGGCTCAAGGAGTTGCCGCGTTACCTCAAGGCGATTGAACAGCGCTTCGAAAAAATCGGCGCCCAGGTGCAGCGCGACCGGGTCTGGAGCGGCGAATTGAGCGGGCTGTGGACGCAATACCAGACCCGCGCCGGTAAACACGCCCAGGAAGGCAAGCGTGATCCGCAGCTGGAGTTGTATCGCTGGTGGCTGGAGGAATACCGGGTTTCGCTGTTTGCGCAACAACTGGGAACCAAGGTGCCGATCTCCGACAAACGCCTGAACAAGCAGTGGTCGCAAGTCGAGCCCTGATCGCTACTGGGATCCACTGGGATCTACTGTAGGAGCTGCCGAAGGCTGCGATCTTTTGATTTTTATAATCAAGATCAAAAGATCGCAGCCTTCGGCAGCTCCTACAGGGATTGTGTGGTATCCAGCAAAAAGGCGCCAAAACCCAAGGTTTATGGCAAACTTCGCGACCATAAATGCCGGTTTCGCGACCTGGAGCCTTCGGCCAGGTGGCGTCACGGAATAAAGCGATGCCAGGTTTGCGTCCCCGGACGGGAATAGACCCTTTGTGTATTGGTACGACGGTGCCAATGCTTTCTGCCTGAACAGATTAGAGACACGACCATGCATAACGTCGTCATCAGTGGCACCGGCCTGTACACCCCGGCCAACAGCATTTCCAATGAAGAGCTGGTCCAGTCTTTCAATACTTACGTCGCGCAATTCAACGCCGACAACGCCGACGCCATCGCACGCGGTGAAGTGCAGGCATTGACCGAATCCAGCGCCGCATTCATCGAAAAAGCCTCCGGCATCAAGAGCCGCTTTGTCATGGACAAGGACGGCATCCTCGACCCGCAGCGCATGGCCCCGCGCCTGCCAGAGCGTTCCAACGACGAGTGGTCGGTGCTGTGCCAGATGGCTATCGGCGCGGCCGAACAAGCCCTGCAGCGTGCCGGCAAGACCGCAGCGGACATCGACGGCGTGATCGTCGCCTGCTCCAACCTGCAACGTGCCTACCCGGCCATTGCCATCGAAGTCCAGGAAGCGCTGGGCATCCAGGGTTTCGGTTTCGACATGAACGTGGCGTGCTCCTCGGCGACCTTCGGTATCCAGACCGCCGCCAACAGCGTGCAACTGGGCCAGGCCCGCGCGGTCCTGATGGTCAACCCGGAAGTCTGCACCGGCCACCTGAACTTCCGTGACCGCGACAGCCACTTCATCTTCGGCGATGCCGCCACCGCGGTGATCATCGAGCGTGCCGACCTGGCGACGTCCAAGCATCAGTTCGACATCGTCAGCACCAAGCTGCTGACCAAGTTCTCCAACAACATCCGCAACAACTTCGGCTTCCTCAACCGCGCGGCGGAAGAGGGCATCGGTGCCAAGGACAAACTGTTCGTGCAGGAAGGCCGCAAGGTGTTCAAGGAAGTCTGCCCGATGGTGGCCGAACTGATCGCTGAGCATCTGCAAGAGAACCAGCTCAACATCAGCGACGTGAAGCGCTTCTGGCTGCACCAGGCCAACCTCAGCATGAACCACCTGATCGTCAAGAAACTGCTGGGCCGCGATGCGACCGAACAGGAAGCCCCGGTGATTCTCGACACCTACGCCAACACCAGTTCCGCCGGTTCCGTGATTGCGTTCCACAAGAACCAGGACGATCTGCCCGCCGGTTCGCTGGCCGTGCTCAGCTCGTTCGGCGCCGGTTACTCCATTGGTAGCGTGTTGCTGCGCAAGCGCTGAGTCTGTGGCTTGAAAAGATCGCAGCCTGCGGCAGCTCCTACAGTTTCAACGTGATATCGCGATGAATCCGGTCCTGTAGGAGCTGCCGAAGGCTGCGATCTTTTTTTGCGGGAGAGAAAACAGCCTGGCGTTGATGCATCGGAGGATGATGGGGACCGATACATCAACACCAGGCTGTAAAAGGGGCCCGGGCTTCCTTGCCCGAGTCGTGTAGCGGGTGAATCAGAACTTGGCTTCGGCATCCAGTTGCAGGGTGTTGATGTCCGAATCCTTCTTGTTGATGTTGGCGTTGGTCTGGTCTGAGGTCGCCATGTAGTAGGTCGCGCCCAGGGCAAAGTTCTTGTCCAGGTCGTAGCTCACTTTCAGCTTGCTGCCGCGTGAACCGGTGAAACCGTTGGCGAAGTCGGAGTCGGTGAAGGCACCCACCACAGCGTTACGCTGTACGTCGCGGTAGTTGTAGTCCACGTTGAAGCCGTAGAGCTTGGACTTCACACCGGCCAGCCAGCCAGTGTCCTGGTCGTTGCTGGCATCAGTGTTGTTGACGTACTGACCGTAGATCGACAGCGGAACCGGCAGGTTGCTGAAGTCCAGCTGACCAAAGCCTTCGTACAGTTTGAACTGTTCGCCCGGGCTGTTGCCGTTGACGGCCAGTGCGCATGGCGCAGTAACGGTACCCGAGGTCGGGCAGGCGCTGCTGTCGTCGTTGTCGTAGGCGTAGAGACTGCCGCCCAAGGTCATTTTCATGCTGTCGGTGATGCCGAAGCGCGCACCCAACTGGCCGGCGTAAAGACGCAGGTCGTGCTTGAATTGCACGCCTTCGCCGTCGACGTTGTCCTTGAGGGTGTAGTGACCGGCGCTACCGAACAGCTCGGTGCTGCCGCTCAACGGGTACTTGTAGGTGACGGCCAGGCCTTCCGGGTTGATGTCGCTGTCCCAGATGATGTCGCCCATGCTCACCCATTGTTGCGGCATCTTGCCGCCAACCAGGTGCAGGTTCTTGATCGCGTCCGGGTGGTAGTCGATGTAACCCTGGTCCAGCCAGATCTGCTTCTTGTCGAAGTAGTTGTTCAGGTCCTGGTTGGTCGAGCGAGCGTCGTCGTTGCTGCCGGTGGCGATACGGATGCCGGTGTCGACCTGCGGGTTGATTTCGCTGTAGGCACCCAGGCGGGCACGAATGCGCTGACGATCCTGGTCCTTGTTGTTTGGCACGCCATCGTTGTGGACGTTTTCCTGACGGAAGCGCACGTCGCCCTTGAACTGGGTCTTTGCCGCCCATGCAAGCTTTTGGTCGAAGGCGCTCAGTGTGTCGGTTTTCTTCGCGGTGGCCGCGATTTGCTCGTTGGTCTCTTGCTGAGCCTGACGGGCAATCTGCTGTTCTTTCTGATCCCTGGCCAGCTCGGCTTGCAGTTCGCTGTACTGCGCGTTAGTGATCGAGCCGTTAGCCTTGAGCATGTCGAGCAGTTTGGCGTCGACTGCGGCACTGGCCGGAACACTCATGGCCAGCAACAGGCCACCGCACAAGGCCGCCGCAGTTTTCGTGGAAGCAAGACGCATATCAATCTCCGAAGATGAGAGGGGATGACAGAGCCATCCGGGGCACAACCGACCGTAAGGGGCGGAAAACTGTGGCCGGGTATAACCCGGCGCTCTAAAAACAGGCGCCAGTATCGCGATGGTTTATTACAGGGCAGTGGCAATGTGATGTCATGTCCGTGACGATACAAAGCCGCCGTGAACCATTGAGTTAGAGCACTGTCGTCGCTTTGCCCGTGTGCAATGTGGAGCGATAGGCGATACTCGCGGGGCTTTCACGCCATGAAGAGTGAGGATGGTGATGCCGTTGCAACGCCTGCAAAAACTGTCAGAAATCGCCCCGCAGACCTGGGATGCAATGGTGCCGGAGAGTCAGCCTTTTCTGCGTCACGCTTTTTTGAGTGCACTGGAAGACAGCGGCAGTGTCGGCCCCCATTCCGGCTGGCAGCCCGAGCATCTGCTGCACGTTGAAGGTGATCGCCTGATCGCCGCGCTGCCCGGTTATCGCAAGTGGCATTCCTACGGCGAGTACGTGTTCGATCACGCCTGGGCCGATGCCTGCGAACGCGCCGGCATCGATTACTACCCCAAATTGTTGAGCGCGGTGCCGTTCAGTCCTGTGACCGGGCCGCGACTGTTGGCGGCCACGGTCGAAGACGGTTTCGAATTGTTGAAAAGCCTGCCGGGCTATCTTGAACTCGAAGGGCTTTCCAGCGCCCACATCAACTTCACCGATCCATTCACCGATGCGGCATTGAGCGAGCAGCCCGGCTGGTTGCAGCGCGTTGGCTGTCAGTATCACTGGCAGAATCGCGGTTACCGGGATTTCCAGGACTTCCTCGACGTGCTCAGTTCGCGCAAACGCAAACAGATGCGCAAGGAGCGCGAACAGGTGGCCGGCCAGGGCTTCGAGTTCGAATGGCTGGAGGGGCGGGAGCTGAGTCAGGCGCAATGGGATTTCGTCTATGCCTGCTACGCCAATACCTACGCGGTGCGCCGGCAAAGGCCGTATCTGACGCGGGAGTTTTTCAGCCTGTTGGCCGAACGCATGCCGGGGTCGATTCGCGTGGTGCTGGCCAGGCAGGGTTCACGGCCAGTAGCGATGGCGTTCAGTCTGGTGGGGGGCGACAGCTTTTATGGCCGTTACTGGGGATGCCTGGCGGAGTTCGATCGCCTGCATTTCGAGACCTGTTTCTACCAGGGGATGGACTACGCCATCGCCAACGGTTTCCAGCGTTTCGATGCCGGTGCGCAAGGCGAGCACAAACTGATTCGTGGATTCGAGCCTGTCATCACTCATTCCTGGCACTACCTGCGGCATCCGGGGTTGAAGGCGGCGGTGAAAGACTTTCTGGAGCAGGAGCGGCTGGGAGTGCTGGCTTATGCTGAGGATGCGAAGTCAGCCTTGCCTTATCGACAAGGCTGATCTTCACCGTATGGCGGGTCAGTTGTCTTCCTTGCCCAGCCAGCGATACAGCACGCCGCCGACCACTGCGCCGAGCAGGGGGGCGACCCAGAACATCCACAGTTGTTGAATCGCCCAGCCGCCGACGATCAGCGCCGGGCCGGTGCTGCGCGCCGGGTTGACCGAGGTGTTGGTGACCGGGATCGAGATCAGGTGGATCAGCGTCAGCCCCAGGCCGATGGCAATCGGTGCCAGTCCTGCCGGTGCACGCTTATCGGTGGCGCCGAGGATGATCAGGATGAACATCGCGGTCATCACCAGTTCACAGACAAACCCTGCCGCCATCGAATAGCCGCCAGGCGAGTGTTCGCCGTAGCCGTTGGACGCCAGGCCTCCCGCCAGTTCGAAACCGGGTTTGCCGCTGGCAATGAAGTACAGCAGGGCGGCTGCAATCACGCCGCCGATGACCTGGGCAATGATGTAGGCCGGCAATTCCTTGGCCGGAAACCGCCCACCCACCACCAGGCCGAGGGATACCGCAGGATTGAGATGACAGCCGGAAATATGGCCGATGGCGAAGGCCATGGTCAGTACGGTCAGGCCAAACGCGAAGGACACCCCGAGCAAGCCGATCCCCACCTCCGGAAAAGCCGCCGCCAACACCGCACTGCCGCAACCACCCAATACCAGCCAGAACGTACCTATCAACTCAGTCGCCGAACGTTTTAACAGAGACATAAGAGAGTGCCCTTTCGAGATTATGCTGCCTTGAGCCTCCAGCCGATGGACTGCAGAACCACCTCCAGAACGTTGCAGTGAGTACAGCACGGTTTTTTCAGAATTCCAGCAGGCACAAAAAACCGCCAGGCCCCGTTGTTGACGGGGCCTGGCGGTTTTTTCGACCTTTTGCTATCACACCTGTCCCTAATGTGGGAGCGGGCTTGCTCGCGAATGCGGTAGATCATTCAACAACGATGCAGACTGACACTCCGTCTTCGCGAGCAAGCCCGCTCCCACAGGTTTTGTGGCCGCAGCAATGCTCAATCGATCCCGACAAACCCGCCAGTCTGGTGTTGCCACAACCGCGCATACAAGCCGCCATGGGCGAGCAACTCGGCGTGGGTTCCGGTTTCGGCGATCTTGCCGTTTTCCAGCACCACCAGCCGGTCCATCCGGGCGATGGTCGAGAGCCGGTGAGCGATGGCGATCACGGTTTTGCCCTGCATCAGGGTTTCGAGACTTTCCTGGATCGCCGCTTCGACTTCCGAATCCAGCGCCGAGGTGGCCTCGTCCATGATCAGGATCGGCGCGTCCTTGAGCAGCACACGGGCAATGGCGATGCGCTGGCGCTGGCCGCCGGAAAGTTTCACCCCGCGCTCACCGACATGGGCATCGAAACCGCTACGGCCTTCGGCGTCCGACAGTGCAGGAATGAAACCGTCAGCCCGGGCCTTGTGCACCGCTTCCCAGAGTTGGGCATCGGTGGCGTCGGGTTTGCCGTACAGCAGGTTGTCACGGATCGAGCGGTGCAGCAGCGAGGTATCCTGGGTAATCATGCCGATGCGCTCGCGCAGGCTTTCCTGGCTGACGTCGGCGATGTTCTGGCCGTCGATCAGGATACGTCCGCCTTCGACGTCGTACAGGCGCAGCAGCAGGTTCACCAAGGTCGATTTGCCCGCGCCGGACGGGCCGATCAGGCCGATTTTCTCGCCAGCCTTGATGGTCAGGTTGAGGCCGCCGATGATCCCGCTCTGCTTGCCGTAGTGGAAGTCCACCTGCTCGAAACGCACTTCGCCACGGGCCACCGCCAGGGGTTTGGCCTGGTCGCGGTCGGTAACGGAGACCGGTTGCGAGATGGTCTGCAGGCCGTCCTGCACCATGCCGATGTTTTCGAAGATGCCGGTCACCACCCACATGATCCAGCCGGACATGTTGACGATGCGGATCACCAGGCCGGTGGCCAGGGCGATGGCCCCGACGGTGATCAGCGACTGCGTCCACAGCCACAGGGCCAGTCCGGTGGTGCAGACGATCAGCAGGCCGTTCATGCTGGTGATGACCACGTCCATGCTGGTGACCACGCGGCCGGCCAGTTGGGCTTTTTCGGTCTGTTCCTTGATCGCTTCGCGGGCGTATTGCTGCTCGAAGTTGGTGTGGGCGAACAGCTTCAGGGTGGTGATGTTGGTGTAGCCGTCGACAATGCGCCCCATGAGCTTGGAGCGCGCATCGGACGCCACCACCGAGCGATCCTTGACCCGTGGCACGAAGTACCAGAGGGCGCCGATGAAAGCGAAGATCCACGTCAGCAGCGGGATCATCAGGCGCCAGTCGGCTTCGGCGAACAGCACCAGAGAACTGATGGCGTAGATCAGCACATGCCACAACGCATCCACCGCTTGCACGGCGGAATCACGCAGTGAGTTGCCGGTTTGCATGATGCGCTGGGCGATGCGCCCGGCGAAGTCGTTCTGGAAGAAATTCAGGCTCTGCTTGAGCACGTAGCTGTGGTTCTGCCAGCGGATCATGCTGGTCATGCTGGGGCTCAGGGTCTGGTGCACCAGCAGGTCATGCAGGCCCACGAATATGGGGCGCAGCACCAGCGCCACCACCACCATCCAGGTCAGTTCGAGGGCGTGCTCGCGAAACAGATTGGCGTTCGGCGTGCCTTGGGCCAGGTCGATGATGCGGCTCAGGTAGCTGAACAGAGCGACCTCGATCAATGCACCAATCAGGCCGACGATCAACAGGGCGGCGAAGCTCGGCCAGACCTGCTTGAGGTAGTAGGTATAAAAAGGGAATACACGATCCGGCGGGGACGCCGTCGGTGCTTCACGGAAAACGTCGATCAGTTTTTCAAAGCGGCGATAAAGCATGGGTCGTTCGCCCGCGAGCGGGCTCTCCTTTTAACGGTTTGAGCGTTGCCGGCAAACACCGGCAACGGCTCGGACATCCTTGTCCAGCTTAGTCTCAGTCGATGCGCTTGGCCGACTTGATGAACACCGGGTCGGCCGGCACGTCCTTCATGCCGCCACGAACGGTGGTTGGCGAATTGACGATGATGTCGACCACGTCCATGCCTTTGACCACTTTGCCGAACACGGCGTAGCCGTCACCCTGGTCAAGGAAGTCGTTGTCCTTGACGTTGATGAAGAACTGGCTGGTGGCCGAGTCAGGCACCGAGGTACGGGCCATGGACAAGGTGCCACGAACGTTGACCAAACCGTTGTTGTGCTCGTTCTTGATCGGCGCCTTGGTTTCTTTTTGCGTCATCTGTTGATTGAAACCGCCGCCCTGAACCATGAAGCCGGGGATCACGCGGTGGAAAATCGTGTTGTTGTAGAAGCCGCTGTCGACGTACTCAAGGAAGTTCTTGGTACTGATCGGCGCCTTGACCGGGTCCAGTTCGATTTCGATCTGGCCGTTGGTGGTTTCCAGCAAAACGTGCGGCGCCTTTGCGGGCGTTGCAGCCATCAGGTTGGCGGCAAACAGGACGGTGCCAGCGGCGAGGGCGATTTTTTTCAGCATGGGTCAGTGATCCTGAGTGGTGGTGTCGACTGCGGTCAGAAAATCCAGCAGCGTTTGGTTGAAGTGTTCCGGCTGGTCCAGCGGCGTGGCGTGGCGTGAATCGGCGATCACCACCAGCCGCGCATCGGGCAGCAGTTTTACGTAGTTTTCCTTCAGCGCCACCGGTGTGTAGTCACGGTCGGCACTGACGATCAGGGTTGGACAGGTGACCTTGGAAAGTCGTTCCTGGACCCCCCAGCCAACAATGGCATTGAAGCTGGCGAGATAAGCATGTTTGTCGTTTTTTGCCCAGCGCTCGGCCATTTTTTGTCGCAAGTCGGCCTGCTCGGGCTTCGGGAACAACTTGCTGCCCAATGCCTTGCCGATGGTGCGCAGGCTGAGTGCGTGCATCAGGCTCCAGCGCTTGAACCACTGCCAGTAATCGTCGCGGCTGCGCAGTTTGACCTCTGGCGCACTGTTGACGATGCACAGGCTCTTGAGCAGTGTCGGCTGGTCCACACCCAGCTGGAAGCCGATCATGCCGCCCATGGACAAGCCGACGTAATGTGTCGGGCCGAGATTGAGGTGCTCGATCAGTGCGATCAGGTCGGCGCTGAAACCGGCAATGCTGTAGCGCTCCCGGGGTTTGTCCGAACGGCCGTGACCGCGTACATCCGGGACGATCACCCGGTAGCGGGTGGCCAGTGTCGGGATCTGCTTTTCCCAGTCCAGGGTGCTGGAACCGAGGCCGTGGACCAGCAGCAGCGGCGTGCCGTGACCATATTCCTCATAGTGCAGGTTGCAACCTTCGTGTTCGAAATAGGCCATGCATACACTCCGTGTCAGGCTTGTTCGGGGGCGGCGAACGGGGCGTCCAGTGGTGCGGTGTCAAAGGTGCGCAGCAGTTCGATGAGAATCTGCGTGGCCGGTCCCAGCGGTTTGTCCTTGTTCGAATACAGGTAAAAGCTCGGGTTGCGGCTACCGCCCTGATCCAACGGTAGCAGCTTGAGCGTACCTTCCTTGAGTTCCCGTTCGATCAGGTGCCGGGGCAACCAGGCAAAACCCAGACCGCTGCTGACGAAGGTCGCGGCGGTGGCCAGGCTGCCGACGGTCCAGCGTTGTTCGGCCCCGAGCCAGCCGACGTCCCGTGGTTGCTGGCGGCCCGAGTCGCGGATCACCACTTGCATCTGGCTTTCCAGGTCCTGGAAGCTCAGTTCGCGGTTGAGGCGGTGCAGGGGATGCTCGGGGTGGGCGACCGCAACGAACTCGACGTCGCTCAATTCCGCGCCCAGGTAACCGGGAATACTGAAGCCGGTGATGGCCAGGTCGGCCACGCCTTCGAGCAGGACTTCCTCCACGCCCGACAGCACTTCCTCACGCAGGCGCACCCGGCAGCCACGGCTTTGCGGCATGAACGCGGTCAAGGCGCGGACGAGGCGGGCGCTTGGGTAAGCGGCATCGACCACCAGGCGCACTTCGGCTTCCCAGCCCTGTTCCATGTGATGGGCCAGGTCTTCGAGTTGGCTGGCCTGTTTCACCAGTTGCCTGGAGCGGCGCAACAGCACGCCGCCGGCTTCGGTCAGCACGGCTTTGCGTCCGTCAATGCGCAGCAGCGGAACGCCGAGTTGATCCTGCATGCGTGCCACGGTGTAGCTGACCGATGATTGCGAGCGATGCAGCGCCTCGGCGGCCTGGGCGAAACCACCGTGATCGACCACGGCTTGCAGCGTTCGCCATTGATCAAGGGTCACGCGGGGCGCTTTCATGTTGAGCTCCTCTTGTCCTAAGCTGGCAACCCTTACTGGAGGCTGCTGAATGAAAAAAATCTGTTGTGTGCTGCTGGCGCTGCTGCCGTTGACGGCGATGGCTTACCCGATCGATGTGAAGAAAGACCTCAACGGCATGAAGATCGATTACCAGACCTACGACACGGATAGCGACATCGGCTCCATCCAGGTGGCCAACTACGGCGACGTCGATGCAAGCTGCAAGGCCGTTTTCATCAATGGCCCGGAAGCACCGCGTACCCGAAAGATCGACGTACCGGCCGGCAAGCACAAAAACGCCACCGCCAAATTCAGCCGCAACATCATCAAGCTGCGCATCGAGCTGAGCTGCACCCCGAAATGACAGCAATCTCCTGTGGGAGCGGGCTTGCTCGCGAAGAGGCCGTGTCAGTCGATATCAACGTGAATGACACACCGCCTTCGCGAGCAAGCCCGCTCCCACAGGGTATGTTGAGCTTATAAACGAATTTATTGATGGGTTATAGCAGTTATTTGCGCTTTTTCATCGATATGACTCTGTTTAACCTTCTCTCCATCGACCTACAGCATTCTCAGATGGAGGCTACATCCCATGTCCCGCGTTCTGATCATCGAAAGCAGTGCACGTCAGCAAGACTCGGTTTCCCGTCAACTGACCCAGACGTTCATCAGCCAGTGGAAAGCCGCTCACCCGAATGACCAGATCACTGTCCGGGACCTGGCCGTCAACCCGGTGCCGCACCTGGATATCAACCTGCTGGGTGGCTGGATGAAACCCGCCGAGCAGCGCAGCGACATCGAACAGGCGTCCCTGGAGCGCTCCAACCAGTTGACCGACGAATTGCTCGCCGCCGATGTACTGGTCATGGCCGCACCCATGTACAACTTTGCGATCCCCAGCACCCTGAAAGCCTGGCTCGACCACGTGCTGCGTGCCGGTGTGACCTTCAAATACACCGAAACCGGCCCGCAAGGCCTACTCACAGGCAAGCGCGCCTATGTGTTGACGGCTCGTGGCGGCATCTATGCCGGCAGCACCGCCGATCACCAGGAACCGTACCTGCGTCAGGTCATGGGCTTCATCGGCATCCACGACGTGACGTTCATCCACGCCGAAGGCATGAACCTGGGCGGTGACTTCCAGGAGAAAGGCCTGAACCAGGCGAACGCCAGGCTTGCGCAAGTGGCCTGACCCGTTAATCGCCAGATAATCGCTGGATGGTCTAGTGACCTGGCGCAACCCTTCAAGCCTGTATGCGCATCGAACCTCCCTTCGCACTTGTTGCTCCTGAGTGCTCTGGCCCGATTGAACGCTTTAGCGAGATCGGGCTTTTTTTTGCCCGGGATTTTTTGAGCGGACACCCAACCTTTGTGGGAGCGGGCTTGCTCGCGAAAGCGGTGTGTCATCCCACATTTATGTCGACTGACACTCCCTCTTCGCGAGCAAGCCCGCTCCCACAGTTTTTGTGTTGGTTTAGCGTTCGCGATCAGTAGCAAAACCCGCTATCGTCGCCGCCATTCAAAACGAGGCGAGCATGGGCTATCTACTTTTTGTCACGCTGATCCAGGCGTTTTCCTTCAGTTTGATCGGCGAATACCTGGCCGGTCATGTCGACAGTTACTTCGCGGTGCTGGTGCGAGTGCTGCTGGCAGGGCTGGTGTTCATCCCGCTGACCCGCTGGCGCTCGGTGGAGCCGGCGTTCATGCGCGGCATGCTGCTGATCGGCGCCTTGCAGTTCGGCGTGACCTACGTCTGCCTGTACCTGAGCTTTCGCGTACTGACGGTGCCGGAAGTGCTGCTGTTCACCATCCTCACGCCGTTGCACGTGACCCTGATCGAAGATGCACTGAATCGTCGCTTCAACCCCTGGGCCCTGGTCGCGGCGCTGGTGGCGGTGGCGGGGGCGGCGGTGATTCGCTTTGACCGGATCAACCCGGATTTCTTCATGGGGTTCCTGTTGCTGCAACTGGCCAACTTCACCTATGCCGCCGGGCAGGTGCTGTACAAACACCTGGTCGCCCGCCACCCGAGCGATCTGCCGCATTACCGACGCTTCGGCTACTTCTACCTCGGCGCACTGGCGGTGGCGTTGCCGGCGTTCCTGCTATTCGGCAAACAGAACTTCCTGCCCGAAGCGCCTTTGCAATGGGGCGTGCTGCTGTTCCTCGGTCTGGTCTCCACTGCGCTGGGGTTGTATTGGTGGAACAAGGGCGCGTGCATGGTGAATGGCGGGACCCTGGCGGTGATGAACAACCTGCATGTGCCCGTGGGCTTGCTGATCAATCTGCTGATCTGGAACCAGCATGAAGAACTGGGGCGATTGTTGCTCGGCGGTTCGGTGATTTTGCTGGCGGTGTGGATCAGTCGGTTGGGCATCAGTAAGGGCGCACAACCAGCGTAGGAGCTGCCGCAGGCTGCGATCTTTTGATCTTGAAATCAAAAGATCGCAGCCTGCGGCAGCTCCTACAGAAGATTTGTGGTGTTACATGACGTGTTTTTCTGGCTCGGGGATGTGGCTCGCGCCCAACATCGCTGGTAGCAGCCCGGCACGTAGATCCGTCCCGCTCGGCTGCTGATACAGGCTCAACCCGAACTCCGGCAACACCGCCAGCAGGTAGTCGAAAATATCCCCCTGGATCCGCTCGTAGTCGGCCCACGCCGTGGTGCGGGTAAAGCAGTAGATTTCCAGTGGAATGCCCTGGGCGGTGGTCTGCATCTGGCGGACCATGCAGGTCATGTTCGGCTGGATCCCCGGATGACTCTTCAGATAGGCCAGCGCATAGGCGCGCAAAGTGCCGATGTTGGTCATCCGCCGGCGGTTGGCCGACATGGCCGCGACGTTGCCCTGGGCCTCGTTCCAGGCCTTGAGTTCGGCCTGCTTGCGGCTCATGTAGTCGGTGAGCAAGTGCACCTGGGACAGCTTCTGCTCCTCGTCGTCGCGCAGGAAGCGCACGCCGCTGGCGTCGATGAACAGGCTGCGCTTGATCCGGCGGCCACCGGAAGCCTGCATGCCGCGCCAGTTCTTGAACGACTCGGACATCAGGCGCCAGGTCGGAATCGAGACGATGGTCTTGTCGAAGTTCTGCACCTTGACCGTGTGCAAGGTGATGTCCACCACATCGCCGTCGGCGCCCACCTGGGGCATTTCGATCCAGTCGCCGACCCGCAGCATGTCGTTGCTGGTCAATTGCACGCTGGCGACGAATGACAGCAGCGTGTCCTTGTAGACCAACAGAATCACCGCCGACATGGCACCCAGGCCCGAGAGCAGCAACAACGGCGAGCGGTCGATCAAGGTCGCGACGATGATGATCGCGCCCAGCACGTACAACACCAGTTTCGCCAGTTGCACATAGCCCTTGATCGAGCGGGTGCGGGCGTGTTCGGTGCGGGCGTAGATGTCCAGCAGGGCATTGAGCAGGGCGCTGACCGCCAGCAGCAGAAACAGGAAGGTGAAGGACAGGGCGACGTTGCCGAGGAAATTCAGACTGGTCTTGCTCAGGTTCGGCACCAGATTGAGACCGAACTGGATCACCAGCGAAGGCGCGATCTGCGCCAGGCGATGGAACACCTTGTTCTGCAGAAAATCATTGACCCAGTGCAAGGCCGGCTGGCGACCGAGCATTTTTGCCGCGTGCAGGATGAGGTAGCGCGCCACCCGTCCGAGGAACAGCGCAATGGCCAGCAACAGCAGCAGCGTCAGGCTGGAATGTACGAGCGGGTGCTGGTCGAGGGCACCCCAAAGGTCCAGGGCGTTGGTCCAGAGCTGTTTGATATCCATGGTTGAAAACGATTCTTCTGTAGGGCACGAGAGGCGATTAGAGCATTTAAGACGCTTTGTATTACGTTTCGGGAAAAATCAGGCAACAAAAAACCAACTGTTTACCGCCATTTGCATAAAGAAACTCGGCCTGAGCGCTCGAAACCGTTACCCTATGCAGCTGTTTTTTTGCATTTCTTCGAGGTAGCACCCGTGTTTTCCCAATTCGCCCTGCACGAACGCCTGCTCAAAGCCGTGGCCGAGCTGAAATTTGTCGAGCCAACGCCTGTGCAAGCCGCGGCCATTCCGCTCGCGCTCCAGGGGCGTGACCTGCGGGTGACGGCGCAAACCGGTAGCGGCAAGACCGCTGCATTCGTTTTGCCGATCCTCAACCGTCTGATCGGCCCGGCGAAAATCCGCGTCAGCATCAAGACCCTGATCCTGCTGCCGACCCGCGAACTGGCCCAGCAGACGCTGAAGGAAGTTGAACGCTTCTCGCAGTTCACCTTCATCAAGTCCGGCCTGATCACCGGCGGCGAAGACTTCAAGGTCCAGGCCGCGATGTTGCGCAAGGTGCCGGACATCCTGATCGGTACGCCGGGCCGGATGATCGAGCAACTGAACGCCGGCAACCTCGACTTGAAAGAAGTTGAAGTCCTGGTGCTCGACGAAGCCGACCGCATGCTCGACATGGGCTTTGCCGAAGACGTGCAGCGTCTGGTGGACGAATGCACCAACCGTCAGCAGACCATGCTGTTCTCCGCCACCACCGGTGGTTCGGGCTTGCGCGAGATGATCGCCAAGGTCCTGAACAATCCTGAGCACCTGCAGCTCAACGCGGTCAGCCAGCTCAACGACACCACCCGCCAGCAAATCATCACCGCTGACCACAACCAGCACAAAGAACAGATCGTCAACTGGTTGTTGGCCAACGAGACCTACCAGAAGGCTATCGTCTTCACCAACACCCGGGCCATGGCCGACCGTATCTACGGCCGCCTGGTGGCGCAGGAATACAAAGCGTTCGTGCTGCACGGCGAGAAAGACCAGAAGGATCGCAAACTGGCGATCGACCGTCTGAAGCAGGGTGGCGTGAAAATCCTCGTGGCCACCGACGTCGCCGCTCGCGGCCTGGACGTTGACGGCCTGGACCTGGTGATCAACTTCGACATGCCGCGCAGTGGCGACGAGTACGTGCACCGTATCGGTCGTACCGGCCGCGCCGGTAACGATGGCCTGGCCATCTCGCTGATCTGCCACGGCGACTGGAACCTGATGTCGAGCATCGAGCGCTACCTCAAGCAGAGCTTCGAGCGCCGCACCATCAAGGAAGTCAAAGGCACCTACGGCGGACCGAAGAAGGTCAAGGCTTCGGGCAAGGCTGTCGGCGTGAAGAAGAAAAAGACCGACGCCAAGGGCGACAAGAAGAAAACTGCCGCCAAGACCCCGACCAAGCGCAAGAGCGCCAACCGGCCGAAGAGCGATTCCCTGGTCAGCAAGGACGGCATGGCGCCGCTCAAGCGCCGTAAGCCTGAAGCGCCAGCGGCTGAGTAAGCCACTGTAAGCGACCCAGGAAAAACCCGGACAGTGTCCGGGTTTTTTTATTCCTGGCGTCTATCAGCTTTCGGTTTTCTTCTCGGCAGCGCCCAGCTCCTTCAAGCGCTGGTCGATCAACTGGCACTTGTCCGGCAAGTCTTTGGAGGCAGTGCCCAGATCCATTTTTTGCAACTCGTCATTGATCTCTTTGGCCTTGGTCGGGTTCTGCTCGGTGAGCTTGGCCACTTCCTGGGCCAGTTGTTCGCGTTTGGCGGTGGCTTCCTCGGGAGTGCAGGCCCATGCGGGCAGGGCACAAGCGAGGGCAGCGGCGAGTGTGAGCTTCTTCAGCAGTGGTTTCATGGGGGCGGGCCTCAGTTCCGGTCAAGGCGGGTTATCCGGTTGAGCGCTGGCCCTTTGGGAAAGTTCAGTCTGTGATATTTGCGTGGGTTGTCAGGGCCCCTTCGCGGGCAAGCCCGCTCCCACAGGTTTTGTGAACAACACGGAAAACTGTGGGAGCGGGCTTGCCCGCGAAGGCCGCACCTCGGTATCCGGGGGTTAACTACCATGGCAGCAACTCGACTTCGCCTGTTCCTCATATTTGTCATGGTGGCGCACCCACTCCATGATTTCGTCCTCGTTGCGGCCCTTGGGCGTCAGGTCGAGGTAGTTGTAGGCGCCAACCAGCATGTCCAGCCCCCTGGCATAGGTGGAGTAGGTGTGGAAGATTTCGCCGGCTTCATTGCGATAAAACACGCTGAGACCGGGGAGTTCTTCCTCGGCGCCGTCGGTTTTTTCGTAGTTGTACGTAGCCTTTCCTGCGGCGACCTCTTCGGCCCGGGCACAGACGCCAAAGTCGTAGTTGAAGTCGCATCCTGCCGACGACACCCAGTCGAATTTCCAGCCCATGCGCCGCTTGAACGCCTGGAATTCGGCGAACGGTGCGTGGGAAACCGCCACCACGGCAATATCGTGGTGGGCCAGGTGCTGGTTGGCGCCGTCGATGTGGTCGCTGAGGTACGAGCAACCGGGGCAGCCCTCGTCCCAGCCCTCGGCGAACATGAAGTGGTAGATGACCAACTGACTGCGGCCGCCGAACAGGTCCGCCAGTTTCAGTTCGCCATTGGGCCCCTGGAAATGGTAGTCCTTGTCGATTTTCACCCAGGGCAGGGCGCGGCGTTCGGCGCTGAGTTTGTCCCGTTCCCGGGTGAAGGCTTTCTCGTGGATCAGGTGTTGTTTGCGGGCGGCGAGCCATTCTTCCCGCGACACGACGGGGTGATTCTGGATGTTCATGTTGCTTTCTCCTGCATGGGGCTGGGAGGTGACGTACACAGCCTAGTCGTTTGGCTTGGGTGGAATTCGACATACCGCCGGTCGGTCGTCAGCGAAAGGCCGTCTGAACGGCTGTCGGGCGTACCGGTCACAACCTGTAAGGCCCGTTCAAATGCACGGGCATCCATCGAACGGACACCGGAGGTTGAATCAGGATGACGACTTACAATTGGGACTTGATTGAGCGCTTGCTGCATGAAGCGCAAAACAGCGCGGGCCACAACTTCACGCCGCGGCCTTACGCCGAACAGCATGCGGCGCAGAAGGCTGCGGAAGGCGAGTCGATAGAAAATCTTGATCACTTGAAAACGGTGGCTGGCGAGTACGAAAAGCTGCTGCTGATGCGTGGCTATATCGAGCCGCGACCGGAGGACGAAGGGGGGACGGGTGCCAATTACATTTTGACGGCGCGAGGTTCGCGCTTATTGAGCCTGCTCGACAGCAGTATTCCCGGTAATGATCACCCGCGGCAGGTGCTCGATGAGCAGGAAGATGCGCTGGATGAAGCGACATTCGATGAGGTGGCGTCGAAGGCGCAGATTGCCTGATGTACGCGTACACCCTGTGGGAGCGAGCCTGCTCGCGATGAGGCCATCACATTCAAGATTGATTTTGAATGTGAGACCGTTATCGTCGGATCGCCGCCCGGAGCCGGCTCGCTCCCACATGGGGCTTGTGTTGCGCTTAGCCTTGTTTCGCCGCTTTCAGGCACTTCAGATCACTGAAATCCTTCCTCACACCCTCGATTTTCTTCAGCAGACGCTCACGCTGGCTCGGTGTGCTTTCAGCCATCAGATCCACGAACAGCGAACGTGCCTGGGCCTCGGTGTTGGCAAAGGCCTGACGATAGGCGGGTGTCCACAAGCTTTCGCGATTGATCAGAAGTGTCTCGATTCGTTGTGGGAATTGTGGACTGTGGCGTTGCGCAACGGCTGCACTGAACTGTTGCTGCCAATGGACACGATTGGCCAGCCACTGCGTATTCTGATCACCCAAGGCCCGGGACCATGTGGTGACCCGCTGTTGCTGGGTGTTGTTAAGTGGGCCGAGCCAGTCGTTCAGGCGCTTCTCCATACGCGCGCTGCGCTCCTTGATCTGCTGGTCGAGGGTGGGCTTGAGGTATTCCTCCTGACGCTTGCGCCGGTCCTTGGCGAAGGCTTCATTCATATCGGCGACTTGCTTGTCATCCAGCCCTTGCAGCAACTCGATGGCCGATGGGGTGATTTCCCGCGCGGTCTCGGCGATCGCCTGTTCGGCTTCGTGGGCGCGGGCCTGCAAGGCGGCATCGGTGACCTGGTTGGTCGCGATCATGGTTTGCAGGCGGTTCAGCCAGTCGAGGTAGCCGGGTAGTTGGGTGGTGCAGTGCCAGCTCAGGTGGTCCTTCAGGCGTTCGTCCAGCCAGCTTTTCTGCTCGCCGTTCATGTCCAGGTAGTCGCTGAGCGTCCACGGGATGATCACATCGAGATTGCGGTAGGCCAGGCCCACGCGGCTGCACGCGCCGAGGGCGAGGGCAACGGTCAACACAACGGCGATATGTTTGAACCAGCGGGACATGGGCGAATCCTTGCGAAAGCCAGTCTTCGGGGTCTGATTCTGTTGTGAACCCGGGAGGGGGCCGGCAGTTCAGCCGATCAATAGAACGCGTGTTCGGCCTTGAGCGTCACCAGCCCGTCGCATTGGCTGTTGTGCCCGGCATAGGCCGAGCAACCGCTGCCGCTCAGGCTGGAGTCACTGTAGATCAGGTCGAGGTCGATGCCCATGAACGGGCGGGACAATTTCAGCGACCAATCGGTAAAGCTGCCCACATATCCGCCATCCACCGCCACTGGCGTATTGAATTGGTGGGTGGTGTATTTCAGGCTGATGCCGACACCGAACGGTTGATTGCCGCTCAAGTCAGCGAACAGTGTGTTGTTCTGTTTGTCCGGGTCATTGCTGAAGGCGATGCCGAAACGGCTGCCGAGTAAGGTCAGGCCGCCGAATAGTTCCTGGCTGTCAGGGGTGGTGACTTCGGGGTAGCTGTAGCGGATCAGGCCCACTTCGTAGCCGAGGGTTTGGTCGAAGGGTTGTTTAAAGCCCGCGTAGGAGTCGATCTCGAGGTTTTTCCCCGGGCTGATGCCCATGCTGGGTGACCATTGGCCCACGTAGAAACCGCTGTCGTGGCTCAGGTCCAGGCCTCCGTGGAACGAGCCGACGGCCGAGGGTTTGACCAGGCCCTGGGCCATGCTGCGGGTGGGGGTGGTGCCGAGCTTGAGGTCGAAGTCACCCAGTTCACGCTGAAAGATTTGTGCGTGTGCTGCGGAGCAAACCAACAGACCGCCGAGCAATGCCGATAAACAGGAAGATTTGAACATGCGTCACTCCATGAACAGCGAGGGCAGGCTGGTGAGCCCGCTGAAACGCTTGATCCAGACGCGTGCAAGGATACCGGCGAATGATCGGCAGCGAAGGCCGTTCGTCGATTTCGATGGATTTTAAGGGGGCGGAGGGAGTGACGAGGGTTCCAGTCCAAGCGCTTCGAGGTTCAAAGCGCTTTGGGACCAGGTGACGCGAGGGGGTTACTTTTTGCCCAGGGTGATCTGCTTGGACGGGCCGAACGTCTGGCCGCTGACGCCTTTGGCAATTTGCTGGATTTCACCGCCGGACTTGAGGAACGCTGCGATCTGGCTGTTGATCGACTCGCTGGTTTCAACGGCTGGAGCTGGCTTTGCTTTGCTGGTGGATGCTTTTACGCGCATGGCGGCCATTAACCTGTAGAAAATTAACTTGGCCAGGCATCGTACAGGAATTACCTGATAATTGCTTGGCAAATATCCCCTCGCAATAATCGTGAGGTCGGGGTAATCAGTCCTCGGACAATATTCGAAATATACGTCTAAGCCGCTGTTTTAAATAAGAACATGCCTTGAAAAATACCGCGTTACGCTTGCCTGGGCATGGCGTAAATGCCCGGATCGGTCTGACGAGCGGCCAGGCATGCGATGAAAGCCCGTGAAAATCAAGGCCTTCAGAGGATTTTCTCGCACCACCGGGCCGGGGGCCGAACGCAGCGCTTAAAACCGGGTAGAATGCCGCCCACGCAATGAGGGTATTGGACATGGCTTTAGTCGGGCGTTACAACAGTTTGCAAGTGGTTAAACACACTAACTTCGGTTTATATCTGGACGGTGGTGCGGATGGCGAAATCCTTCTGCCAAATCGTTATATTCCAAAAGATATTCCTAGCGAAGATGAAGACTGGCTCAACGTTTTTATATATCTGGACAGCGATGACAAACTCATCGCCACTACTGAAAAACCAAAAGTTCAAGTGGGTGAATTCGCCAGTTTGAAAGTTGTTGAAGTCAACAGCATCGGCGTATTCCTGGACTGGGGCTTGCCCAAGGACCTGTTGCTGCCGTTCTCCGAAGAGAAGCGTCAGATGACGGCGGGCGAGTATGTGGTGGTACACGTCTACCTCGACAAGCACACCCGCCGCATCACCGCGACCGCGCGCCTGGACCGCTACCTGGACAAGACCCCGGCCAACTACACGGCTGGCCAGGAAGTGGACTTGCTGGTGGCCGAAGCCACGGACATGGGCTTCAAGGCCATCATCAACAACAAGCATTGGGGCCTGATCCACAAGAACGAAATCTTCAAGTTCATGCGCGCCGGTAAAGAAGAAAAGGGTTTCATCAAGGAAGTTCGCGCCGACGGCAAGATCAGCCTGAGCCTGCAGCCGGTCGGCCAGGAAGCGGCCACCAGCCTGAACTCGAAGATCCTCGCCAAGTTGCGTGAAAACAACGGCACCCTGGCGGTGAGCGACAAGAGCGATCCGGCGTTGATCAGCAGTCTGTTCGGTGTCAGCAAGGGCAACTTCAAGAAGGCCATTGGCGCGTTGTACAAGAATGGCCAGATTGTCATTCATGCCGATCGTATCGATCTCAGTTGATCCCACTCTGCCCCTGTAGGAGCTGCCGAAGGCTGCGATCTTTTGATCCATAAAATCAGGATCGCAGCCTTCGGCAGCTCCTACAGGGTCATTTTCCGGCCTTCTGGTTGATAATCGACAGCCGGGGTTTTGCTTTTACTGCCGAGTCTTTGCCATGGATTGTGTCTTCGAGGTGTTCCGGTGAGCGCCACCCGGCGCAGCACCGACGGGTTTGCCCTGCAAGTGATGGTCGGGTTGTGCCTGATCTGGGGCGTTCAGCAGGTGATGATCAAGTGGGCGGCGGCCGATATCGCGCCGGTGATGCAGGCGGCCGGACGTTCCGGCATGTCGGCGTTACTGGTCGGGCTGCTGATCTGCTGGAAGGGTGGCTGGAACCAGGTGAGTACGACCTGGCGCGGCGGTCTGCTGGCCGGTGCCTTGTTCGGCCTGGAGTTCTTCTTCATTTCCGAAGGCCTGCAACTGACCACGGCGGCGCACATGTCGGTGTTCCTCTACACCGCACCGATCTTCACGGCATTGGGTGTGCATTGGTTATTGCCCAGTGAGCGCTTGCGACCCCTGCAATGGCTGGGGATTGTCCTGGCCTTTATCGGGATTGCCATCGCGTTTGCCGGCGGAGTGTCCTGGGACAACCTTGATTACCGCATGTTGATGGGCGATGCCTTGGGGGTGCTGGCGGGGGCCGCCTGGGGCGCGACCACGGTGGTGGTGCGCGCCTCGCGCCTGTCGGAAGCGCCGGTGACCCTGACGCTGTTCTATCAGTTGATTGTCGGTTTCTTCGGTTTGCTGTTGATCGCGCTGCTCAGCGGCCAGATCACCCATGTCAGCCTGACCACTGTGGCGGTCACCAGTGTGCTGTTTCAGGGCGTGGTCGTGTCGTTCTTCAGTTACCTGGTGTGGTTCTGGCTGTTGCGCCGTTACCTGGCGGCGAACCTCGCGGTGTTTTCGTTCATGACGCCGTTGTTTGGCGTCACCTTTGGTGTCGTGCTGCTGGGCGAGAAACTGAGCCTGAACTTCATCCTCGGCGCAGTGCTGGTGTTGGCGGGCATCACCTTTGTCAGCGCCGAGCAGTGGCTGCGCCGTCGTTTGCGCAAAGCTCTGGGGCAGCACTGATCGGTGCGAGCAACAGACCGCCGGCGATCAGCAAGCCGCAGCCGGCGACCACCAGTGCCGGGTGCAGGCCGCCACTGAAATGACTGCTGAGCGCCGCCAGCAATGGCCCGCTGAGCTGGCCTACGGCAAAGCAGGCCGTCAGCAGGCCGGCATTGCGTTGGGTGGCATGGGGGGCCAGTTCCCGGGATCGCTGGATCACCAGTTGCATGCAGGCCAGGAACGGCGTGCCGCACAGGATCACACCCAATGCCAGCCCCGGACCGTTGGCCAGCAGGCAGGCAAACACGCCCGCAGCTTGCAGCCATAACGTTGCCATCAACCAGCGCCGCGTTGCGCCCGCCTTTTGGCGACGCAGACTCACCAGCACCACACCCGTAGCCGCTGCAAGACCGAAGCACGGCCAGAACAGGTCGGCCTGCCATTGACCCTGGAATTGCGCATTGGCCATTTGCGACAGGAAGGTCGCCGGGATGATGTAGCCCAACCCGTACAAGCCGTAGATCAAGCCCAGGCGAGCGATGCCTTGAGTACTCGATGCGCTGGCGCCGGGCGCAGCGGTCGCGATTGCGCTCGCTTGCGGCAGGAACGGCAGAATTCCCAGCAGCATCGCCAGCCCTGCGGCGGCGTACACCAGCCACAAGGTGGCGGAAGTCTGGCCCAGCAGATTTGAGCCCAGGGCCAACAAACCTGTGAGAAAAATCCCCAGGCCCGGTCCGGCGAAGACCAGAGCGCCGAGCCGGGGACGACCGGCCGCTGCCGCGAGCGGCTGGCTCAGTGCGGTGATCATCACCAACACCCAGGCGCTGGCCACACCGGTGCCGAAGCGCAGCAGCAGGTGCGACCAGAACCCGGCGGCCCAGAAAGACGCCAGGGTCAGCAATACGCAGAGCCACAACCCGCCCAGCAAGCGTCGGCGCACTTGCGCGGGACGCCGGGAAAACATGGCGTCCACTGCGCCGATGAAATAACCGAGGTAGTTGGCGGCGGCAATCAGCCCGGCGGCGGTCAGGTCGATCTGACCTTCGCTGAGCAAGTGTGGCAGTTGCGGCGTCAGGGCAAAACGGCCGATGCCCATGGCCATCATCAGGGCAACGAAACTGGCGGATAAGCGAATCAGGGGAGACATGGTCTGGATACCGTTCAGAGGATCGATGACCGTCAGGCTAGGGCTGATTGACTTTCTTTAAAAATGAATAATAGTGAGTAACTTGTTCTTTTTTGGAGAATAGCGTGGAGTTCAGCCAATTACGCATCTTCCAGGCAGTGGCGCAGGAAGGGTCCATAACCCGGGCCGCCGAACGGCTGCATCGAGTGCCGTCGAACCTGTCGACCCGGCTCAAACAGCTGGAAGAGCAACTGGGTGTAGAACTGTTCCTGCGCGAGCGTCAGCGTTTGCAGTTGTCGCCTGCGGGAAAAGTCCTGCTGGACTACACCGCCAAGCTGTTTGCGCTGCGCGACGAAGCCAGCGCGGCGGTGCAGGGCGGGCAACCGGCGGGCGACTTCGTGCTCGGCACCATGTACAGCACGGCCGCTATTCACCTGCCGGGGTTGTTGGCGCGCTATCACCGATTGTATCCGGCGGTGAACCTGCAAGTGCAATCCGGTCCCAGCGGTGAGTTGCTCGAAGGCCTGCTCACGGGGCGACTCGATGCGGCGCTGGTGGATGGCCCTATGGAACTGGCGGGGCTCGACGGTGTGCCCTTGTGCGACGAGCGCCTGGTGCTGATCAGCGAGGCCGATCATCCGCCCGTGCGTAGCGCCCTGGATGTGGAAGGTCGCGCGGTGTTCACCTTTCGCCAGGGCTGCTCCTACCGCATGCGCCTGGAGGCCTGGTTCGCCCATGACCATGCGGCGATGGGCCGGGCGATGGAGATCGAGTCCTATCCGGGAATGCTTGCGTGTGTGATTGCCGGATCCGGTGTGGCGCTGATGTCGGAGTCGATGCTCGCCAGCCTGCCGGGCCGTGAGAGTGTATCCGTGCACCCGTTGGCCGAACCGTTTGCCAGCGCGACCACTTGGCTGATGTGGCGCAAGGGCATGGTCGGGGCCAACCTGAATGCCTGGATCGAGCAGCAGCAGGCGGTTTTCCCGCAGGCACCGACGCAGGCGCGGGAAATTGCCTGAACGCCGGCTGATTGTGATGGATTCAGTAACAGATCATTGCGACTTTGCACGAGCATTGCGTAGGACTTCGGACTATTATCAGTGCGAAGGGGCTACAGAATTTTGGCCGCTCGGCACTACCCTGAAGGGGGCACCATGAAAGAGAAAATCCAAAACTGGCTGCATGACCTGGGCGTGGCGCTCGGCTTGATCGAACCGCCTCTGCAACCCGTGCCTGTTCGTACTGACGACGAGCAACGTCGGCGCCAGCAGCGACGCCGCTAATGGCTCCGGATCGCCAGTGAGAGGGGCTTGTTGTGGCGAGGGGGCTTGCCCCCGTTCGGCTGCGAAGCAGTCGTAAATCGCCTGACCTGGTCCGCCAGATGTAACCGGGTTGAAGGGTTTTGGGGCTGCTGCGCAACCCAGCGGGGCGATGCGGCGTTCCGACAAGCCCCCTCGCCACAGAACAGCATCCTGCCATTCAGTCCTGCAACATATTTGGCATTCAGCCTCAATCCCGCCCAATCTCCAGCAAAAACCGGCTCAAATCATTCACCGTCCTGGCGGTCCTGAGCATCCGGTCTTCTTCCACGGTAAACGCCGTCACACCCAGCTCATCTTCCAGATGGAAGATCAGCTCTTCGATATCTTTTTTGTCCAATCCCAACTGCGCCAGGCTGGCGTTGTCGTCGAAGTCATCCCGGCCTTCCAGCAGGCGGCTGATGTAGCGATGTACGACAGCACGAAGGGCGGCTTCTTTCATGATCGTTCTTCGAGGAGGTGGGTGCAGCTCCCTGCCGATGCAGTCCCTGCCGTTGAGTACAGCAGGCTTTAGCCGTGTGAGCGTTGCCATTCGTCAATCATGCCGCGCAAATGCTCTCCGGAAAAACTGCCGAAATGCCCGCCATGCACCGTGCGGATCGGCAGCGCATGCAGGCGTTGCAGGCTGCGTGCGTAGTCCTCGAGGTTGGAATGGTAGGCGTCTTCGATCAGCGGCCCGTCGTAGATGATGTCGCCGCTGAACAAGGTCTCGGTGGCGGCTTCGTACAGGCAGATGCCACCCGGCGAGTGTCCCGGTGTGTGCACGACCTGCAACACGCGGTTGCCCAGGTCCAGCACATCTCCATCTTCGACAAAACCGGTGGCCGGCGCGGCCTTGACCCGGTATTCGGCGTAGCACAGCGGGCAATCGGGGTGAGCCTCGAACATGTCGTCGCCGACAAAGGCTTTGCTCAAGTCGTTGTCGCCATCCGGCGCGGCCAGGATGTCCGCCTCGGCTGGATGCACCAGGCGCTCGGCGAATTCGTGATGACCGGCGATGTGATCGAAATGGCAGTGGCTGGCCACGGCCACCAGCGGCCGCTCGGTGATCCACGGCAGTTGTTCGCGCAGGCTGACCAGGCCCGAGCCGCTGTCCAGCAGCAGGTCCTTGTCACGGCCCTGGATGTGCCAGAGGTTGCAGCGGTAGAAAGGCCGGATGTACGGCTCGTGAATCAAGCGGATGCCGTCGTTGAGATGTTTGACTTCGAACCACTGATCGCGGCTGACGATCTTCATGAGCAGTTTCCTTCAGACGAAAAAAAACGAGTGTGGCAACCGACGCCACACTCGTCGAAGAAAGCATCGAGTCGTTATGTTTCAGCTTAGGCGGCGCTCGCCACTACAGCCGTGCGACGGGACAGCAGGCTAACCAGCACGAAGCTCACCAGGCCTACACCGAGGCTGTAGTAGATCGGGGTGTTGGCATCCAGGCCGTCCTTGAACATGAACAGCAGCGCGGTGGCGAAGCCCATGCCCATGCTGGCGATGGCGCCGGCGGTGGTGGCGCGTTTCCAGAAGATCGCGCCCATCAGCGGGATCAGCATGCCGCCCACCAACAGGTTGTAGGCCAGGGTCAGGGCGCTGATCACGTCGTTGACCACCAGGGCGATACCCAGCACCACAATACCGGTCAGCATGGTGACCAGGCGGTTGAGGCCCAGGCTCGACTGTTTGCCGCCACGCAGTTTCGGCAGCAGGTCTTCGGTCAGGGTGGTGGCAGCGGCCAGCAGGCCGGCGCTGGCGGTGGACATCATGGCGGCCAGTGCGGCAGCGATCACCAGGCCACGGATACCGTCCGGCAGGGACAGTTTGACGATGGCGGCGAAGGCGTTGTTGACGTTGTCCAGATCCGGGATCAGTACGTGTGCAGCCATGCCGATCAGGGCGCAGGCCAGGCCGTAGAGGATGCAGTAGATACCGGCGGCGGTACCGGCAACCTGAGCCACTTTGGCGGTCTTGACGGTGAACACCCGTTGCCAGATGTCCTGACCGATCAGAATGCCGAAGAAGTAGATCATGAAGTAGGTGATGATAGTGTCCCAGCCGATGGTGGTGAAGCTGAAGCTCGCCGCCGGCAGTTTCATTACCAGTTCATCCCAGCCGCCGACGCGGTACATGCAGATTGGCAGGAGGATGAACATCAGGCCCACGGTCTTGATCACGAACTGGACGATATCGGTCAGGGTCAGGGACCACATGCCGCCAATGGCCGAGTAGATCACCACGACGCCACCGCCCAGCAGTACCGAGATCCAGAACGGCAGGCCGAACAGCACTTGCAGAACGGTGCCGATCGCCAGGATCGAGGTCACGCCGATCATCAGCGCGTAGGCCAGCATGATCACCGCGCTCGCGGAGCGGGCCATCGGGTTGTAGCGTTTTTCCAGCACCTGGGTAACGGTGTAGATCTTCAGTTTCAGCAGCGGTTTGGCGAGGAACAGGTTCAGCGCCACGATCCCGCAACCCAGCGCGGCACACAGCCAGAAGCCGGAGATGCCATGCACGTAGCCCAGACGCACGGTGCCCACGGTGGACGCGCCGCCCAGAACGGTGGCAGCCATGGTGCCCATGTACAGGCTTGGGCCGAGGTTACGACCGGCGACCAAAAAGTCTTCGTTGGTCTTGGCCTTGCGCATGCCGTAATAGCCGAGCAGCAGCATCGCGGCGGCGTAGATGAGTACAACGAATAAATCCAAAGCCATTATGGCGTGTCTCCGATTGTCTTTTTTATGTGAAACAAAGGCGTTTCTGTGGGGCTGCTTTCTGTGGGAGCGAGCCTGCTCGCGAAGGCGTTCGGTCAGTCACATCGATGTTGAATGTGCCGCCGTCTTCGCGAGCAGGCTCGCTCCCACAAGTGGATCTGTGTCAGGCGGGCTGACGTATTTCAGTTTTTGCAACGGCGCTGGCACCACGGCTACGAACATCGTTCGGGCCGAACACTTCGCGCGATTCCGGGAACAGGCTCAGCAGCGCCAGGTACACCAGCGAGGCCAGGCCCAAGGTCACAGGCAGGCTGATGTCGATGCCACCGGCCATTTCGCCCAGCGGCCCGACAAACTGACCTGGCAGGTTCACGAAGCACAGGCCGACGGCCGCGCTAGGGATCCAGGCACCCAGGCCACGCCAGTTCCAGCCGTGGGTGAACCAGTAACGGCCACCTTTCTCGCCGCGGGTGAACACTTGCAGGTCATCGGGGCAATAGAAGCCACGACGCACCAGCAGGCCGATGATCATGATCACCATCCAGGGGGTGGTGCAGGTGATGATCAGCACGGCGAAGGTCGACACGCTCTGCACCAGGTTGGCCGCGAAGCGCCCGATGAAGATGAAGGCAATCGACATCACACCGATTAGCAGCGTGGCCTTGACCCGCGACAGTACCCGTGGGAATACGCTGGACATGTCCAGGCCGGTGCCGTAGAGCGAAGTGGTGCCGGTGGACATGCCGCCGATCACCGCAATCAGGCACACCGGCAGGAAGAACCAGCTCGGCGAGACTGCCAGCAGGCCGCCGACATAGTTGTTGGCCGCGATGTAGTCCGGTGCCTTGATCGCTACGATGGTGGCGGTGGTCAGGCCGAACAGGAACGGGATGAACGTTGCGATCTGCGAAATCACCACCGCCGCCATGATGCGGCGCTTGGAGGTGTCACGCGGAATGTAGCGCGACCAGTCGCCGAGGAACGCACCGAAGGAAATCGGGTTGCTCATGGCCACCAGTGCCGCACCGATGAAGGCGGCCCAGAAACCGGGTTGGCCCATGTTGACGCTACCGGCGTAGTTCGCATCGAAGGGACCGGCGAAGGCGAAGATCCCCAGCAGGAACAGCAGGCTGGCACTCCATACCGCGATCTTGTTGACCCACAGCAGGAAGCGGAAGCCGTAGATGCACACGGTCAGCACCAGGATCGCGAACAGACCGTAGGCCAGGCCCAGGGTCAGGTCGGTTTCCGGCAGGCCGATCAGGCGTTTGGCGCCACCGATCAGCGCATCCCCCGAACTCCACACCGATAGCGAGAAGAAGGCGATGGCGGTCAACAGCGACAGGAACGACCCGACGATCCGCCCGTGCACGCCGAAGTGCGCACCGGAAGACACGGCGTTGTTCGTGCCGTTGAGCGGGCCGAACAGGCCCATTGGCGCGAGGATCAGCGAACCCAGCAATACGCCCAGCACAATCGCCCAGACGCCCGCCTGGAAAGACAGGCCGAACAGGACCGGGAAACTGCCGAGTACGGCGGTTGCAAAGGTGTTGGAACCCCCGAAGATCATCCGGAACAAGTCCGTCGGGCCTGCGGTGCGTTCGTTGTCAGGGATTTGTTCGACCCCGTAGGTTTCAATTTGCGTAAGGCTTTGGTCTTTGTTGTTGTTATTCATGATCAGCTCCGATCATAAAGGCGCGCTCATCGTGCGTGAGCGTCACCTGTGTTGGCTAAGGGGGTGGCAGCCCTTCCGGCATCGCGGACAAATGTTCGTGGCAGGCCAGCCATAGGCCTTGTTGTTCTTGGCCAGACGCTTGTTTCCTGAAAACAATCGTCTCGCGCTCCTGGCTAAAGTGCTGCTCCCCTTGCATGCGCAGCTCGGTGGCTACGTCATGGATGAAAATCGCCACGTCACCCTGCAGGCTGACGAAGGCGTTGCTCGAGGTGCACGAAAGCACCTCGAAGCCATCCTCGGCGCGCCAGCCGTCCCACATCGCCTGGTAGGCGTCGCGCGACAGCAGGGGCTTTTCGAGGGTGTAGAAGACGAAGCTGGCATCGGCGCTGAAAGCGCCGAAGTACGCTTCGCGATCGTTACGGGCAAAAGCGGACACCAGATCGGCGGCGGCTTTCAGAACCTGATCGCGTTCGTTCATGAACCATCCTCAGCGGTGGACTACGCCAGGCAGTACGCAGAGCATTTCGTACAGCAGGTTGGCGGCCAGCAGCGAGGTGTTGCCGGTGGTGTCGTAAGCGGGCGAGACTTCTACCAGATCGCAACCGACCAGGTCGAGGCCTTGGCAGCCACGAACGATCTCGATCGCCTGAATGGTCGTCAGACCGCCGATTTCCGGGGTGCCGGTGCCTGGTGCCCAGGCCGGGTCGATACCGTCGATGTCGAAGCTCAGGTAGACAGGACCGCCACCGACTTTCTCGCGGACTTCAGCCATCAACGGCTCCAACGATTTGTGCCAGCACTCTTCGGCCTGAACCACACGGAAGCCCTGGTTGCGGCTCCAGTTGAAGTCGTCAGCGGTGTAGCCCTGGGCGCGCAGGCCGATCTGCACCACGCGGTCCGGGTCAATCAGGCCTTCTTCAACGGCACGACGGAACGTGGTGCCGTGGGCGATTTTCTCGCCGAACATGTGATCGTTCACGTCAGCGTGAGCGTCGATGTGCACCAGGCCGACCTTGCCGTGCTTCCTGTGGATGGCACGCAGGATCGGCAGGGTGATGGTGTGGTCGCCGCCCAGGGTCAGGGGGATCACATCGTGTTCGAGGATGTTGTCGTAGGACTCTTCGATGATCCGTACGGCATCCAGCAGGTTGAAGGTGTTGATCGCGATGTCGCCGATGTCGGCAACCGACAGCGAGTCGAACGGCGCAGCGCCAGTGGCCATGTTGTACGGGCGGATCATCACCGATTCAGCACGGATTTCGCGAGGCCCGAAACGGGTGCCAGGGCGCAGCGAGGTACCGATGTCCAGCGGCACGCCTACGAAGGCAGCGTCCAGGCCGGCAGCGGTATTCAAGTGAGGGAGTCGCATCATGGTGGCGATGCCGCCGAAGCGCGGCATTTCGTTGCCGCCCAGTGGTTGGTGAAGAATCTTGTCCACGGGTAGGGCCTCATCGTCGTTGTTTTATTTATAGAGTTGCGCCGTTCACGGAAGGTACGGGCACCGTTGTGGAGCGATTCTGCGAAATGTAGTGGCCGGGAAGAATCGCTACGGGCAAATACTTAGTTCAGATTTTTCTAAACTAATGGCCAGGGCGGCGGTAGACTTCACCACTCGTTCAACGGCTGATGGCTAACCCTGTAGGAGCTGCCGAAGGCTGCGATCTTTTGATCTTCATTCTTGGCGACCATGAAGCCGCCGAAAATCAAGATCAAAAGATCGCAGCCTTCGGCAGCTCCTACAGGAGACAGCTGGAAATCAAATGGTGTCAGGAGTACCCATGGCCAACGCTTTACCCGACCTGAAACTATTGCGCATCTTCGTCAGCGTGGTGCGCCATCAGGGCTTCGCCAACGCCCAGCAGGAGCTCAACCTCTCGACGTCGGCCATCAGCACCTACATGAGCCAGCTCGAAGCGGCCCTCGGCCTGGTACTCTGTCATCGCGGTCGTGGCGGGTTCAGCCTGACCAGCAAGGGTGAGTTGTTCCATCAGGAAACCCTGCGTCTGTTGGGCGAACTCGAAGGCTTCGAGCAGTATGCCGCCGCGCTGAAGGGCGAGTTGCGCGGCACCTTGAACCTCGGGGTGATCGACTCCACGGTCAGCGACAAGGCCCTGCCGTTCGCCGAAGCCATCGGTGCCTACAGCCAGGAACACCCGGCCGTGCACTTGCACCTGTCGGTAATGAGCCCTTACGAACTGCAGCTCGGCGTGCAGGACAACCGTCTCGACCTGGCCATCGGTGCGTTTTCCACGCGCATGAGCGGCCTGGTGTATATGCCGCTGTACCGTGAGCAACACTGGTTGTATTGCAGCACGCGGCATCCGCTGTTCAACGAGCGGCGCATTCCCGAGCAGGTCATCACCCAGCAGCGCATGGTCGGCCGTGGCTACTGGAGCCAGGCCGAGCTGGCGCGTCACGGCTTCAAGCACAGCGCCGCGACCGTTGAAAGTATGGAGGCCCAGCTGATTCTGGTGCTGTCGGGCGCCTACATCGGCTATCTGCCGGAGCACTACGCCCAGGCCTGGGCCGACAAGGGCGACTTGCGGGTGTTGCTGCCGGCGACCTTTGGTTATCAGGCGCCGTTCTCGATGATAGTGCGCCGGGGCCGTAGCCGCGAGCCGCTGATCCAGACGTTCCGCGACCTGCTTAAAGCCCAACTGAATCAGGCGTGAAGAAGATGTCCAGAATCCAGTGCCCGCGCTGCCTGCGTCCGCAATCTCACTGCCTGTGCCCGTTGATCCCGAGCCTCGACAGCCGCACCCGGGTTTTGCTCTTGCAGCATCCGAGCGAAGTGAACCATGCGCTGAATACGGCGCGGTTGGCGGCGTTGGGCTTGAACAACGCTGAGTTGATCGTGGGCGAGGTGTTCGAGGATTTGCCGGTGTTGTTGAATCGTCCGGGATTTACGGCACGGTTGTTGTTTCCGGGCGAAGAAGCGCAGCAGATGAAAGCCTATGGCTCCTCAGATGAATCGATGTTGCTGGTCGTCCCGGATGGCACCTGGCGCAAGGCGCGAAAGATGCTGCACCTCAATCCGCTGCTGGCGGCGTTGCCGAGGGTGACGCTGGCCGAAGGTGGTGTGTCCCGTTATCGGCTGCGCAAGGCACCGGGGCCGGGGGCGTTGTCGACAGTGGAGGCGATTGCGCAGGCGCTGGAAACCCTTGAAGCGCCGACTTCGTTTGCGCCGTTGTTGAAGCCGTTCGAAGCGTTGATCGAGGGGCAGATTGCGGCGATGGGGGAGGAGGTTTACCAGCGTAATCATGGAGGGTGAATCAAAAGATCGCAGCCTGCGGCAGCTCCTACAGAAGGCTGCGATCTTTTGCTCTTATCTTTCCCGCATCGCCTCAGTCCGCGCTTTCAACACCGGCTTGAGCAAGTAATCGAGCACCGTCTTCTCCCCGGTAATAATGTCCACCGTCGCCACCATCCCCGGGATAATCAGCAGCGGTTTCACATCCCCGCCCAGATGGTTTTTGTCAGTGCGCACCTGAATCAGATAAAAGCTGTTGCCCTTGTCGTCGGTGATGGTGTCGGCGCCGATCAGCTCCAGCTTGGCGCTCAGGCCGCCGTAGATCGTGTAGTCGTAGGCACTGAACTTGACCATGGCTTTCTGGCCCGGATGCAGGAATGCAACGTCCTGCGGGCGGACCTTTGCCTCGATCAGCAGGTTGTCTTCCAGTGGCACGATTTCCACCATGTCACTGCCGGGCTGGACCACACCACCGATGGTGTTGACCTTCAACACCTTGATGATGCCGTGCACCGGCGAGACCACGGTGGTGCGGGTCACGCGGTCGTCGATGGCGATGCTCGATGCCGTGATTTTCGACAGGTCGGTGCGTTTCTCGTTCAGCTCTTTGGCGGCCTCCGAGCGGAAGGTTTGCTCCGACTCGTCGATCTTGCTTTTGATCTCGTTGATCGCCGATTCCGCCCGGGGAATCGCCAGGGTGGTGGCGTTCAGCGAGCCGCGAATCTCCACGGCGCTGCGTTTGAGGCGCAGGATTTCCACCGGTGACACGGCGCCGGTGCCCACCAGCGGCGTGGACATGTTCATCTCTTGCTGCAACAACGCCAGGCTAGAACTGAATTGACCCTGTTTCGAGCGGAACTCTGCCAGTTCCTGGGTTTTTTGCCGAAGTTGTTCCGACAGTGTGCGCTGTTCGCTCGCGAGCCGACGTTGCCGTTGCTCGTACAGCGAGCGCTCGTCTTCGGCCACTTGCGGAGCCTTGGCGATCACTTCTTCTGACAGCTTGAACGGCCGGCCTTCGGCTTCGGCCGAGAGCCGTTCGACCTGTGCGGTCAAGGCGTAGCGATCGGCTTCGCTTTCGCCCTTGTTCGACAGGTAGCGCGTGTCATCCAGGCGCAGCAGGGTGTCGCCCTTGTTCACCATCTGCCCTTCGCGCACAAAGATCTCGGTGACGATGCCGCCCTCGAGGTTCTGGATCACCTGGACCTTGCTCGACGGAATCGCCTTGCCTTCGCCCATGGTGACTTCCTGCAACACGGCGAATTTGGCCCAGACCAGCGCGCTGATCAGCAACGCCGCCGCCAGCCACACGGTGATCCGCGACCAGCGCGGTGAGTCCTGCAATGAGGCGCCGGCGGTTTCCGGCATGAATTCGACTTCGGCGCTTTTGCCGAAGCTGTTGAAGTAGCCTCGTCCTTTCGTTGTAGCAGGCAGGTCAGCAGACATGGCCAACTCCTAGACAGCCGCAGAGCCGACACGGCCCTTGCGCAGTGCATCGATGACTGCTTCTTTCGGCCCGTCGGCAACGATCCGTCCGTTGTCCAGCACCACCAGCCGATCCACCAGGCTGAGCATCGAGGTGCGGTGAGTCACCAGCAGCACGGTTTTGCCCTGGACCCAGCCGTGAAGTTTTTGCCGCAACACGTCTTCGCTGCTGTTGTCCATGGCGCTTGTGGGCTCGTCGAGCAGCAGGATCGGCGGGTCGAGCAACAAGGCACGGGCCAGCAAAACCGCCTGGCGCTGACCACCGGACAGCAACTGTCCGCGCTCGCCCACGGGCCGGTCGAAGCCTTGCGGGTGTTGCCGGGCAAGTTCGGTGACGCCGGTGAGTTCGGCTACTTCGAGCATGCGTGAGTCACTGATGTAGCGCGCGCCGAGGGTCAGGTTATCGCGCAGGCTGCCGGCCAGCAGCGGCAGGTCGTGAGCGACGTAACCGATCTGATGGCGCAGGTCGGCGACGTCCAGCTGTCGCAAGTCCAGTCCATCGAGCAATAGCTGGCCTTCTTCGGGTTCGTAGAAGCCCATCACCAGCCGCGCCAGGGTGCTTTTGCCCGAGCCGCTGCGACCGATCACGCCGATTCGCTCACCGGGTTTCACGCTGAAACTGACGTTGGCCAGTGCCGGGGTATTCTGGCCGTTGTAGTGGAAGGTCACACCGACAACATCCAGCGCGCCTTGCAGTTGGGTGCGCTCCAGAGGCCGTTGTTTGGTGTCGCGCTCCTGGGGCAGGCCCATCAGCGCGTCGGTGCTTTTCATGGTCAGTTGCGCTTGCTGGTAGCGGGTGATCAGGCCGGCGATCTGTCCCAGCGGCGCCAGCACTCGACTGCCGAGCATGTAGCTGGCCACCAGGGCACCGACACTGAGGTTGCCGGCGATGATGCTGTAGACCCCGGCGACGATGGTCGCCATGCCGGACATCTGCTGGATGAACAGCGTGCCGTTGGTGGCCAGGGCCGAGAGGTTGCGCGCATGGCTGTCGAGGCGGGTGAGGGCGCCGTGGGTGCTTTCCCATTTGTGCTGGCGTTCGCTTTCGGCGCTGCAGGCCTTGAGGGTTTCCAGGCCGCTGAGGGTTTCGATCAGCAACGCCTGGCGTTCGGCACCGAGGCTGAGGCTTTTCTGTACGGTGTCGCGCAGGCGTACCTGGATCACCATGGCGAATATGATGGTGACGGGAAACGCCAGAATCGGAATCACCACCAGCCAGCCACCGAGCAGGCCGATCACCAGCAGCATCAGCAGGCAGAAGGGCAGGTCGATCAGGCTGGTGAGGGTCACGGCGGTGAGAAACTCCCGCAGGCCCTGGAAGTCATGAATGCTTTGGGCAAAACCACCGATGGTCGCCGGCCGCGCTTTCATCGCCATGCCGGTGATGCGCTCGAACAGGGTGGCCGACAGGATCACGTCGGTTTTCTTGCCGGCGGTATCCAACAGGTGCGCGCGAACGACCCGCAGCACCAGTTCGAAAGCGGTACCGATCAGCAGACCGATCGCCAGCACCCACAAGGTCGAAGTGGCCTGGTTCGGCACCACGCGGTCGTAGGTCTGCATTACGAACAGCGGCACCATCAGACCCAGCAGGTTGATCAGGAAACTCGCCAGGATTGCGTCGCTGTATAGCCATTTCGACAGCTTCAACGTATCGCGGAACCAGGCCTGGACCCGAGGCACCAGCGGCGAGCGCAAGTCTTCGAGTTCGTGGCGTGGCCGGGCAAACAGCGCCTGGCCACTGTAGTGTTCGGCCAGCTCTTCAGGACTGAGCCATTGTTCACCGCCGTCGGCTTCGCAGGGCAGGATCAGCACCTTGCCGTCCTCGGCATAACGACGCAGGACGGCCGTGCGGCCGTTGTTGAGCAACAGCAGCACGGGCAGGTTGAGTGGCGAGATGTCCTTGAGGTCACGGCGCAGCAGGCGCGCCTGCAAACCGGCCCGGGCTGCTGCTCGGGGCAGCAGGTCCAGGCTCAGGCGTTGGTGTGCCATGGGGAGCCCGGCACTGAGGCTGGCGCGACTGACCGTCGCACCGTGGAGTTTGCAGAGGATCAACAGACCGTCCAGAAGCGGGTCATCGAAGCTCAGGCGCGGATCGACACCAGTGTTGCCGGGTTCCATGCTGGTCAAATTGATTGCTCCCGTTGCACTACGGCAATTGACAGATATCTGCATATCTCACTGTAGGCGCTGCGCAGGCTGCGATCTTTTGACTTTGCTTTTCAGCAAACACGTTCAAAAAGGATCACAGCCTGCGGCAACTCCTGCACGGGTACTTCGTTATTTCATTTCAGGCAGACGAGCTTCGTTTTTCACTTCGGTCTGGGCGATCGCGTCGGCGGGCAGTACGACCCGTTGTTTGCTCAACAACTGGCCCATGTTCGCCAGCACGCGGTACATCGAAAACTCTTCGGTGTAGCGCACTTCGGTGTAGCGACGGTTGGCGTTGTAGAGTTCGTTTTCGCTGTCGAGCAGGTCAAGCAGGGTCCGCTGGCCGAGGCCGAACTGATCCTGATAGGCAATGCGTACGCGCTTGCTGGTGTCGGCGTATTCACGGGCGGTCGGGGTTTGTTTCTTGGCATTGACCATGGCGTTCCAGGCCAGGTGAATATTCTCGTTGAGCTGGCGCAGGGCATTGTTGCGGATGTCCATGGCCTGGTTGATCTTGTGCGCGTCGGAGGCCAGGCGCGCCTTGTCACTGCCGCCGCGGAACAGGTTGTAGTTCATCACCACGCCGACCCGCCACTCGTTGTCGTGGCCTTCGTCACCCTGCACGTTGTTGTTCGCGCCTACTGCCGCCTCGGCGTCAAGGCGTGGGTAGAAGGGCGACTTGGCAACTTCGTATTGGCTTTCGGCCGACTGCACATCGGCCTGGGCGGATTTCAGGTAAGGGTTGTTTTCCACCATGCTCTGCTGGGCTTCAGGCAGGGAGGTTGGGACTTCACCGCGAATCGACGGCGGGGCTTCGAGCTCATCGGGCATACGCCCGACAACGGCGTAAAAGTTGGACTCGGCGTCAGCCAGATTGACTTCGGCGGTGTCGAGGTTGTTTTCTGCCAGTGCCCGGCGAGCGCTGGACTGGTCGGCATCGGCGTTGCTACCCACGCCGCGCTGGGTGCGCAGGCCGATCTGGTCGTTGACCCGCAAGTGCGCTTGCAGGTTGTTCTTGGCCAAGGTCACCAGTTCGCGGTGCTTGAGCACCTCGAGATAGACCTCGGTGGTGCGCAGGGCCAGATCCTGAGCCGTACCCTGAGCGTAATAGGCTCGCGAGTTGACCACGCCTTTGGTGCGATCGACTTCATTGGCGGTGTTGAACCCGTCGAAAAGCATTTGCCGCAGGCGCAATTCCGACTGGGTGTAGTTGAGGGTTTCGGTGTGGTGATTGCCGAGCGCCCGGGTATTGGTGTTATCGCTGTACCCGCGCCCGTAAGCAGCGTTCAGATCTACCGATGGATAAAAGCCCCCTTTGGCGACCTTCACGTCCTCGTCAGCCGACAGACGGCTGTCCACCCGCGATGCCAGCTCCGGGTGCGTCGCGATGGTGCTCTGGATCGCTTCGGTCAGCGTCATGGCCTGAGCCTGGGACGAGCAGGCCATGGCCAATAGAACCGCGCTGCAGAGGGGGGTTAATAGGCGCATGTACATCTCCCTGATTCCTGATGGTGCTTATCAGTCGCCAATTATTTGACGACATTTATAGGTAAAGTTGTTTCATGACTTTAACAAAAGAGCTAAGAACATTCTGAAGCGTAGCTAAGAAATTTTTTTCATAACGGTTATGCCAAAAAAAACTTATGCGCTCTGCGAAATCCAGCACATTGTTCAATTCGAAAGCCCTTGTTTTATGAGCTCTGGGGCGCTCGTCGGGGTTTGAGAAAAGTTCCAATCCACTTATCGACATAGAGCGGAGAAGTGCTGGAGGGGAGGGACGCTAGCGATCTTGGGTGACGGTTTTTTGTCACTTTGGTGATTCAAGATCGTTACGCATCGTTCACAGGCAACGTTGTTGCGCACAGGGATCCGATGCCATTGATTGCAGAGGAGTTTTCCCCAAACCGTAAACAGCGCCGTGAGCGAATGGCTGGGCGAGATCGTTGCCGGGGCCACGGCTTACTCAAGTAAACCGGGACCCGGAACACGATTCGCCAGACAACCCGCTTGAGCCATGAGCACGTTCTTCGCACAAACAAGGTGCCAACAGCGGTTGGCAGCGGAGGAAGTGCACATGGCTACGCTCATAGGAATCGTCAGTAAGGTCATCGGTCAGGTGTTCGCGGTTGCGAGCGACGGCACCCGGCGCGCGCTGGTCGAGGGGGACAAGCTGTTCGCCGGCGACCAACTGAGCACCGGCGCCGAGGGCGCGGTAGCGGTGCATCTGCAAAATGGCCAGGAACTGACCCTCGGGCGCGGCAGCAGCATGCAGATGACCCCGCAATTGCTCGCCAATCAGATTCCCCACGTGGACTCGTCCGAGGCGGTGACGCCGAGCCAGGCACAGCTGACGGATGTCGAGCAGCTGCAAAAAGCCATTGCGGCGGGCGACGACCCGACCCAGACCGCTGAAGCCACTGCTGCCGGGCCTACCACGACTGCCGGTGTACCGGGTGGCATCGCGGGCAGCGGCCATAGTTTCGTCATGCTCGAAGAAGTGGGTGGGCGAGTCGATCCCATCATCGGTTTTCCCACTGCCGGTTTCAACGGCATTCCCGAACTTCCCGAAGAACGCCTGAACGCTAATCCGGACAACAGCGTCGTAGCGGCCGAGACCCCTGTGGTGCCGCCAGTTACGCCTGAGGTGCCGAACAATCCGGTCACCCTTGATGGCCTGTCGGTGGAGAATGGCGAGCTTACCGTCAATGAGGCCAACCTGGCCGACGGCTCGGCGAGGAACCCTGGTGCACTGACCCAAAGCGGCACCTTCACCGTCAATGCACCCGACGGGTTGACCAGCCTCAGCATCGGCGGCATCAACGTGATCAGCGGCGGCGTGGCGGCAGGCTTCCCGCAATCAATCACCACGCCATTGGGCAGCACCCTGACTATCACCGGCTTCAACGCCGCCACCGGTGTGGTCAGTTACAGCTACACCCTCAACGGTGCCGAAACCCATGCAAGCGGTGAGGGGGGCAATACCCTCGGTGAACACTTCGCCGTGGTGGCAGGCGACAGCAATGGCGATAGCGTCACCGGTTCGCTGGATATCAACATCGCCGACGACGTGCCCCAAGCGGTCGACGACAGTAATGGCATCGCCTCGGAAACCTTGCTGACGCTGAATGGCAACGTGCTGACCAACGATGTGCAAGGCGCTGACCGTGTGCCGGTCGGTGAAAACAGCGGGCCGATCACTCCCGGCACTTTCACCGGCACCTACGGCACCCTGGTGCTGAATGCCAACGGCACCTACACCTACACGCTCAACACCAGCGACGCCGATTTCAAGGTGCTGCACGGCGGTGGCGACGGCACCGAAAGCTTCACCTATACGCTGACGGACGCCGATGGTGACAGCAGTACGGCGACCTTGGTGCTGCAGATCCACAACAACGATGACCCGGACACGATTGGCGGATTGAATATTGGGGGCGGCGAGTTGACCGTCTTCGAGAAAAACCTCGGCGACGGCAGTGCACCGGATGCCACGGCGCTGACCCAGAACGGCACCTTCATCGTCACCGCGCTGGACGGCGTCACCAGCCTGACCGTCGGCGGCATCGCCGTGGTCACTGCAGGTGTGGCGGCGGGCTTCCCGCAATCAATCACCACGCCATTGGGCAGCACCCTGACTATCACCGGCTTCAACGCCGCCACCGGTGTGGTGAGCTACAGCTACACCCTCAACGATAACGAAGCGCATCCGACGGCCAACGGCGCCAACACCTTGCCTGAGCAGTTCGCCGTGACCCTGGTCGATGACAACGGCACCACGGCGACCGGTTCACTGGACGTCAACATCGCCGACGACGTGCCCCAAGCGGTCGACGACAGCAATGGCATCGCCTCGGAAACCTTGTTGACGCTGAACGGCAACGTGCTGAGCAACGACGTGCAAGGCGCCGACCGGGTAACCATCGGTGAAGGTACTGGCCCGATCACCCCCGGTACTTTCACCGGCACCTACGGTACTTTGGTGCTGAATGCCAACGGCACCTACACCTACACCCTCAACACCAGCGACGCCGACTTCAAAGCCTTGCACGGCGGTGGCGACGGCACGGACACCTTCACCTACACCATCACCGACGCGGACGGCGATACCAGCACCGCCAACCTGGTGCTGCAGATCCACAACAACGACGATCCGGTGACGATTGGCGGTTTGAACGTCGAGGGCGGCGAGTTGACCGTCTTCGAGAAAAACCTCAGTGATGGCAGTACCCCGGATGCCACGGCGCTGACCCAGAACGGCACCTTCACCGTCACCGCGCTGGACGGCGTCACCAGCCTGACCGTCGGCGGCATCGCCGTGGTCACTGCAGGTGTGGCGGCGGGCTTCCCGCAATCAATCACCACGCCATTGGGCAGCACCCTGACTATCACCGGCTTCAACGCCGCCACCGGTGTGGTGAGCTACAGCTACACCCTCAACGATAACGAAGCGCATCCGACGGCCAACGGCGCCAACACCTTGCCTGAGCAGTTCGCCGTGACCCTGGTCGATGACAACGGCACCACGGCGACCGGTTCACTGGACGTCAACATCGTCGACGACGTGCCCCAAGCGGTCGACGACAGCAATGGCATCGCCTCGGAAACCCTGCTGACCCTCAACGGCAACGTGCTGACCAACGACGTGCAAGGCGCCGACCGGGTAACCATCGGTGAAGGTACTGGCCCGATCACCCCCGGTACTTTCACCGGCACCTACGGTACTT